>CAXUHC010000111.1:0-13068 GCA_964250705.1 uncultured Chthoniobacterales bacterium | reverse complement strand
CCGTCCGCACGCTGCTCGATGCCTCGGTTGGGAGCTACCGCGAGAGCCTTTACCTGCTGCTCGGCGCGGTGAGCTGCGTGCTGCTCATCGCCTGCGCGAACGTGGCCAACCTGCTGCTCGCCCGCGCTTGCGGCCGGCAGCGGGAACTCGCCGTGCGGGCGGCGCTCGGCGCGGGGCGCGGGCGGCTGATGCGGCAGATGCTCACCGAAAGCGCGCTGCTGGGCGCGTGCGGCGGCGTGGCGGCGCTGCTGGTGGCGCTGTGGGCGACGGACGCCATCGTCGCGCTCGGTCCCGGCAACGTGCCGCGTTTCAACGAGGTGCGCCTGGATTTCCTCGCGCTGGCTTTCACGACGGCGGTGGCGCTGGCGACGGGCCTGCTGGCGGGGGTCTGGCCCGCGTGGCGGATCTCGGGGGTCGCGGCGATGGCCGCCGCCCTGCACGCGGGCAGCGCGCGCGGCGGCACGGGCGGCGCGGCCCAACAGAGGGCCAGGTCGGGCCTGGTCGTCGCGCAGGTGGCGCTGGCGATGGCGCTGCTGGCGGCGGCGGCGCTGACGCTCAAAAGCTTCTGGCGCCTGCAGAGCGCGCCGCTGGGCTTCCGGCGCGACCACCTCTTGCTGCTGTCGGTCTCGCTCCCCGTCGCGAAGTACCCCCAGGCAGCCGTCCCGGCTTTCGACGACCGGCTCCTAGAGCGCGTGCGGGCGCTGCCGGGCGTCGAGTCCGCCGCCATCGGCATGTGCGAGCCTTTCGGCGGGGTGGATTGGGCCAGCAACTTCCACGTCACCGGCACGCCCGCCGACCCGCCCGGCAAGCAGCCCGAGGCGGCGATGAACCAAGTCTCCGCCGGCTACTTCCGGACGATGGGCATCCCGCTTTTGCAGGGGCGGGAGTTCGACGCGCGGGAAGTCGCCGGACGGCCCCGCTCCGTCATCATCGACGACGTGTTCGCGCGCACGTATTTCCCCGGCCAGGACCCCATCGGCAAACACATCGACGACAACCAGGCCGCCCCTGGAGAGCAGGCCCCGCCCCTGACGGTCGTCGGCGTGGTCGGCCACGTTTGCAACCTGACGCCGGGGAGCGACCCGCGCTCGGAAAGGATGGCGCAGATGACCCTGAGCGTGAACCAGTCGGACCAGCGCGCCCTCACGCTCGTCGTGCGCGCGCCCGCCGGCGACCCGCTGGGGCTGACGGAGTCCGTGCGCCAGGCGGTGCTGGCGGTCGATCCCGAGCTGCCGATTTCCGACGTGCACACGATGGAGGCAAACATCGCCGCCAGCCAGGCGTCGCGGCGGTTGACGATGGTGCTCCTGGGGACGTTTGCCGTGCTGGCGCTGGCGCTGGCGAGCATCGGGCTCTACGGGGTGATGGCGTTGAGCGTCACCCAGCGCACGCGCGAGCTGGGCATCCGGCTGGCGCTGGGGGCGCAACGCTCCGCCTTGTTGGGCCTGGTGATGCGCCAGGGGGCGGGGTTGGTCGGCATCGGGTTAGGGCTGGGATCGGTCGGCGCGCTGGTCGCGGGCCGGTTGTTGCAGAGCGTTCTTTTCGGGGTGGGCGGCAGCGACGCGCTGACCCTCGGGGTCGTGGCCAGCGTGCTGGTGGCCTCGGCAGCCCTGGCCTGCTGGCTGCCGGCCCGGCGGGCGATGAAGGTCGATCCCATGATCGCGTTGCGCAACGAGTGACCCCCGCCCCTCCCGCCGGCCCAAAACACTCCGCAAAAGCGGGACCAGCGCACGGGGAATCACGGGAAGTCAGGGACCGGCTCGGAGAGCCGTCCCTACCTTGGGGGAGGTCACGGACGCAGCACCCGCTGGATCGCCGCTTCCAGCCGGGACCATTCCACCGGCTTGATGAGGTGTTCCCGCACCCCCGCTTCCTCGCTGTCCGCCAGCGCGTCCGCTTCGCCGTGGCCGCTCAGCACGATGCTCGGCACGGGCCGGATCGCCTGCAAACGCCTGATCAATTCCACGCCGTTGCCGTCGGGTAGTCCCAGGTCGCTCACCACCAGATCAACCGGCTCGCTCTGGTACAGGGCCACCGCTTCCGCCACGCTTCCGGCGTGAAACGCCCGGTACCCCCGGCGGCGCATCAGCAGCATCAGCACCCGCGCGCTGTCCGCGTGATCCTCCACGATCAGCACCGACCACGACACCGCCTCCGCCGGGGTTGACTCGAGGGCCGCGCGCTCCCCGGCCAGCAGGCGGTCGGGGTCGGCCTTGTAGACGGCAGTGTCGAGCGCGCGGCGGAGCGCCTCGGGGTTGAGCCGGTTTTTGACCAGATCATCCTGCGCGCCCATCTTCATTTCCCGGTCTTCGGGGCTGTCGTCGACGATCAGGATTTTGCGGGTGGGCAGGCTCACGGCGTTTTGACGAGTGGTGGGGCGTTAGACCGCCGACAAAGTAGAGAACATCATCCGCAGATTACGCAGATTTTCGCAGATTAGGAGGAGGCGCGGGAAGATTCTTTTTAACCCCTATCCGGAATCTGCGGAAATCTGCGGAATCTGCGGATGATTTCCGTCCTTAGCGCAGGGTGAAAAAGAAAGTCGCTCCCTGACCGAGCGCCGACTCGACCCACACCCGCCCGAGTTGCCGGTGCGCCCCGCCGGTGCCCGCGCGGAGGGCAGGGGGGGATGTCGGCGGAAGCGGGGAAAGCCATCGGCAACCGTAAAGACGCATTCCCGGCAACTTCCGGCTGTAGCGGCGACCGGGCGCGCCGCCGGCCACCGGCAAACTAAAAGTGCCGTTGCGTTCGCTATCTCCCGCCGATGATGAGACAGTCCCCGATGGCTAAACGATACGGCGGCAGCTTTTCACGGCGGGGTCCGGACGTTCTAGCCGAAGAACTGGCGGTGATCCTCTGCGGGAAGACCGGGTTCGCGTTCAAGCCGCTGTTCACCCTGGTCCACGCCAACCTGCGCGCGCGCAAGCTCGCCAGCGGCGGCGAGGACATGCTGCGGCTGCGCCTGTACGAGAAACTCCAGGAACTCGTGCAGCGGGGCCTGGTCGAGACGACCAGCTGCGAGGGCGTCAAAGAGTACACCGGGCTGGCCTCGCTGGCGGGGTCGCTGCCCGCTCCCCCGCTCGCCACCGAGGGGGCGGAACTGTGAAAACGGAAGTCTTCGTGTGCGACCGCTGCGGCGAGCGGAAACGTCTCGACCGCTCGAAGCAGCACTGGTGCGTGCGTTGCGCGGGCAAGCAGGAGACCGAGATGCGCCCGGTGCGGATCAAGCCGTTCGTGCTCACGCCGGTCCGGGCGTTTTCCTCGTAAAAGGTTCTGACGGCTCTCCAGGCCGGTCCGTGGCGCCGGGTCGAGCATCCGCACCCGAGGCCCGGGCGCGCGGCGGCAGACCGGGAAATTCGTCCCGGTGCATGCCCGCGGGCACCGTGAAGCAACCTCCCGTCGTAGAGTTCTTGCGAAGGGACGCGCGATCAGTGGCCTTCCGCTCCTTCGCTTGGTCCATTTTGCATTCCCGCGTTTCCTTCCTACTGTTTCCCCCGACATGCCCGATGCCGTCTCCAACGTCGTGACCGCCCACGACGCCCCGCCCAAGGTCCCCGTCAACAAAGAAACCCTCCGCCAGGCCGCGCGGCTCTTCGCCTACCTGCTGCCTTACAAGGGCAAGTTCCTCGCGGCGATGGGGGCATTGGTCTGTTCCTCCTGCCTGGGGTTGATGTTCCCGTTCCTGATCGGCAGCCTTTTCAACGCCGCGCTCGGGCCGGGCCGCATGGCCGCGCTCACCGCCGGCATCCCCGGGATGTCCGCGGTAGCCACCGGCGGCGCGCACAGTTGGGCCGACGCCCTCATGCACGGCATCACCCTCAACCAAGTGCTCGGCCTGCTCATCTGCCAACTGCTGCTGCAATCGGGCTTCGGGTACATCCAGGTCATCTGGTTCAACGAGGTTGGCGAAAAGGCGCTTGTCAACATTCGGCGCGACACCTACTCGCGCCTGATCGCCCTACCCATGAGCTTCTTCGCCCAGCGGCGCGTGGGCGAACTCGCCAGCCGCATCTCCGCCGACCTCACCCAGATCGAAGACACCCTCACCGGCGCGACCCCCCAGTTCCTGCGCCAGACGACGCTCCTGATCGGCAGCCTGAGCTTCATCATCTTCACCAGCGGACGCCTCACCCTCGTCATGCTGTCCTGCTTCCCGCCGATCATCGTGGTGGCCATCGTCATCGGCAAACGCCTGCGCACCGTGTCCCGGCTCGCGCAGGACAAGCTGGCCGAGTCCAACACCGTCGTCGAGGAAACGCTCCAGGGCATCGCCAACGTCAAGGCGTTTGCCAACGAGACCTTCGAGATCGCGCGCTACTCGTCGAGCATCGAAGAGTTCCTGGTCGCCATCCTGCGCGGCGCGCGCCTGCGGGCGGGGCTGGTGGCGTTCATCATCCTGGCGATCTTCGGGGCCATCGTGGTGGTCATGTGGTACGGGTGCACGCTGCTCCAGCAGGGCAAACTGAGCATCGGCGACATGACGCGATTCACGATCTACACGTCGTTCGTCGCGGGCGCGGTCGGTTCGTTCGCCGACCTGTACGGCCAGATCCAGAAAACGGTCGGCGCGACCTCCCGCGTGCGCGAGCTGCTCGCCGAGGAACCCGAGCCGGTCGTGCCGCTCTCCGCGCAGACGCCCATCATCTTCCGGACGGACGGACGCTCCGTGCCTTCTTCCCATCCTTCATCCTTCATCCTTCAGCCTTCAGCCTTTCTCCGCTTCCGGGGCGAGGTAGCCTTTGAAAACGTCGATTTCCGCTACCCGTCCCGGCCCGAGGTGCAGGTGCTCAAGGATTTGTCGCTCCACGCGCTGCCCGGCGAACGCGTCGCGTTGGTCGGCCCCAGCGGCGCGGGCAAGTCCACGCTGGTCGCGCTGCTCCTGCGCTTCTACGACCCGGAGCGCGGGACCATCCGGCTCGACGGACGCCCGGCCACGGATTACCCCTTGCGCGAACTCCGCGCCCAGATGGCCGTCGTGCCGCAAGAAGTCCTCCTCTTCGGCGGAACCATCGCGGAAAACATCGCCTACGGCAAACCCGGCGCGACCCAGGCGGAGATCGAGGCCGCCGCCCGGCAGGCCAACGCGCACGATTTCGTCGCCGGTTTCCCCGAGGGCTACGGCACGGTCGTGGGCGAGCGCGGCGTCAAGCTCTCCGGCGGCCAGCGCCAGCGGGTCGCCATCGCCCGGGCCATCCTGAAAGACCCGGCCATCCTGATCCTCGACGAAGCGACTAGCGCGCTGGATTCCGAGAGCGAGCGGTTGGTGCAGGACGCGCTCGACGTGCTCATGCGCGGACGCACGAGCTTCATCATCGCGCATCGTCTGGCGACCGTGCGCGAGGCGGACCGCATCGTGGTCATCCGCGACGGCAGCGTGGTTGAACACGGCACGCACGCCGACCTGCTCAACCACAAAGACGGTCTCTACCGGCGTTTGAGCGAGTTCCAATTCGACCTGGAAAGCGCCGAAACGGTCCCGGTTTAGGGTGCTGTCCCGAAGGAATGAGCGGCGAGTTCCGGCTGTAGCCACGGCGCTCTGTCGCTGTGTCCCGCACGGGACCCCAGACACGGCGACAGAGCGCCGTGGCTACAGCCCGCAGGCTTACCCAATCGAGACGCGCTCTAAGCGATTGGCACGCGGTTTCATGGGGAATTTACCCCATCCCTGAGAAAATTGTCTCACTCTGAGACGCACATCTGATAGGAAATCGACCTTTGGATTGGGTCAGCGCAGAATTTTGCTGCCGGGTTCAGTGTAGCCGGGACGTTCACGGGCAAAATTCCCAAGAAGGCACGGGTTATGCTCTTCGGCGCTGTTCCATGCGTTCACCGGGAAAAGTGGCAGTTTAAGTGCTGCCATTTTGTCGCTTATTTACTTTGCAAGCGACGTTGACGGCCCCGGGAGAACCACCTACACCCACGCCGGATGCATCGTGCTTCCTCCAACTTTTTCCCGGCTACGGGCGGGCTGTTTTTCCTGGCGGCGACCTTTTTTGCGGCGTCGGCCCTGGCGCAGGTGGCCGACGTGCCGCCGGTCGATACGACGAACCGCGCCCAGGTCGCCAGTTTGTACCGGCTCTACTACCGCCCCGGCGCGGTGGTTCCCGCCCGGTGGACCGGCAACGTCGAAACAGGCACTCCCGGCACGCTGGACGCCGAATACCGCCGGGCCACGCTGCGGCGCATCAACTACTACCGCGCGATGACCGGCCTGCCGGGCAACATCGTTTTCAGCGACGAAGCCAACGCCCGCTGCCAGCAAACCGCGCTGATGATGTCTGCCCAGCGCATGGTTTCCCACACCCCGGCCACGGACTGGAAATTCTACACGCCCGCCGCCGCCGACACCGCCGCGCATTCCAACCTCGACCTCAACTGGCACGCCGACGCCGGTGCGGCGGCGATTGACCGCTACATCTCCGATTTCGGCCGCGAGAACGCCTGCGTCGGCCACCGCCGCTGGCTCCTCTACAACGCCGCCAGCGTCATGGGCACCGGCGTCATCCCCGCCAACGGCCCGGACCACCCCGGCGCAAACGTCACCTACATCGGCGGCCCCGCGCTCGCGGCGGACAACGCGCCGCCCTCCGCCGCCTGGCCGCCCGCCGGGTTCGTCCCCGCGCCGCTCGTTTACGACCGCTGGTCGTATTCCTACGCCAACGCCGATTTTCACCTGGCGACGGTGCGCGTCACCAAGCACGGCGCGCCGGTCGGGTCGGTCCGCGAGAAGGTCCGTTTCCAGACCCGCGCGGACGGCACCGGCACCATCGTTGGCAACAACACGGTGGTCTGGACGCTGCCGGGCAACGCGGTCAGCCGCACGGCGGACGAAACTTACCACGTCCAGATCGACAACGTTTACATCGGCGGGGTCTGCCGGATGTTTGACTACGCGGTCACGAGCTTCGACCCGGCGGGCGGCGGCGAGCACCCACGGCCCGCGCTGGCGGCGCGCCGCCAGCCGACCAGGGATGATTTGACGAGCCTGGTCATCGCCGACAACTTCAACGGCGTGCCGCCCAAACGCTGACCCTCCAACGTGAAAGTCACGGAGCGCGTCGCGCCAGCCGGCATTCCAGGGTAGGGAGGAGCGGGGACGCTCCTCCCTACCCTGGAATGCCGCTCCGATGACCAGACCAGCATTACTTCACCCGTAGATCAAACGGCAGCCGGGCGTACACGCCCGACGGATCGTTGAACCGGCTGAGCGATTCCAGGTCTTCCTGCATGTCGCCGATCTGCCGCGCGAGCGGCCCGGCGTGCGCGGGAATCTTCAGGAAATGACTGTTCTGCGACGACGCCAGCGGCCTCTTTTCGCCGCCAAACAACTCGGCCAACGCCTCGCCCAACTCGCGCGGCGCGGGGTATTCGACGATTTTCGCGTTGCCCGGCAGCCCGGCCTTGCCCCTGGCGAACGCCAGCGCCTTGTCCAACCCGCCGATCTCGTCCACCAAACCGATCTTGATGGCTTCCTCGCCCGACCACACCCGGCCCTGCGCGATCTCCTCGACCTGCTCCACCGTCAGCTTGCGCCCGGTGGCCACGCGGTCCTTGAACCGGCCATAAAACTGATCGACCAGGGTCTGGATCACGTTGAGTTCCTCGGGCGTCTTGGGCCGCGAGACCGTGAACAGGTCGGCGAATTTGCCCGTCTTCACGCCATCGAACGTGATCCCGTTGTTGCTGGCGATGCCCTGGATGTTGGGCAAGATGCCGAACACGCCGATGGAGCCGGTGATCGTGTTCGGCTCGGCGAACACCCGGTCCGCCGCCGTGGCGATGTAGTAGCCGCCCGACGCCGCGACCGTGCCCATGCTCACGACAACCGGCTTGCCCGCCTCGCGGGTCAGCAGCAGTTCGCGCTGGATGACCTCGCTGGCCAGTCCGCTGCCGCCGGGGCTGTTGACCCGCAGGACGATGCCCTTGACGCCCGGATCGTTGCGCAGCCGCCGGATGGCCCGCGCGAAGCGGTCGCCGCCGACGTACCCGCTGCCGTCGCCCTCGCCGTCCACGATGTCGCCCTCGGCGTACACGATGGCCAGCTTCGCCGCCTTGTCGTTCAGGTTGGACAAGGTGATCTCCGTCGTCTGCGGCTTGCCCACGGTCTGCTTGATGTAGGTGGACAGACCGACCTGTTTGAAGGTGTGCCGGTCGGCGAGGGTTTCGGCGCTGTCGCCGGTCTGCCGGCGGAGCGTTTCGAGCACGTCGGGCAGGTAAGCGAGATCGTTGACCAACCCGCTCTGCTTGGCGATTTCGGCGTTGATGAGGCCGTGCTGGTCGGCGAGCGCCTGGAGCTGGGCCGCCGGGATTTTGCGGTCCTGTTCGATCCCGGCCTTGAACTCGGTCCACAGGTCGCCGAGCAGCTTGGAAGTCTGCTCGCGGTTCTCGGGGCTCATCTTCTGGAGGATGAACGGCTCGACGTAGGACTTGTATTTGCCCACGCGCGTGACCTGCACGCCGATCCCGTATTTATCCAGCGCGCCCTTGTAAAAGGTCGGTTCGCTGGCGAACCCGGCGAGGTCCATTTCGCCGAAGGGGTTGAGGTAGATGCGGTTTGCCACCGACGCGAGGTAATAGTCGCGCTTGCTCGGGGCGACGAGGTAGGCCGTGACGGGCTTGTGCGCCGGGGCGTCGCGGAAGGATTGCAGGGCCTCGCGCACTTCCTTGAGCGCGGCGAACCCGGAGCCGTAGCCCTGCGGCTCGAAGCTGCCGGTCAGGAAAATCCCCGCGATGCGTTCGTCGGCCTTGGCAGCGTTGATCGCGCCGAGCAGCGCGCGCAGGGAAACGGTGTCCTCGCGGCTGCCGCCGAACACGCGTCCGACAAACTGTTCACCCTCAGAGGGCGGGGGGGTGTCCGCGACGTTGACCGACATGTCCAGCACGAGGTAGGAGCCTTTTTCGATGGTGGGCTGCTTCTGGTTGTGGCTCAGGCGCACGGTGGCCACGACTCCGGCGATGCCCAGCAGCACGACGCAGACGGTGAAGAGGACGAGGGCGAGAAACGTCCCGAAGACGATTTTGAAGAAGCTTTTCATCGGAAAAAAGGGTCGGTGCGGCAGAGGTTGGCGGCGGTAGGATAGACGCGGGTTGCCGAAAGCTCAAATTTCCTCGCGCGTGATGATTGACAACCCGGCGGGATTTTGTTGGGGTGGCGGGGTGAAATTCCTCCCGTCCCTTGCTCCCCTGGCGCTGGTGTCACTGACGCTCGTGCTCAGTTCCTGCGCCAATCCCGCCAATCGCCGCGAACTTTACAACACCTCGATGGCCGACAGCGGCCCGTGGCACGACTACGAGCGCCGCCGCGAGGCGGAAGCGACGACGGGGGTCAGCGCGGGCAGCGCGCCGACCGTGGTTCCCGGCACGCGGAGCCGCCCGCCCGCGCCGCCTGCGTCGGGGCTGCCGGCAGGCACGTCGCCCGCTCCGGTCGGTGCCGGTGCCCCGGTGCCGGCCCAGGCCACTGATACCAGCGGCGCGCCGCCCGTCCCGGTGGATCCGCCCGCCGCCACGGGCACGGGAGCGCCCGCGGCACCGGATGCAGCCGCGCCCGCACCGGCGGCGCCCGATGCAGCGGCACCGGCGCCCACGCCGGTAGCACCGTAGGTTGAGAAAGGCAGGGACGGCTTTCCGGAGCCGGTCCCTCCTGTTTCCGGGGGGCATCCCTTTACGGAAACGGTTACCCGGACAAATAAGGACCGGCTCGAGAGCCGTCCCTACCCGGGTGACGAACGCCGCGTCGCGGCCTGCTTAATTGGCGAGGTCTTTCTTGCGTGGTTTGGCGTCGCGCAGCTTTTCAAGGATCGGCCCGACGCTGGCATCGGCTCGGATCATCGCGGCTTTCAGCGCCTGGCGGTAGCCTTTTTTATCCGTGGAACGCGTCGCCTCGGCGGCCTTGACCGCCGGGTCCTGCATCGCCGCCTTCTGGGCGGCACGCAGTTTGCCCTGTTCCTCCGGCGTCAGGTTGGACATGGCCCGGGAGCGCATCTTGCCCTCGTTTTCCTCGGCGTCGTCCGCGGGGGCGGCTTTGGCCGGGGCGGACACGGAAGGCGTCGCGGCGGCAGCCGGGGCCTGCGCCCGCAGTCCGGCGGCGGGGAGAGCGGCGCAAACGGTCAAAAGAGCAAACGGCAAACGGAGGGATATTTTCATGGGGTAGGGTGGTGTTTCTGTGACGATGCAAACCCGGCGGCAACCATCGGGTTGCGGAAATTTTGAAATCTGGGTCCTGGTAGGGCGGAGCGTCCCCGCTCCTCCCTTATTCACCCGATGTGCGTGGAACGTATAGAGAAAGCTGCGTGAGCGGATCGCACCGAAAGCAGAGGGCGTTTACCTGCTCGCGCCGCCGCCCCTCCGGTTTCCACGCGCCATCGCGCAAAACGGGGAGGAGCAGGGACGCTCCTCCCTACCCTTGTTCCGTCAGCCCGAGCAACTCCCGCTGCCAGGGCATCAGCAGTTCCGCCGCGGAGTCGGGCCGGGCGGCCACCGCTTCGAGCGTGGCGCGCGGCGCGATGATCGACGGGTCCAGGTCGAGTTCCTCCCCCACGCGGTCCCGCTGCTTGCGCAACGCCTCGGCGCGCTTTTCCTCCTCGGCGGTCCAACGCGTTCCCTTGCGTTTGGTGAACACCGGCCAGGCGTCCTCGGCCAGGGCCAACGCGCGTTCGGCGGCCTCGTAGAAACGCGCCCGCCGTCCGGCCCGCAGATGCTCGAAGTGCGGCTTCTCCCCGGCGGCGAACGCCTTGGCCGCTGTGAGCAGGTCCTCGTTGCGCAGGACGTGGAACGTGGGCCGGTCCACGACCTTGGCCTCCGCCTCGCGCCAATGCCACAACTCGCGCAACGCCGCCGCCGCCCGGCCCCGCAGGACCCCGCTGCCGTTGATCCGCCAGGAATCCTCCGTGTCGCGTTCGCGCTCGACCCCCGCCTGGGCCAGCGCCCGGGCGCAGGATTGCTCGAACCACGCCCACCGCCCCAACTGGTGCAGCGTGCCTTCCAGGCGGTCGGCGATTTCCAGCAGGTAACGGGTGTCGTTCTGGGCGTAGGAAGCCATCGCCTCGGTCAGCGGACGCCGCGCCCAGTTCGCCTTCTGCGAGCCTTTGGTCAGCGCGAGGCCGAACTCCGCCTTGACCAGCGCCGCATAGGAAAACTCCCGCCGGCCGATGAGCCGCGCCGCCAGCATCGTGTCGAACACCGATTCGGCGACGTACCCGCCCGCGCGCCGCAGCAGCCGCAGGTCGTAGTCCACGCCATGCATCACGACGGTCTTCCCTTTGAGTCCCTCGTAAAACGGCTCCAGCGAAAACCCAGCCAGCGGGTCGATGAGCGCGTGGATGTCGCTCGGCAAGCTGACCTGGATCAGGCAGAGCTTTTCCCGGTAAACGTGCAGACTATCGGCTTCGGTGTCCACCGCCACGCGGTCGACGGGAGCGAGGTGCGGCACGAAGGCGGCGAGTGCGTCGGGAGAGGAGATCAAGGGCGGCGGGCGGTCAGGTGGTTGGTCCACGCCTAAAGTGAACGACCCTCGGCAGAAATCAACCCTGCGTCCCGGCGGTGCAAACGGAGAGGTCCGCAGATTCCGCAGATTTCCGCAGATTACGGGAGAGGGAACCAGATGGTGATTTCGCTTCCTGCTCTGAAATCTGCGGAATCTGCGGACCATTTCCGCCTTTTCGCCGGAAGTCATTGCAAAAAACCTGCGAAAAAAAGTGTTTTTACGATGGACGCCGCCTCCAGGTTTGCGCTAGACACTGTTCTTGCCGCGCGGCGCCTCCTCCGGGCCGGTGCCTGTCAGTCGTGGCCTCCCCTCCGTCGACCTCCCAGCTCTGCGTCTATTTCCTATGATCCGTTTCCGTCCGTCTTCGCCCTTGTTCCGGGCCGCTCTCGTCGGCTCGCTGTTTCCCTGTCTGGCGCCCGCCGTTCACGCGCAACGTGGCGTCGTGGCCACCGTGCAACGCGCCCGCGCCCGCGCCGCCAGCAACGCCGCTGACGCCGAAGATCATCTCAACCGCGGCGACTCCGCCGTGATCCGCAAGGACTACGACCTCGCCACGCGCGAGTATCGCAACGCCGTCGACGAACTGCCCGACGCGCCCGCCACCGCCGACCGCCGCACGGTTGCCTTGGGGAAATTCTTCGAAGCCACCATGAAGCTGGCCAGCCAGCGCATCACCGAAGGCCGCTACGTCGACGCCGAAACCACGGTCAAGGTCATCCTGCGCCCCGAGTACGACCCGGGCTACAAGCCGGCCATCAAGATGCTCAAGCAACTGGAAGACCCCGAGTATTACAACCGCACGGTCACGCCCGGCTTCATCGACCGCGTCCAGCAGGTCAAGCAGCTTTTTGTGGACGCCCAGGGTTATTACGACACGGGCCGCTACGACCTCGCCAACAAGCGTTACGAGCAGATTCTCGCCATCGATCCTTACAATGACGCCGCCCGCCGGGGCCAGGAACGCGTCGATCTTGCCCGCGCCAAGCATTACGATCCCGTCTCCTACGACCATACCCGCGGCAAGATGCTCGGCGACGTGGATCGCGGCTGGGACTTGCCCGTCCGCCGCCAGGGCAACGAAGCGGACAGCCGCCGCAACATCGGCAAGGTGCGCGACGATTCCGGCAACGGCGCGCTCATGCGCAAGCTCCAGAACATCCTCATCCCGAACATCGAGTTCCGCTCGACGACGGTGGCCGACGCCGTGGAGTTCCTCCGGCAGGAAAGCCGCCGCCTCGATCCCGATCCCGATCCCGAGCAGCGCGGCGTGAACATCTTCCTCAAGCTCAGCGGTTCGGGCGCGCCCGCCGCCCGGGCGGTCGCTCCCGTGGAGCCGGTCATCCCCGGTTTGCCGACCGAAGGCGGCGCGGCCCCGGCTCCCGTGGTCGGCACCGGCCCGTCGCCCAGCACCCGCATCACCCTGACCATGAGCCGCCTGCCGCTGCTCGAAGCCCTGCGCTACGTCGCGCAGCAAGCGGGCTTGAAGGTCAAGGTCGAGCAGTACGCGGTTTCCATCGTGCCGCTCTCGGAAGTGACCGACGCGCTCGTCACGCAGGAGTTCCGCGTGTCGCCGACCTTCATCAGCT
>CAXUHC010000110.1:0-14192 GCA_964250705.1 uncultured Chthoniobacterales bacterium | reverse complement strand
GCCAGGTGCCGTGGAGATCGAGCGTCGAGACCTCCTCCGCCGTGACGATGCCGTCGTTGTCGGTGGTCGGCGTCTGGCCCGCGGCCCAGGCGTCGAGCGTGTCGCCCGCGCCCGCCAACGCCAGGCCGGAACGCCGCATCGGGTTGAGCCATTGGACGGACGGCGGGCGGCCCGCAGCCGGGTTGGAGGCGGGGGTGTCCAGCGCGTCCTGGGCCGGGGGCGGGAGGAAGAAGCCGTGCGTGGCGAGATGCAGGATGTGCGGGCGGCGCACCGCGAGCAATCGGCGTTCGCTGGCGGCGGCGCCGAGGAGGGTTTCGCGCTTCCAGCCGCGTTTTTCCGCGAACCGGCCCAGGGTGTTGGCCTCGGTCTCGGCACCGGGCAACGGGCCGAGACGCAGGTCGCGGTAGACGAGGCGCTCACCGGCCAGGACCGGGGCGGCGGACGCGGTGAGCGTCTGCTTGACGGGGGCCGGAGCGCGACCGTTAGACATTTTTGGGTTGGCAAAGATCAGGAGGGATTTCTGCCGGTCGGCGTGGTCGGCGGCAACGTCGTTCGCGGCGGGCAGCACGTCGCGTCCGCTGGCGAGGTAGGCGATGGGGTGGTGCTCGGCGAGGAAGCGGTCGTCCGGCGCGAGCAACGTGGCGAACGAGAGGAAGTTGAGTTCGCTGTCGGGACTGATGAACACCTGCGCGACGTTCGCGGGCACGGTGGATTCCAGCGGACCCCACACCAGCCGATACACGCTGCCGAGGGTTTCTTCCAGGGCCAGCGCGTCGGCTGATTTTCCCCGGACGGCGGCGCGGTAAAGCTGCATCTGCGCGTCCAGTTTATCCGCCGCGCCGAGGGGGACCCACTTCGGGGCAGCGTCGCGCGCGAGCACCACCGCGCCGTAGCGTTCCTCGGTCGCCTGATCGTGGCCGAGTTCGTGGGCGTAGCGGACGAAGTCCACGAGCACCGCGTCCCCGGGCAGGGCGGCGCGGACTTCGGCGACCGTGATCCCGAGCGCACGCCGGGCGCGGCCGATTCCGGCCACCTGACGCGCCATGCTGCCCTCGATGGCCGCGATGCCGGCGGCAAGTTCCTGCTTGCGCACGTCGCGTTTTTTGAGGGCGTCCGCGCCGAGGTCGTCGGGCGTGTCGAGCTGGAGGTCGGTGAGTTCCCGGCGTTGGGCGCGGGCGTCGTCGAGCTGCTGATGCTTCGCGGGGTCGGCGCTGGCGAGGGCGACGAGATGATCCTCCAGCAGCGAATCGAGCACCGCGCCCTTAGTGCGCAGGACAGCCTCTTCAAGCGGTTCCGCCGCGCCGAGGGTCGCCAGCAGGGAGTAGGCTCCCTCCTTGGTCGACTGGAAGCTCAGACGCTGCGCCTCCGTGGTGAAGGAGAGCACGCTGCCGAGCGCGGCCTCGCGAGAAAGGGCGACCTGCGTGGCCAGCGCGACGGCCTCGTCGCGGCGGCCCAGGTCGAAGAGGGCACCGGCGCGGATGGACATGGCGAGCGCGGCGTCGGGATGATCGGGGCCGAAAACCCGGCGGTAGATGCCCTCGGCCCGGGCGGCGAAAGGTTCCGCCGCGGCAGGCTGGTTGCGGCGGCGGTAGAGGTCGGCGAGGTTCATCAACGCGGAACCCAGTTGAGGGTGATCCGGGCCGAGGGCAGCCTCGTTGATGCGGATCGTTTCCCTGCCCAACTTTTCGGCCTCGTCGAGCTGGTTGGTCCTGGCCAAGCAGACCACGAGGTTGTTGCGCGCCCGGATCGTGTCGGGATGGGTGGGGCCGTTGGCTTTCTCGTAGATGGCCAGCGCGCGGCGGACGATCTGGAGCGCGCCCGCGTAGTCGCCCCGGTCGACGGAGATCGCGGAAAGATTGGCCAGGCTGCCCGCGACCAGGGGATGGTCGGGGCCGAGGTTTTTTTCCCGGCTGGCGAGCGCGCGCCGGTAGTAAGCCTCGGAGGCCGCGAGGTCGCCGATGAGGTCGCGGTTGACGACGCCGAGGTTGTTGAGCGTGTTGGCGGTGACGGGGTGGTCGGGGCCGAGTTTTTTTTCAAAGATGGCGAGGGCGCGCCCGTAGTATTCCACGGCCCCGGCGGCGTCGCCCTGGGTCTGGCGGACGGCGGCGAGGTTGTTGAGGGGCTTGGCGGTGTCGATGGCGTCGGGACCGGCGGTCTTCTCGCGGATGGCGAGCGCGCGACGCCAGACGGCTTCGGCGCGGGCGAACTGGCCGCGTTGGAAGAGGACGTTGCCCATCGAGTTGAGGACCTGGGCGGTGTCGGGGTGTTCGCGTCCGAGGAGGTCCTCGCGGATTTTCAGGGCCTGCGCGTAGTCAGACTCGGCGGCGGCGAGATCGCCCTGGTCCTCGTGGATGCAGGCCAGGGTGTAGAAGCTGGCGGCGGTGTCGAGGTGGTGGCCGCCGAAGAGTTTTTGCCGGGCGTCGAAGGCGCGCCGGGCGAGGGGCAGGGCGTCGGCGGGTTTGCCGGCGGCGTCCAGCGCGGCGGCCTGCTGGTCGAGGTCGGCGGCTTCGCGGGCGGCGGCGGCGCTCGCGGTGGAGGGAGACGGCGCGGGAGCGGCGTGGACGTGGCGGGAAAACCACAGCAGCAGGAGGCAAACGGAACGTGCCGTGAAAGGGGACATTGCAGGGAGTTTAACGGGGAGAAGCGCCAAGGTTCAAGATGCAAGATGCAAGGAAGTCTCAAGATGCAAGGTTCAAGAGGGATTCACGTTGGTCGCGCTTTCGTCGAAATCTTTTTACCCTGCGGAATATGCGGCGGGATTTCGCGTCACCTACCAGCAATGACCTCCTTCTTTTTGCCGGACGCACGGCGCGTCCGCCTCGCCGGACTGGCCGCCCTCGCGCTGTCGCCGAGCGTTTTTTCCCCGTCGCTCCAAGCGCAGATTTCCGAATCGCTTGCCACGAGCGGCAACTGGTTTACCGCGGCGAACTGGAATCCGGCAGCCGTGCCGAACAACGCCGGGACGAACGTCTACAACGTGGCCGTGGCCGGCGGGCGCACCGCCACGCTCGACGGCGACGCGACGATCAACAACCTGAGCATCGTCGGCGTCGGCTCGCCCGGCACGTTTTCGACCGTCACTCTCAACCCGGGGCGCACCCTGACGGTCAACGGGTCGCTGAGCGCGGGACTATACACCCAGTTCAACGGCGGCGGCACGATCACCCTCAACGCCGGGCCAGGCGCAAGCAGCGGCAGTTCCAACAATTCCCGGCTGACCTTCGACAACATCACCTTCAATAATCAGGCCGGTTCGACGTTCTCGGAAGGGGCGGCCAACACCGCGTTTTCCACCTATCTGAGCAACGGAGCCGTCATCAACAACGCCGGCACGTACAGCATGGACGGCGCGTCGTGCGCGGTCTTCGGCGTCACCGGGACCGCCTTCAACAACAGCGGCACCTACCGGGGAACGGGCTATATCACCGCTCCTTTTACCAACACGGGGACCATCCACAGCTCGGGCAGCGGCGCGCTGGAATTCGGCGCGGGCGGCACGAGCAGCGGGACGGTGAACACCGGGGCCAACATTTATGCGAACGTGCAGTTCGACGCGGGCACTTGGAATTTCACCAGCGCGAGCACAAATACGGGAACGGGTAAGTTTATCGTCGCGGGGGCGGCGGTGACGATCAACGGCGCGCACAACGTCACGGGAACCACCCAGGTCAACAGCGGATCGCTGACCTTTGCCAACGCGAACACGACGCTCGCCGGGCCGCTGTCGCTCACCGGCGGCACGACCAGTTTTACCGGCGCGAACACGCTGGCCGAATTCGATCTCGGCGCACCCGGTTCCGGCGGCGGGACGGCGGTCGTCAACCTCGGCGCAAACGGCGCGCTGACGATCACCGGCGCGTTCAACACCGGCACGTACAGCCAGGTCAACGGGACGGGCACGGCGGCGGTCACGACGAACGGCGGCGGCAGCGTGGGGGCGAATTCGGCGTTCATCCTGAGCGGCGTGACGCTTAACAACGCGGCGGGCTCGACCATCACGCAGAGCAACGCGGGAGGGTTCGACAACACGCTGCAAAACGGCGCGGTGATCAACAACGCGGGCACGTGGCTGCTGCAAAACCAGAACGGACGCGGCCTCGTGGCGGCGGGCGGCGCGGCGGGGGCGGGCGCGGCGTTCAACAACACGGGCACGCTCTGGGGCAACGTCACGTACACGAGCGCCAACCTCGGGGTCGCGCTCAATAATACGGGCGTCGTCCGGCTGGACACGGGGGTGGGCGGCGGCGGCGCGCCCGCGTTGGCCGTGGGGACGTTTACGCAGACGGCGGGCAGCACGCAACTCAGCCACACGAACAGCCCGACCTCGGCCACGCTGTCGTCGTCAAACCCGATCCAGTTCCAGGGCGGGTCGCTCGTGGGCAGCGGACGGCTGGTGGGCAACGTCGTGGTGAGCGGCCTGAATACGCTGGTCAGCCCCGGGTATTCCATCGGTGCGATCACCGTGCAGGGCGCTTACCAGCAGACCGGCGGCAAGCTGGCGCTCGAAATCGGGCGCACGTCGACCGGCGCGGGCGGCGCGGTCAACGATCTGCTCACGGGCAACAGCGCCCTGACGCTCACAAACACGGCCATCACCATCAGCCTGCTTTCCGGCAGCCAGTACCTCCAGACGGGGGATGCGTTCACGGTCATCTCCTCGACCAGCGGCGGGCTGGTGATGAGCGGAGACACGATCACGCTCGATCCGTCGTTGAGCCTCTACACGTTCACCCGGACGCAGACCTCCTCCGGGTACACGCTGACGGTTTCCGCCGTGCCCGAGCCGGGGGCGTGGGCGGCGTTGCTCGCCGGGGCAGGGCTGTTCGCCGCCGGGTGGCGTCGGGGACGCTGCGCACGCCCGCAGGCCGCCGTGTGAATTTTCCGGCTGTGGCCACGGCGCTCTGCCGCCGTGTCCGGTGAGCGCAGACACGGCGGCAGAGCGCCGTGACCACAGCAAAAAGAACTGCACGTTACCGCCACACGAACAACCCGCGGATCAGCGGCCAGTCCACGCGCTCGAACCTCTTCCCGCTCAACTCGACGTTGATCCCGGAAAATGTGACGTTCCTGCCCAGACCGCTCGGGAGGTCCGGGGTGTTCTGAACGTGCATGTGCACGTGGGGAAAATCGCTGTTGCCGCTGTTGCCGCACTTGCCGAGCGTGTCGCCCGCCTGCACCGCCTTGCCGACCGTCGCCTGCACCGATCCCTTTTGCAGGTGCGCCAGGAAAACGTAGTCGCCGTCCGTCGTCTTGATCTCGACGTGGTTGCCCAGCACATGATCCGTGTCGTGCACGCCGACCGCGTTGTCGGGCAGCGAGTTTTCCACGGCCACGACCGTGCCGTTCACCGGTGCCAGGACTGGCTGCCCCCACGAGAAAAAGTCGGCGGTGTTCCTGCCGTCGCCGGTGTTGAGCGACCGCTCCGACGGGCCGCCCACCTTGGAAAAATCGACGCCGTACCATTGGGCGCGCACCTGCATGTGCAGGTTGACGTTGGGCGTGTCGCCGCCCTGCATGACGAACCACCGGCCCTCGAAGGGAAGCCGGTAGGTATCGGCGCGGCTGGAAAGAGGGAGCGTCATCAGTAAGGCGGCGAACAGGGAAAAGGGTTTCATCAGCATAGAACCGGCGTGCGTTCATTAAAAGCATGGCCGCCCTCCAGATGCCAGCCGGAGATGGCGAGGCCGCGTTTTTCTTTCGCCCCGGGCGTCTTCCCTGTACGGTGCCGCCATGCGAGCGGCCATCTTTTCCCTCCTGACGGTTTTTCTGGCGACGCCGGGCCTGCTGCGGGCGGCAGACGCCCCCCCGCCAGCGCCGGGGGGCCAGTTGCACCCCGCCGAACTGCGTTGCGAAGCGTTGGTCGATCCGCTCGGGATCGGCGAGCCCGCGCCGCGCCTCTCGTGGATCGGTGAATCCGCCCGCCGCGCCGAGACCCAGAGCGCCTACCAGATTCTCGTCGCCGGCACCGCCGACGCCCTCGCGCGCGACCAGGGCGACCTCTGGGACAGCGGCAGGGTCCCCGGCGCGGAAAGCGCCCACGTCGCCTACGCCGGGAAGCCGCTCGGGTCCCGCGCCGCCTGCTTCTGGAAGGTGCGCGTCTGGGACCGCGACGGCGCTCCCTCCGCCTGGAGCGATCCCGCCCGCTGGACCGTGGGCCTGCTCGCCGCGCAGGACTGGCAGGCCAAGTGGATCGACACCACCCAGGGCAACCCGGCGGACGGTCTGCCTCCCATCGAAATCAAACACGCGGTTTACGAAGCGTCCGATCTTCCCGGCCAGGGCAAGGATGTCACGGACATCATCCAGGGCGTGGCGAAGGCCAAACGCCGCGATTTCGTCGTCCGCAACGAAACGCTCGGCGGCGATCCCGCGCCGAACCATCCCAAGGTGTTGCGCGTCGATTTTGCCGTGGGGAACAATGCGTCCAGCGCGAAGTTCAACGAGGGGGACACGCTGGTGCTCGCCGCCGCCGTGCGTCCGCCGGGCTATTTGCGGCGGACGTTTCCGGTCGGCGCGTCCGTCCGCTCGGCCACGCTTTACATCACCGCGCTGGGCCTGTACGAAGCGCGGCTCAACGGCAAGCGCATCGGCGACCACGCTCTCGCCCCCGAATGGACCGACTACCATCAGCGAATCAACTACCAGGCTTACGACGTGACCGCGCTGCTGCACACGGGCGACAACGCCCTCGGCGCGCTTCTCGCCGACGGCTGGTACGCCGGGCACCTGGGGAACGGCGGCTTTCAGGAATACGGCACGACGCCCGCGCTGCTCGCGCAACTCGAAATCACGCGCGCCGACGGCACCGTGGATACCATCGTCACCGACAACGCCTGGAAGACCCACGCCAGCCCCGTGCTCACCAGCGATTTCATTTACGGCGAGGTCTACGACGCCCGCGCGGAGCTGCCCGCCTGGGACCTGGCGGGCTTCGACGACAGGGCCTGGACGCCCGCCACCGTCCGCGACGAGAAGCCCCGCGCGATGAGTTCCCAGGTGATGCCGCCCGTGCGCCAGACCGCCGAGAGGAAACCCATCGCGCTGACCGAACCCGCCCCCGGACGCTGGACCTTCGATCTCGGCCAGAACATGGTCGGCGTGGTGCGCCTTAAAGTCACCGCCCCGGCGGGCACCAGGCTCACGCTGCGCCACGCGGAAGCGCTCAACGCCGACGGCACGATCTACACCGACAACCTGCGCCGCGCCCCCAGCACGGACACTTACCTCTGCAAGGGCGGCGGCGAGGAAACCTGGCAGCCGAGGTTCACCGTCCACGGTTTCCGCTACGCCGAATTGACCGGCCTGCCGGAGAAACCCGCCGCCGACGCCGTCACGGGAATCGTGCTGGGCACGGATAACCCGCGCGCGGGCAGCTTTACGTGCTCCCATCCGCTGATCAACCAACTGGTGAGCAACATCGAGTGGGGCCAGCGCGGCAACTACCTGAGCGTGCCCACCGACTGCCCGCAACGCGACGAGCGCCTGGGCTGGATGGGCGACGCGCAGGTGTTCGCGCGCACGGCCACCGACGTGGCCGACGTGGAGGCGTTTTTCAACAAGTGGCTCGTGGACGTGGACGATGCGCAACACGCGGACGGCGCGTTCACGGACGTGTCGCCCGAGCGGGGAGCCGGCGCGGGAACCCCTGCCTGGGGCGACGCGGGGGTGATCTGCCCGTGGACGATGTACGCCGCCTACGGCGACCGGCGCGTGCTCGAACGACACCTGCCCGCCATGACGAAGTGGGTCGAGTGGTGCCGGCGGCACAGCACGGGTTTGCTGCGTGACCGTGACCGCGGCGGGGACTACGGCGACTGGCTTTCGGTCGGGGCGGACACGCCCAAGGATGTCATCGGCACGGCGTTTTTCGCCTATTCCACGCACCTCGTCGCGCGTGGTTATCGCGCCCTCGGCGACCAGGCCAACGCCGACAAATACGAGAAGTTGTTTGCCGACATCCGCGCGGCGTTCAACAAGGCTTACGTCTCGCCCGACGGACGGATCAAGGGTGACACGCAATGCGCCTACCTCATGGCACTCAAGTTTGAACTCCTCGCCGACGACCTGCGTGCAAAAGCGGTGCAGTACCTAGCCGACGATGTGGCGGCGAAGGGCAACCACCTCTCGACCGGGTTTGTGGGTGTGAGCTACCTGCTGCCGGTGCTCGCGGAGGGCGGCAAGTTCGATCTGGCTTACGTGCTGTTGAATCAGGACACGTTTCCCTCGTGGCTGTTTTCGGTGAAACAGGGTGCGACGACGATCTGGGAGCGTTGGGACGGTTGGACACCCGACAAGGGGTTCCAGGACGCGGGCATGAATTCGTTCAACCACTACTCGCTCGGGTCGTGCGGCGAATGGCTCTACGACACTGTGGCCGGGATCGGCTGGGACCCCGACGCGCCCGGCTACAAGCACCTCGTCATCCGTCCGCGGCCGGGCGGCGGGCTGACCAGCGTCAAGGCCAGCCTGCGCACGGTGTACGGCCCGGTGGGCAGCGCGTGGACGGTCGCCGACGAGAAATTCACGTACGATCTGACCATCCCCGCCAACACGACGGCGACCGTCACCTTGCCTGCCGACGATGCCGTCGGCATCACGGAAAGCGGCAAGTCATTGGGTGAGGTCAAGGAGGCGGCGTTGCTCCCGCCGGTGGATGGCAACGCGACGTTTTCGCTCGGCTCGGGCACGTATCATTTCGTGTGTCCTGTCGTGGTAAGGTAGGGACGGCTCTCCGAGCCGTTCCCTAGAGTGCGTCCCGAATGAATGAGCGGCGAGTTCCGGCTGTGGCCACGGCGCTCTGTCGCCGTGTCTGGTCCCGTGCGGACACGGCGACAGAGCGCCGTGGCCACAGCCCGCAGGCTTACCCAATCGGGACGAGCTCTAGATTTCCCATGCGGAAAAATCAGGGACCGGTTCGGAGAGCCGTCCCTACCTTCGACACGAAAAAAGGGAGGAGCGTGGCCGCTCCTCCCTTGCGATGAATCCGGCGTACCGGCGCCGTCGAGGTTACTTGCTGTAACGGGTGTGGTCCTTGCCGTCCTTGCCCTCGCGGGCGCGGTCGCGTTCGGTCTTCGGCCCGTAGCGGAAGATCACCGACGCGCTGGCGATGTTCACCTGCTCGTTATACTTGCCGGAGACGAAGTGTCCGGAGTTATCCGCGAGCCTGATCGTAGGATCGTTCACGAACTCGTGCAGATAAGACAATTCGATATCCGTGTCCACGCGCGCAGGGAAGATCGGGCTGTTGAACCCGAACACGTGGTACTTCAACCCCGCCGAGAGCAACCAGCGGTTCCCGTCCGGGATGCGCGTGTCGCGGACGTTCTGGTTGGGCACGGGAGATTCGTCGTAACCACCGCCCAGACGCAGCGTCAAATCCTTGATCGGCGAGAACTCAATCGCGCCGACGTAGCGGAACGCGTCGTCGTAACCGGTGGCAATCCCGGCACGGCCCAGGGTCGGGTTGCTCAACGCCGCCGCCGAAGCCGGGTTGGAGAAGTTGATCGGGATGTCGCTCAAGCGGCCCCAACGCGTCCAGGTCGCCTCGGCCATCAGGGTGACCTTGCCGTCGAGGAGGCACTGCGAGATGGCGAAGTTGTAGATTTCCGGCAGGCGCAGATCGGCGGTGGCCCGCTGGCCGTTGAAGGCCGTGTTGCCCGCCGCCTTGAGGAAGCCAGGGGTGTTGCGGAAGGTGACGTAGCCGTCGTATTCCTGCGTGATGCCCGAGCGGTACGACACGCCGATCTTGCCGGAGCCGAGGAACGGCACCTGACCCGGCTGGAGGTATTCGAGCAGGCCGCCGACGTTGAACCCGTAGCTCACGTCGCTGCCTTCCAAACGCAGGGTGCCGTCGTTGCGGCCGGGCGCGTAGCCGGGCACGCCCAGCGAGGCGCCGAGCAGACCGAAGTCAATCGCCTGCGAGAGCACCGCGCTCGAATACTGCGCGTCGAAGCCCGCGCCGACCGAGATGAACTTCCAGCGGTAGGCCGCCGAAATATCGTAGTCGGCGGTGCGCAGCGTGCTCGTCTGCGAGTCGTAGCGGCCCACGAAGTTCTTGTCGTAATTGACGATCAAACCGAAGGGCACGCTGGCGGCAATGCCCACGGAGAAGTCGCCGTAGGTTGGGCTCTTAAAGAGCTTGGCGGTGAGGTACGTCTGGGTGATGCTCGCGCCGCGCGTGGCTCCGCCGCCGTCGCTGCCGCGGATCGGCAGGCCGTTGATCCCGGGGTTGAGATAGCGCGAACCCTGGTTGTCGAATTCCGCGCGGGGATGGATGTATTCGTAGGAGCTTTCCGTCTGCACGCCGTCGAGATAAGTCATGCCCGCCGGGTTGAAGTACACCGTGCCTGGGTCGGACGGATTGGCCATGTTGGAAAACGAGGTGGCCACGGCGCTGGCGCTCTGGTCGCCGAGGGAGAAGGCGCCGGCGTGCAGGGCGCGGGCGCCGCCGGTAAGGAACAGCGCGCCGGCCAGGGCCGAGACGCCGCAGGTGCGGAGGGAGAAACGTGGGGTGAACATGTCTTTGGGGTGGATTAGGGGAAGGCAAACCGCGGAGGATGGGGGGCGGCGAGCCGAGGGGAATGATGTTAGAGAGTCCGCCGGGAGAGTTCAACCAGGGAAATGCAACTATTTGCGCCGGGTTTCAGGCGCGCTCGCGTTCGGCCAGCGCCTGTTGGCGCCGTCGGGCGGCGTCGTCGTGCAGCCGGTGGTCTTCCGGCGTTTCGAGCAGAAGCGGCGGCACCGGCGTCGGGTGGCCCTCTTCGTCGATTCGGACGAAGGTCAGCCAGCACTCGTTGGTGTGGCGGCGGTTGCCGCTGGGGATGTGCTCGGCGAACACGTCCACCTTGATCGACATGGAAGTCCTGCCGACGTGCACCACCCGCGAACGCATCTCCACGAGTTCGCCCGTGCGGATGGGTTCCTTGAACAGCACGCGGTCGATGGAAAGCGTGGTGGCCTGGCCGCCGCCGTGGCGGATGGCGCTCAGCGCGGCGCACCGGTCCACCATGCTCATGATCACCCCGCCGAACACCGACGCCGGGCGCAAGCCGTTGGCCTGGTGGGGCATCATGATGTCGGCGATGATGGCTTCGGAGTGCCGGGGCGTCTTGGGTTCGGTCATGGGAAGAGAAGGACGAGGGATGAAGGCAGAGAAGAGAGCGAACGAAAGATGCTGAACTTGGATAAGAGCGTTTATTGGTTTCCGCCTTCCGCCTTCCGCCTTCATCCTTTCTGATAGATTCCCTCGATCTCGGCGGCGAACTTCTTCGAAATTTCGCGGCGCTTGAGCTTCTGGGTCGGGGTGAGTTGGCCGCCGTCCGCCGTCCACTCCTCGCCGAGCAGACAGAAATTTTTGACCTGGGCGTACTGCGCCAACCCGGCGTTGAGCCGTTGCAGTTCGCCCGAGATCAACTCGCGCACGGCAGGCAACGCGACGAGTTCCACGTCCGACTCCGGGAGCGCCCCGCCGAGCTTTTCGCGGACGGCCCCCGAATTGGGCACGATCAGCGCGCCGGGGAATTTCTGGTACTCGCCGACGACCATCGCCTGGGAAATGTATGGCGATTCCTTGAGCCGGTTTTCGACGGGCTGCGGGGCGATGTACTTGCCGCCGCTGGTCTTGAAGATTTCCTTCTTGCGGTCGGTGATGCGCAGGAAGCGCACACCGTCCTCCGCCTCGATGAATTCGCCCACGTCGCCCGTGTGCAGGAAGCCATCGGCATCGACGGTTTCCGCCGTCAGGTCGGGCCGATGGTAGTAACCTAACATGACGTTAGGACCACGGTAGAGAATCTCGCCGTCCTCGGCCAGCTTCACCTCGCCGCCTTCGATGACCGGGCCGACCGTGCCGATGCGATGCGCGCCGGCCGTGCGGTGGTTGCTGGTGATGACGGGCGCGGCCTCCGTCGGGCCGTAGCCCTCGTAGACCTTGACGCCCGCGTTCCAGAAGATGCGCGCCAGCCGCGGATTGAGCGCCGCCGAGCCGCACACGATCCCGTTGACCTGGCCGCCCAGCGCCGCGCGCCACTTGGAAAAGACGAGCTGATCCGCCGCCGCGAGCCGCACGTGGTCGGCCATGCTGACGTGGGCTTCCGGGTCGATGCGTTCGGCCAGTTCCAACGCCCAGAAAAAAAGTTGCTTGCGCCGACCCACGAGCGCATTGCCGCGCGCCATGATCCGCTCGAACACTTTCTCCAGGATGCGCGGCACGGCGGCGAAAAAGCGCGGGTGGATTTCGCGCATGTTTTCGCTGATGCGGTCCAGGCTTTCCGCGTAGTACACCGGCATCCCGAGGTAGAGGTAGGCGTTGGTGAGCGTGCGCTCGAAGATGTGGCAGAGCGGAAGAAAAGAGATGGTGCGCTCGCCCGGCTTGGCGTCGATCAGCGGGACGATGGCCAGGCAGTTGCTCACGAGGTTCGCGTGCGAGAGCATAACACCCTTGGGTTGGCCGGTGGTGCCGCTCGTGTAGATCAGCGTGGCGAGGGTTTCGGGCCGCACGGCGGCGTCGAGCGCGTCGAGCGTCGCGTTCGTTTCCTGCGGGTTGTCGCGCAACAGGGTTTCGCCCGCCAGCCGCAGGCCGTCCAGGCCACAAGCGTCGCCTTCGTTGTTGTCATCGTAGGGATAGATCGCTTCCAGCGCCGGTAAACGGTCGATCATGCCAGCCACCTTCGCGCGCAACGCCCCGGTGGAAACGAAGATGAACTTCGCGCCGGAGTCTTCCAGAATGAAGCGGAATTCCTCGGCGGTCAGCGTCGGATAGATCGGCACGTGCACCGCGCCGATGCTCAACACCGCCAGGTCGATGAAATTCCACGCGGGCAGGTTCGTCTCGGTGGAATTTGCCACGCGGTCGCCGGGCCCGATCCCCGCCGCGTGCAAACCGGCGGCGAGGGCGCGCACGATCCCGGCAATTTCCAGCGCGGAATATTTGCGCCATTCTCCCCCTACCTTGTACGCCAGGGTGTCGGGCTGCGGATGGTGTTTTATTTGATGGGTCAGGAGATCGAAAATCCGCGTCGGCGCGGGTGCCCCGTCCACGCTGGCGACGGGGGCGGAGACGCGCTCGGCGGGCGTCGGTCCAGGGGTGAATCGCGGCACGGGGAGTGTCAATTTCATGGGGTTGCTCAGTCCAGGGCAATCGGGGCAGCCAGGCACGCCGCCGGGATGCCGAATCCGTCCACCAGGGCGACCGCCTCGCGGCGCATGTCGGCGCAGAGTGCGTCCACGCGCTGGGTGATCTCGCGAGAGGCCGCCACGCTCAGGCCCGCGTTCTCGAAGAACCACGCGCGGCTTTTCTCCAAATGATGCAGCGCAAACAAATCACGCAGCTTGGTGAGTACCGGCTGCAAACCCGCGTCGGGGCAAGCAGCAATCCCCGCCGTGAACTGTTCCCACACGAAACGCTCGACGTGCGCGTGCGCCAGCGCGAGCAGCTCGTTTTGCATCGCGGTGAACGCGCTGTACGCCGTGTTCCGCCCGCCCGCCGTCAGCCGCCGCAACCGCGCGCCGACGGCGTGCAACATCCGCTCCTCGCGCAGTTGGAAAAATGCTCGCTGTGCACCCTCGTCTTGCAGGTCGCCGTGCGGACCGGCTTTGCCTCCGAACGTCGTCTGGAGTTTCTGGCGCACGGCCCAGCGGAGAAGTTGCGCCCTGGTTTTGCCCTTGAACTGCGCGGCGTAGTCCGTGAGCAGGTTCTTGGCGACCAGTTGCATGAGCACGGTGTTGTCGCCCTCGAAGGTGGTGAAAATATCGCTGTCTGCCTTGAGCGCGGCGAACCGGTTGATCGCCAGGTACCCCTCGCCGCCGCAGGCCTCGCGCCCGGTTTGCAGGGTGTGGGTCGTGTTCCAGGTGGAAAACGCCTTCAGGGCCGCCGCCATCGTTTCCACGCGGCGGAAATCTTCCGGGCCGGTGGTCAACACGAGGGCCGTCAAATGCTTGAACGCGAAGTCCAGCGCATACGCGTTGGCGAGGAGCGGCATCAACCGGCGCTGGTGCGCAGGATAATCCAACAGGATCGTTTCGGGCTGACCCTCCGCCGGTCCGAACTGCCGCCGCCGCGCGCCGTAGCGCACCGCGATGGCCAGACCGCTCTTGGCGATGGAAAGCCCGCTGTGGCCGACGGAAACCCGCCCGCCGACCAGCGTGCCCAGCGTCGTGAAAAAACGCGCCGCCGGGTTCCTGATGGTCGACGA
>CAXUHC010000109.1:0-14205 GCA_964250705.1 uncultured Chthoniobacterales bacterium | reverse complement strand
AGTGCCTATCCGAATAACCTCCGGCTGTGGCCACGGCGCTCTGTCGGCGTGTCCGTTCCAAAGCAGACACGGCGACAGAGCGCCGTCCCTACAGCAGAAGCAATCCCATATTCGGATAGGCACTAATATTACAGTGGTACTTCGTGGCAGACGAGATTGGGAATTGATGTTTTCGCGTTCAAAAAGGAGCGTTTCCCACTCTTTTCGGGCCGGAGAACCGACGTTTTGCCCCCAAATCATCGATCTACTACTGTAATACTAAGGCGACGCCGGGCGCCAAAACGCGGCAACCGGGACAGTCGCCCCCAGAAGACGCGAGTTTTGTTCGCGCGGCTGGACGGATTAATTCCGGGCTTTGGCGAGCGAGTCGGGGACCGGCTCGGAGAGCCGTCCCTACCTGTTATTCGGAGGGCGGCGACTCGGCGGCGGGTTCCTCGTCGTCGCCCTGGCTGACGACCTTGGCGATGTCCTGGAGCTTTTCGTTGCGCGCCAGGTCGATGAGCTTGACGCCCATCGTGTTGCGGCCCGTTTCGCGAATTTCACTGATGCGCGTGCGCACCGTCTTGCCCTTGTTCGTGGTGAGCACCAGTTCATCGGCGTCCGTGACGGTTAACGCGCCGACCACGCCGCCGGTCTTGTCGCCGGTTTTCATCGTGATGATGCCCTTGCCGCCGCGCGACTGTTCGCGGTAATCGTCGAAGGGGGTGCGCTTGCCCACGCCGTTTTCGCCGACCACCAGGAGGGTCGCGTCCGGCTGGACCACGGCCATCGCCACGATGTAATCGCCTTCCTCGGGCCGGATGCCCCAGTTGCCGACCGCCGCGCGGCCCATCGGACGGGCCTGCTCCTCGTGGAAACGCAGGCTCATGCCGTCGTGGGTCACGAGCACGACGCTGTTGCTGCCGTTGGTCAGCTCGGCTTCGATGAGCTGGTCGCCCTCCTCGATGGTGATGGCGATGATGCCGCCCCGGCGCACGTTGTCAAAATCGGACAGGTTCGTCTTCTTGATGATGCCCGTGCGCGTGGCGAAGAGGACGTGCAAGGTCGGGTCCCAGGTCTGATCGACCGGCCCCTCGTCCGTGCTGATGATCTTGCGCTGCACGCGGATCGTCGCGGCGATTTTCTCGTCGGGCCGCAGGTCGAGGAAGTTCACGATGGACCGGCCTTTGGAAGTACGGCTGCCCTCGGGCAATTCGTAGACGCGCTTGACGTAGCAGCGCCCGTCCCTGGTGAAGAACATCAGGTAGTCGTGCGTGCTGGCCGTGAAGAGATGCTCGACGAAATCGCCCGCGTCCTCGTCCGTAGCCCCCTCGCGGGTCACCATGCCGATGACGCCCTTGCCGCCCCGGCGCTGCGCGCGGTACTCGCTGGCGAGCGTGCGCTTGATGAAGCCACCGTGCGTGATCGTGATGAAGCTGCCCTCGTTGGCGATGAGGTCTTCCATGTTGATCTCGCCCTCGTCGGGGACGATCTGCGTCAGGCGTGGCGTGGCGTACTTGTGCTTGATCGCCAGGACCTCTTCCTTGATGATCGTCAGCACGCGGGATTCGCGCGCCAGGATGTCCATGAGGTCCTTGATCGTCACCATCAATTCGGCGTACTCGCCGGTGATCTTGTCACGTTCCAGGCCGGTGAGTTGGTACAAACGCAGGTCGAGGATGGCGTTGGATTGCCGCTCGCTGAGCGCGTAGCGCCCGTTGACGAAGCGACCGGCGGAGCGGACCTCGATGCCGAAGCCGCGAATCGCCGATTCGTCGAAACGGTAGGCGAGCAATTTGACGCGCGCCTCGTCGCGGTTGGCCGACTCGCGGATGATGCGGATGAAGTCATCCATGTTCGCCAGCGCGACGAGGTAGCCGTCGAGCACCTCGGCGCGTTCTTCGGCGGCGCGCAACTCGTGCTGCGTGCGGCGCAGGATGACCACGCGGCGGTGCTCGATGAAGGCCGCGAGCGCGTCCTTGAGCGAGAGGAGCTTGGGCCGCCCGTGGTCGATGGCCAGCATGTTGACGCTGAACGTCGTTTCCAGCGCGGTGTGCTGGTAGAGGTTGTTGACGACGACCTGCGGGATGGCCTCGCGCTTGAGTTCGATGACGACGCGGGTGTTTTCGTCGGACTCGTCGCGGACGGCGGTGATGTCCGTGATGACTTTGGTGTTGACCAGTTCCGCGATGCGCTCGACGAGTACAGCGCGGTTGACCGCGTAGGGAATCTCCGTGATGACGATCTGCTCGCGGCCGGTCTTTTGCTCCTCGATGAAGGTCTTGCCGCGGATGCGCAGGCTGCCGCGCCCGGTGGCGGCGTAGGACTTGATCCCGGAGAGACCGAGCAGATTACAACCCGTCGGGAAGTCGGGCCCTTTGATGTGGGTGAGGATGCCTTCAGTCGTGATGTCGGGGTTGTCCACCTGCGCGCAGATGGCGTCGATGACCTCGCCCAAATTGTGCGTGGGGATGTTCGTCGCCATGCCGACGGCGATGCCCGTGCCGCCGTTGATCAGGAGGTTCGGGAAAGCCGCCGGAAAAACGGTGGGCTCGGTGCTGGTTTCGTCGTAGTTGGCGACGAAATCGACCGTGTCCTTCTCCATGTCGTCCATCAGGGCCGCGCCGAGATGGGTCAGGCGGGCTTCCGTGTAACGCATGGCGGCGGGGGGATCGCCCTCGACGCTGCCGAAGTTGCCCTGGCCGTCCACGAGGCGTTCGCGCATGGCCCAGGGTTGGGCCATGTGGACGAGCGTGGGATAAATGACGGCCTCGCCGTGGGGATGGTAATTGCCCGAGGTGTCGCCGCAGATTTTCGCGCATTTACGGTGCTGCCGACCGGGGAAAAGCGAGAGGTCGTGCATCGCGTAGAGGATGCGGCGTTGCGAGGGTTTCAGGCCGTCGCGCGCGTCGGGCAGGGCGCGGGCGATGATGACGGACATCGAGTAGTCGAGGAAACTCTTGGACATCTCCTCGGCCACGTCGATGGGCTCGATTTTCTCGTTGGGATGGGGCATGGCAAACGGGGGTGGTCGTTGCCGGGAAGCAACGGCTGAAAAGTACCATCGCTAGGGGTTTACAGCAACCGAAAACGCTAGGGATTGGGATCTACCGCCCATACTTTCAACACTTGCTTTCTCTCCGGCTCCCGCCCATGCTGAGAACCATGCTCACGTTGGCGCCCAAGCATCGTTTCACGGTGGACGAATACTACCGCATGGCGGAAACCGGCATCCTTGCGCCGGATGCGCGGGTCGAGCTGTTGGAGAGCGAAATCGTTGACATGTTTCCCAGCGGGCCGTTTCACTCCGGCGTCGGCACCCGGCTCCAGACGATTTTCACCAAAGTGGGCGGAGACCGCTGGATCGTGCGAACCCAGTATCCCATCCGGCTGAACGATGGTTCCGAGCCGCAGCCCGATCTCGCCCTGGTAAAGCCGAGGGAAGATTTTTATGCCGGCAGCCATCCGCAAGCGTCGGATGTATATCTGCCGGTGGAAGTGGCGGATAGCTCGGTGCGTTTTGACCGGGAGGAAAAGCTGCCGGTCTATGCGCGGGCACGCATCGCGGAATTCTGGCTGGTGAACCTCGTCGAGCGAAAGGTGGAAATCTACCGGGACCCGCTCCCACAGGGCACTTATAAGACGGTGATACAGGCACGCCAGGGCGACCGCGTTGCACCGGCAGCATTTCCCGACGCCGTGCTGACCGTCGAAGCCCTGCTGGGATCGTGACGGGGGCGCGGCAAGATCACAGCAAACCCTTGCTCTGCTTGGCGGCGCAGAGTTCCAGCAGTTCGGCGACGCGCCCGCCATCCACGGTGCGGAAGCCCGGCATCAGCGCGAGCCAGTGGTACACCGTTTCGCGCATCGTGCCCGGCAGGACCGAAGGGAGCTGCAATACCTGGTCGAAGGCAGCGATCACCGCGTCCGCCGTGCGCGCGAGCATCGACATGCCCGCCTCGCCGCTACGGTTGTTTTCGAGCGCGGGTTCCGGTTCCGGCGCGCCGCCCGGCGCCGGCCCGGCGGCCAGACCCTCCTGGTAGAGCGCCATCGCGTCGATGACGACCGTGGCCGTGCGCGGATAGTAGCTCGTCATCAGGTTCCAGGGTTCGCCGACCCCGGCCTGGTCACCGCCGTTGCGGAAGTCGGTGCGCAGGAGCACGGACGGAATGTCGGCGAACTTGGCGAACATGAATTCGACCACCGTGCCGGAGTCCAGTTCGGGGCCGTCGTAGTTGAAAAGGCCCAGATCGCACGACAGCAAAGCGCGGATGTCCTGGTCGCGGATGGCGTGTGCGGTGGTGTCGCGCTGTTCGAGGTTTTGCGGCAGGACGGCCTGGTAGCGGCCGTTGGAACGCTGGTAAACGGCCTCAGCCAGGATGGCGTTGCCGAGGAGATGTTTGCCGCTGAAAAGTTCGCCGCCGAAGTAAAAGGTGTAAGGCATGAGATTAAAACACTCCCTCGTTCCCAAGCTGGAGCTCGGGAACGAGGGAGATTAGCACATCGCCAGGTTCGGATTGATATCTTCTTCGAGGGGCGTCGTCATCCCCGCTTCGCAGGCCAGGGCGGCAACGGCGGCGATCATCGCGGCGTTGTCGGTGCAGAGCGCGGGCGTGGAGAGGAGCAATTCCAGGTTTGCCGAGGCGCAGGCACGGGTGAAAGCCTCGCGCAGACGCGAATTCATGCTCACCCCGCCGCTGACCACGACGAGCGTCCGGCCCGCCTCGCGCGCGGCGGTGAGCGTCTTGCGCACCAGCACCTCGACGACCGCTTCCTGAAACGACGCGCACACGTCCGCCAAGGTTTGTCGGCGCGCGTCCTCGGGCAGCGTTTCCAGGCCGAGTTTCGGCAACAGATAACGCACGGCGGTTTTCAACCCGCTGAAGCTGAACGACCCATCACCACTGTGCAACATGCTGCGCGGCAGGTCGAACCGCGCCGGGTCGCCGTCGCGCGCCATTTGGTCGATCCGCGGGCCGCCGGGGTACGGCAGGCCGAGCAGCTTGCCCACCTTGTCGAAGGCCTCGCCCGCCGCGTCGTCGAGCGTGCCGCCCAGGCGGCGGTACCGGCGGAATCCGGCCACGTCGATGAGCAGCGTGTGGCCGCCGCTGACGATCAACCCCACCGCCGGGCGAATGGCTCTCGCCCCACCGAAGAAGGGTGACAGAAGGTGGCCTTCGAGGTGGTTGATGCCGAGGTAGGGCTTGCCGGTGCCGATGGCCAAACCCTTGGCCGCCGCCGCGCCGATCATCAGCGAACTCGCCAGCCCCGGCCCGGCGGTGGCGGCGAAGGCGTCGATCTCAGGAAGGTCGATCCCGGCTTTTTTCAAGGTGTGGTCCAGCAGCAACGGTAACTCCCGGAGGTGCTGGCGCGAGGCGGCTTCCGGGACCACGCCGCCGTAGACTCGGTGCAGGTCGATCTGCGAGGCGACCTCGCTGGCGAAGAGATCGCTCCGCCCGCGCAGCAGGGCGACAGCGGTCTCGTCGCAGGAGGTTTCGATGGCGAGGATCAGCGACCGCCGCTTGTCGTTTGTCATCGGAAAATCAGTCAGCATGACGCTTCAGGTTCAAAGGAGGCGGACGAACCCACGTCCGGCGACCTAGCGTCCTACAAATATAGTAGGTTCCCCCGGCAAGGGCGATAGGCAGGCTGCCCAACCACAATCGCAAGAGAACCTCCTCAATCATGTGGAGCCGGGTCTCGACGGACCCCGTGTACGCCGGATAAAAGGGCCCCTTCAATAATTGAATCCAGAGGGCGATGGGCAACAACGTCAAAGCCCAGACGCTACCGCAAAACGCGCCGCTCGCCAGAAGAACGGACCCCGATTCCATTGCGACGTAAAATTTTCGGGCGAAAACCGCGTATGAAATCAGCCACAGAGGCACACACGTCGTTACGAATATCAACGCGATAAACACCTCGCCCAAAATTACAAATTCCCGACCGGCACGAATTTCCCGCAGACCCTGCCATTCATAGAATGCCATCCAGACACCGCCGCCGATGGTCAGCCCGATGGTGAGCCAGCGAAGGCTTACTTTGATGCCGCGCCAGGGAAAGGAACCGATTTGTCCCACGCGTTAAGAGCGTTTCTCCGCCGCCTGGCGCGAAGCGATCTGCTGCTTGTAGATCATCATGCCCTTGAGGGCGTCGAGGGCGCGTTCGAGCTGAGGGTCGCCCGCGTCGCCGTAGTCGCGTTTCGCCTCGTCGGCGGCGGGGCCTTCGCCGTTGTTGCGGCGGGCGGCGAGGGCGCGCTCCTGGTCCTGCGTCATGGTGGCACGGATCGTCGGGGTGACGCCGTGCTGATGGATCACCTGCTTGCCCGGCGTGAAATACTTGGCCGTCGTCAGGCGGACCGCCGAGCCGTCGGGCAGGCCGATCACGCTCTGCACGCTGCCCTTGCCGAAGGTCGTCTCGCCGACCAGCACCGCCCGGTTGAGGTCCTTGAGCGCGCCCGCCACGATCTCCGCGCCGCTGGCGCTGCCGCCGTTGATGAGCACCGCCACCGGGAAATCCCCGCGCGACCGGGCCACCGAACTCGTCGTGTATTCCTTGCGCGCCGAGGCGGCACGGCCCTCGGTGTAGACGACCATCGTCTTCGGCGGCAGGAACTGGCCGCACACGTCCACCGCGCTGTTGAGCAGGCCGCCGGGGTTGTTGCGCAGGTCGAGCACGAGGGCCTGCATCCCGAATTTTTGCAGTTCGTCGAGCTTGCGGCTGAGTTCCTCGGCGGTCGGCTCGTTGAACTGGATGACGCGCACGTAGCCGACCTTGTAGTCGCTCGTCAACGCCGCGTCGACGAGGTGGGCGTCCTTGACGCTCTCGACCTTGATTTCCGCGCGGACCATCGTGAAATCGCGCACTTCCTTGCTCGTCGGACGCAAAATTTGCATCGTGATGGATTCGCCCGGCTTGCCCTTGAGCGCGACGATGGCGTCGGAAAGCTGCATCTTTTCGGTGGTCGCGCCGTTGATCTTGAGAATCTGGTCGCCGCTGACGAGTCCGGCCTTGGACGCGGGGCTGTCTTCCAACGCGGACACGATGATGAGCACGCCGTCCTTGGCGGACACCACGAGGCCCAGGCCGTCGTAGCGGCTGCGGGTATCGTCCTGCATGTCCTTGAAGCCGTCCGGCTCCATGAACTGGCTGTGCGGATCGAGACCGCCGAGCATCCCGCGCAAGGCGTTGTAGGTGAGCGCGCGGTAGTCGACTTTTTCCTCGTCCACGTAGTCCTGCCGGACGAGTTGGAGGACACGGGTAAAGATCGTCAGGCAGGAATAGACGCCGTTGTCCTTGGCGGTGTCGGCGGCGCTGCCGGGGGGCGGGAGTTCCGCCGGGGCGGTGACGTCCTGGGCGGCAACGGCCCGGCCGTTTGCCAGCGAGAGGAGGATGGCCAGCAGCGCGACGCGAGCACGCGAAAGGGTATTCATGCTAGGAGCGAGGGTAGCACGCCGGGGCGGCGAAGACAATGATGCCCGGAGGGTGGATGGCGACTTCCGGGCGCCGTTACCCCGGGCCCCGGACCGCGCGCGCCACGGCGAGCAAGCTCTGGCCCAGCGGGGGGCGGCAGACCCGGGATTCCAAGCCGTGCACCACCGGAAAAATCGCCCGGTCGAACAGCCGCACCGACCTCACGTCGAACCCCCGTCTTTTCAACAGGCAAAAGCTGAGCCACCAGGCCAGGTACCCCAGGCAATTGAAGTAATCGAGGCGCACGATCTCAAACCCGGTCTGCCGCAACAGACGACCCAACCCGGATTTGACGTACCGGCGAAAATGCCCGAAATCCCGGTCGATGGGCCCATAGATTTCCGGGCCCGCCGGGACGAAGAGGCAAAGATGTCCACGGCGCTCTGCCAGTCGTCGGTGGTAGCGGGATAACTCCGCGTGATCCTCGCGGATGTGTTCGAGCACGTTGACGCAGAAAACGGCGTCCCAATCCGTTCCGGCGGGCACGTCGTCGACGGTCCCTGCCACCAGACCGATCTGCGGATGCAAGGCCCGGAATTTTTCGCAAAAACGCGGCTCCGGCTCGACGCAAAGGAGACGCCGGACTTCCGGAGACGCGGCGACGGCTTCCGAGAGCCGGCCGATTCCGGCCCCTACCTCCAGGACGTTCCCCCGCAAGAACGGGGCGAATTCGGCGAGCAGCGCGGCGCGGTAGTTCCGGGCCTCGTTCAGCACGGCCAGCTCGAAATCCTCCGTCCGCGAGATGGCGTTGGGGACTTCCCTCATGCCGGCTTGTGCCGAAGATTGTATTTGAGGATGCAGCGCAGCGCGCTGAACCCGTCGCGCCAGCCGATCTTTTTCCCCTCGGCGTAGGTCCGCCCGTAATAGGAGATCGCCACCTCGTAGACGCGCACGTCCAGGCGGCTGACGTACGCGGTGATTTCCGGCTCGAAGCCAAAGCGGTTTTCCTGAATTTGCATCCCCTGGATGAGCTCGCGGCGGAACACCTTGTAGCAGGTTTCCATGTCCGTGAGGTTCAGATTGGTGAGCATGTTCGAGCAGGCGGTCAGAAGCCAGTTGCCCAGGGAATGCCAGTAGTAGAGCACCCGGCGTGAACCGGCCCCGAGAAAACGCGAACCGAAAACCACGTCGGCGCGTCCCTGGAGGATGGGCCTGAGCAAGAGGTAATACTCCTCAGGGTCGTATTCCAGGTCGGCATCCTGGATCACCACCAACGGCGCCGTGGCCTGGGCAAAGCCCGTGCGGAGCGCCGCTCCCTTGCCCTGGTTGACGGCGTGCCGGAACAGCTTGATGCGGTTGTCGTTACCGGCCAGGCCTTCCAGAATTGGCCAGGTCCCGTCGGTCGAGCAGTCGTCGACGATCACCACTTCTTGCACGGGCCGCTGCGCGAGCACCTTTTCCAGCACGGCGGCGATGCTCGCCGCCTCGTTGTAAACCGGGATCACCGCCGCCAGGCAGGGCGGGATGTCCTGGTTGCTGGCCGCCTGGTGCGTCGCTGGATCGAACGTCATGAAGAAGTTCCGGGTAGGGATGGCTCTCCGAGCCGGTCCCGCTTGTTTTCTGGAAAGAATGTCCGACGATGGGCACGATCACCCGAAAGATTCCAGGGAACGGCGCGGAGAGCCATCCCTGCCTTGGAAGCCGCTTCAGGCGGCATCCTGATCCTGCTTCTTGCGGATGAGCGGACTCTTGCGGCCCTCGACCACGGCACGGTTGATCGTCACGTCCGCGATGTCCTCGCGGCTGGGCAGGTCGTACATCACGTCGAGCATCAAACGCTCCAGCAGGCTGCGCAAGGCGCGCGCCCCGGTGCCCTTCTTGACCGCCTGCGCCGCCAGCGCGCGCAGGGCGTCGCGGGTGATGGTCAGGTTGGCCCCTTCCATCGCGAAAAGCTTGTTGTACTGCTTGACCATCGCGTTTTTCGGCTCGGTCAGCACCACCATGAGTTCCTCTTCCGTCAGCGGTTCGAGCGACGACAGGACCGGCAGGCGGCCCACAAATTCCGGGATCATCCCGAAGCTGAGCAGGTCTTCCGGTTCGGGCAGCAGTTCGCGCGGGGTCCCCTGCTCCGCCGCGATTTGCGCCAGGTTGAAGCCGAGCGTTTTTCCGCCCAACCGGCGTTGCACGATTTTGTCCAGACCGACGAACGCCCCGCCGCAGATGAAAAGGATTTTTTCGGTGTTGACCTGGATGTACTCCTGGTGCGGATGCTTGCGGCCACCCTGGGGGGGCACGTTGCAGGAGCTGCCTTCGAGAATCTTGAGCAGCGCCTGTTGCACGCCCTCGCCGGACACGTCGCGCGTGATGCTGACGTTGTCGGTTTTGCGCCCGATTTTGTCGATTTCGTCGATGTAGACGATGCCGATTTCGGCGCGCTTCACGTCGTAATCCGCGTTTTGGAGCAGGCGCAGGATGATGTTTTCCACGTCCTCGCCCACGTAGCCGGCTTCGGTCAGCGTGGTGGCGTCGGCGATGCAGAACGGCACGTCGAGAATCTTGGCCAGCGTGCGGGCCAGCAGCGTCTTGCCCGAGCCGGTCGGACCGATGAGCAAGATGTTGCTCTTTTCGATCTCCACGTCCGCCATATGGTCGAGCGGCAGAGAGGTGCTGCCGTCGCTGCCACTCTGGGTGATGCGCTTGTAGTGGTTGTGAACGGCGACGGACAACACCTTCTTGGCCGTGTCCTGACCGATCACGTAACGATCCAGTTGCGCGCGGATTTCCTTGGGTTTCGGAACCCGGATGACCGTGGACTGCCGACGGGCGTCGTCGTTCAGTTCCTTGTCGAGGATGTTTTTGCAGACGTTGATGCAACTGTCGCAAATATACACCCCGGGCCCGGCGATAAGCTTGCGCACCTCCGCGTGGCTTTTGCCACAAAAGGAGCACATCGTGAGATTGGAAGCGCGCGCCATTCTATTAGGGGATCGAAACAGCTAGAGCCTGCGGCGTGCCACCGGCCACAGACAAGCTTATTTTGTCCGCGACCGGCATTTCATTAGCCGCGCCTAGCTCTGCTCCTCGCGCACCGGAAGCGTCGCCCCGGCGGAAAGGTCGCGGTCCAACGCGTTGTCCAGCATTGCCTGGGTCGTCGAGACGAGTTCGGGCTTACTGTCGGCCTTGAGTTCCTTGCGGGACTCGACCACGGAATCCACCAGGCCATAGTCCTTGGCCTCCCTGGCGCTCATGTAGTAGTCGCGGTCGGAGTCAAACTTCACCTTGTCCTCGGATTGACCGCAATGGTCAGCCAGGATTTTGATCAGGCGCTTCTTGAGCTTGAACATGTATTCCACCGTGCGCTCGACGTCGCTGGCCTGACCCTGCGCACCGCCGCTGACCTGATGGATCATGATGTCCGAATTCGGCAGCGCGTAACGCTTGCCGCGCGTGCCGGCAGCCAGGAGCACCGCGCCCATGCTGGCGGCCATGCCCAGGCAATAGGTCGTCACGTCGCTGGTGACGAACTGCATGGTGTCGTAGATCGCCAGGCCCGCCGTGACGCTGCCGCCGGGCGAGTTGATGTAGAGATGAATGTCCTTCTTGGGGTCTTCCATCTGGAGGAAGAGCAGTTGCGCGATGACGGCGTTGGCCACCTGGTCGTCGATGGCCGTGCCGATGAAGATGATGCGGTCCTTCAGCAGCCGGGAATAGATGTCGTAGGAACGCTCGCCGCGCCCGGTCTGCTCGACGACGTAGGGAATGTAGAGGTTCGACTTCGGACCGGCGGACACGCTCGCGGCGGCGTGAGGCGAGAGGTACTGCGGGACGAACGGGAGGTTGGGGAGAGTGTTCATAGGATCGGGTCGGACTGGGTGTCTTCGCCTTCCTCGGAGAGGAGTTCGGCGTCCCCTTGCGGGACGATTTCCACGGTAGCACTGGAGGTCAGAAAAGCAAGGGTCTTGCCGAGGAGGATCTCCTCCTCGATCTGGCCCAAAGCGTTGTTTTCCTGGAGGTTTTTCAGGAGTTTTTCGCGCGGCATCTGGTAGCGCGCGCTCAGGACGTTGAGCTGGCCCTCGAATTCCTCGCGGGTGACCTTGATGCCTTCCTTTTCGGCGATGCGGGTGAGGATGAACGCGCTCTTGAGCCGGTCGCGCGCGGCCTGGCCCGCGTTGGTGACGATGTCCTGTTCGTTGCTCTTGATCTCGTCGTCGCTGACCCCGCGCTCCTGGTTCTGCTTGACGATGTCGTTCATGATGCGCTTGGTCTCGCCGCGCACGAAGTCGGCGGGCAGCTCGAACTCGGTCGCGCCGTTGAGCTGGCTGATGATCTGGCGGCGCTTGGCCTCCTCGATCATCTGCTTGCGCTCGCCTTGCAGGCTTTCGCGGGCGAGGACGCGCAGTTCGGCGTAAGTCTTGCCGGGGGTGACTTTTTCGGCAAAGGCGTCGTCCAGAGCGGGAAGCTGCTGGCTTTTCAGCTCCCGCACCTTGACGGTGTAATCGAGCTTTTTGCCCTTGAGCGCTTCGATGGGCACTTCGACGGGCACGTCGAGGCTGAACTCGCGGGTTTCGTCGGCTTTCGCGCCGAGCAGGGCCTCGCTGAAACCGGGCAACAGGGTGTCCGGGCCGAGCTTGATCCAGAAGTTTTCCTTGCCGCCGAGTTCCTTGGGAGCTTCGGGCACGGCCTCGGCGACGGGCCGGCCTTCGAGGCGGCCCGCGAAGTCGATCACGCAAAAGTCGCCCATTTCCAGGCCGCGGCCTTCGATGTCGGTAAACTCGGCCAGGCGGTGACGCAGGGTGTCGAGCGCGCGGTCCACCTGGGCGTCGGTCACTTCTTCCGGCGGCAGCTTGACGGGCAGCGACTGGTAGGGCGGCAGCTCGAACTCCGGCGCGGTGATGACTTTGGCGGTAAAACGCAGGGTGTCGTCCAGGCCGAGTTCGACCTGATCCACGTCGCCGACGGAAAGGACGCGGAGTTTCTTTTCGGCGATGGCCTCGCGGGTGGCGGCGGAGACGAGTTTGCGGGTGAGTTCGTCGGCGATTTCCTTTTTGTACCGAGCCTCGACCAGATTTTTCGGGGCCTTGCCGGGGCGGTAGCCGGGAAGCTTGGCGGCACCCTGGTAGTCGCGCAGGATGTTCTGACGCTCCTTGTCCACGCGGTCGGGCGGCAGCGCGACGCGCAGGGCGGTGATACAATTGGGCAGGTTATCGACTTCGACTTGCATGGCTTCTTTCTCTGGCTTCGGGGTGAGGGCCAATGTTCACCGGGAAAAGGGAAAGCGAAATCCCAAATTTCAGCGAAACCGGAATTTGTCCGCAGATTACGCAGATTACGCAGATTTTCGCAGATCGGGGAGGAGAGGAAGAAATGCTTTCCCTTCTTCAATCTGTGAAATCTGCGTAATCTGCGGACAAATTCCGGTCCTATGCCTTGAACCCGCGCAGCAACTCGTCGCCGCCCATTTCCACGGGTCCGACGGCCACCAGCGCGCGGAAACCCCGGTGCAGACACGCCTTGGCGGCGGCCTGCACGTCGGCAGGCGTCAGCCGGGTGAAAGCTTCTTCCACGTCGGCGGGCAGGACGATGCGATCGTGGCCAAGGAGGGATTCGCCCAGCCACATCATCTGGTTGGTCGTGCTTTCCAGGCCGAGGCGATGCTGGCCGATCAGGTAATCACGCGCTTCCCTGGTCTCGCGCACGCCGGGGGGTTGGCCGCAAAGACGGTCGATCTCCCGGCGGATCAGCGTGAGCGCGGAGCGCAGGTGCCTGGCGTCGAGACCTACGGAGATCGTCAGCAGCCCCGTGTCGGCGAGGGTGGAAAACTCGCTCTGGACGGAGTAACACAGCCCCCGGCGTTCGCGCAGGGTCTGGAACAGGCGGGAATCGGCTTTTTCGCCGAGCAAGGCATTGAGCAGGCGGGTGGCGAAGCGGTCCGGGTCGCGTCGGCCGGGTGCCACGAAACCGAGCACGAGCTGGGCTTGTTCCGTGTCGCGGCGGTCCACCACGGCGCGGGGGGTCGCGGCGGGGAGCTTCCAGCGGGAGTAACGCGGCACCCGTCCGGCGGGCATCGCCGCGAGCGCGGGCGCGACTTTGGCGAGGACTTCCTGGTGGGTCACGCGCCCGGCGACGGCCAGGACCGTCGAGCGTCCGTGGTACCCGGCGCGCCAGAACCCGAGCAGTTCGTCGCGTTTGAGGGACGAGACGCTTTCCAGCGTCCCGGCCAGCGGGCGGCCCAGCGGATGACGCGGCCAGACGGCGGCGGCGAGGAGTTCCTCGGCGACCTGCGCGGGCTGGTCCTGGTACATCAGGATTTCCTCGCGGATGACGCCCCGCTCCCGCTCGACCTCGACCGCAGGCAGGCGGGAGTGCTGGTAGAGATCGGCGAGCACGTCGCCGAGCTGCGCCAGGCGTCCGGCCTCGGCCTTGGCAAAATAGCAGGTGTGGTCCTCGGCGGTGAAGGCGTCCAGGTAGCCGCCGACCGCCTCGACCTCGCCGGTGATGCGCCGGGCGGTGCGGCGTTTGGTGCCTTTGAAGAGCAGGTGTTCGAGAAAATGGGCCGCGCCGTTGAGCCGGGCGTTTTCGTGCCGTCCCCCCACCGCCGCCCACAGGCCGACGCACACGCTGGCCATGTGCGGCATTTCCGCCGTGGCGACGCGCAGGCCGTTGGGAAGCGTGGTCAGGTGGTACATGGAAGAAAGGATGAAGGATGAAGGATGAAGGCCGAAAGCGGAAAGCGGAAAGCGGAAGGGAGAGGAAAAAGCGGTTTCTTTTCCGCCTTCAACCTTCATCCTTCATCCTTAATAAGTACCGCGCGAG
>CAXUHC010000108.1:0-14309 GCA_964250705.1 uncultured Chthoniobacterales bacterium | reverse complement strand
TACGCGGATTGAGCTACTCAGTCGCACACCAGCAAGAATGTGCAGAGCAGGACGCCGAGGGCAGAGCAGCTTTTCACGAGAGGAAAAGATTCAGCGCGCCTGTAGATCGTCTCCCGGCAACCAGACCTCGTACAACTCCGCCTTGTCCGAGCGGTCAGTTTGCACCTCGTATACCCAGCGCGGACTGTGCGGTTGCCCTTCCCCTGGATTCTGCCCCGCTTCCCCCATTCGCGGGAAACGAAAATCCCCACGCCCCAGTGACTTTGCGTGGCGGAGGATGACGGGCGCACGGACTGGAGTTCGGAAAATCGGGGTTCGGTCATGGGCGGGCGACGCAACGTACCTGTGCTACAGATTGTGCTACATGGACCGCTTTGCTGGACTCGCTCTGAAAAGCGGGAATTTCGCCCGTAAAGCGCGCATTTACAAGGACAAGCGAATCAACAAAGCGCGGTAAGCAACGCCGAAAAACCTTCAAAGGCACAATTTTAAGTCCGCTGCGTCTGCAATTTCGCAACATCGGTAACTGGCAAAGCCAGAAATCTGGTGGTGTCTCAGTTTATAGGGCGACCGTCCCGGTTGCCCTACAATTTTTCAAACTGAGACCCCACCGGAAATCCCCTTGGTGCCATAGCCAGTGGAAGCATGATGGACGAACGAGGAAACCGGTGGATGTTGCCGGTCTTATTCACAGCTGCATTCTCACTCAGGCTATCGTTCTGCCGCAAGTGCCTCCAAATAAAGGACGTGGAGGCGAGGGGAGTCGAACCCCTGTCCTCATGGCTGTCTGCCTGAACATCTACATGCGTAGCCGGTGATGGGTTTTAAAGGGAGCGATTGGCGCCGGCACGTTACGCACCCCCGAGCGACCACGAAATTTGTTCGCCCCCGGCGCGGTCACTCCGCCAAAAGACTAGCCCACTGTCATCGCTTCCGGCCCTAGCGGGCGTCGAACCAGAAACGCTCGCTAGCAATTAAGCAGCGAGAGCGAGATCTTGACGATCTGCGTTTGTTTTTTTGCTTCGGTATTTTAACGAGGCCAACGAGGCATCCTCGGCATGCCGCCCAGGCTTCCGACCACAAGTCGAAACCAGTGCGCCCCCGTTGTCTGCAACGGTCAAGCCAATCTACCCGTTGCAAACCCCGTTCGCAAGGGCGATTTCTACTCAGGAACTTGGGGGATGCTCCCGAGCTGTGTACATGCGCCTTTCCAAGAAAACCGAATACGCCCTGCGCGCGCTTTTTGCCATCGCCCGGGCTGCCGACGGGCGGGAAACCGCGTCTTGGCGCATCGAACAGCTTTCACGGCAGGAAAACATCCCGATCAAATTTCTTGAACAAATCCTCCTGAGCCTGCGAAACGCGGGCCTGCTCGCCAGCAAGCGCGGCGTCGGCGGTGGTTACCGCATGGCGCGCCGGCCCGATGAGATCTCCGTGGGCGAGGTCATCCGCGCGCTGGACGGTCCGTTTACGCCGCTGCCCTGCGCTTCCGCAGCCGCCCGGCGCGAACGGTGCAGTTGCCCGGACGAACGCACCTGTCCGTTGCGAGTGCTGATGACCCAGGTGCAGTCGCAGATGGAATCTTTGCTCGATGGGCGTACACTGGAGGATGTTTTGCGTCAAGTGCCCGCGCCGGGTGCCTTGAGCTTCGAGATTTAAAGTGATGCCCACCCGTCCGACCGTCCCTGCCGCCCCCGTCTCCGTCCTTTCGCCTCCGTCCGAAGCCCTGCCCACCCGCCAGCGCGCCAGCGCCGCCGAGACCCGGCTTACCGCTGCCGAGCGGGGCTTGCTTGCCGTCCTGACACTGATGCAATTCAGCGTGACGCTTGATTTCATCATCATCGCGCCGCTCGGTCCCCAATTGATGCGCATTTTCGGGATCAACACCGAGCAGTTCAGCTACACCGTGGCAGCCTACGCGTTCGGCGCGGGACTGTCCGCCTTTTCGGCGGCATTCTTTCTGGACCGCTTCGACCGCAAGCGCGCGCTGCTGGTCCTGTTTGGCGGGTTTACGATAGGAACGCTCTGTTGCGCGGTTGCGCCCGGTTACCATGCGATGCTGACAGCGCGTTTTGTCACGGGCATCTTTGGGGGCGTCTGCGGTGGGGTGGTGCTTGCCATCGTCGGCGACGCCATCCCGGAAGTCCGGCGCGCCACGGCCGTTGGCGCGGTGATGTCGGCCTTCGGGCTCGCCTCGGCCCTCGGCGTTCCGGCGGGACTCTGGCTGGCGGAAAATGGCTGGCATTGGCCGTTCCTTATCCTCGGGCTGGTCTGCGCGGTCATTATTCCGTTCGCGATCTGGCTGCTGCCACGCTCCGATAGTCACCTGCGCGCCCCGCGCACGGAATCCGCCTGGTCGCGGATGTGGGCGGTTCTCGCCAACGGGCAACATCTCCGGGCGTTTACGCTGATGGCCGGGCTGACCACTGCCGGGTTCATGATCGTGCCGTTCATCAGCACGTTCATGGTACGCAACGTCGGCATGACCGAATCCCAGCTCAAGTACAACTTCCTTTGCGGCGGATTCTTCACGCTCTTCTCCATGAACTTTGTCGGTCGCTTGGCGGACATGTTCGGGCGCATGAAACTGTTCACCATCATGGCGATCCTCTCGTCGGGGGCCGTCTTGTGGCTGACCCACCTTCCCCGCGAAACGCTGTGGGTCGCCATCGGGGTGACGTGTGTGTTCATGGTGACGACGACCGGGCGTTTCGTCCCGGCGATTGCGATGATTACCGGCAGCGCGGAATCCCGGCACCGGGGTGGGTTCATGAGTCTGAACTCCTGTGTGCAGTCGATCTTTTCCGGCGCGGGGACGAGCCTCGGCGGATACCTGATCGTCGACACGCCGCACCTGCCCTTGCGTAATTTCGGGCTGAACGGCTGGATTTCCGCCGGGATCGCCCTGGGTTGCATCGCCTTGGCTTCGCGCCTGCGCCGCCCGGTCGCGCCGACAGCCGCGTGAGCGGCGGTCGTGTGCCAGGGTAGGGAGGAGCGTCCCCGCTCCTCCCCGGTTTGCGCGCCCGCGCCTGGATTCAAACCGCCTGCGGCGCGAGCAGGCCACGCCTTTTTCTTCTCCAATCCGCCTCGAAACAAAAATTTAGTTCGCAGGCGTCGCAGCAGTCGCAAATGCACGAGACAACCGCGTCTGCACGCGTATTTTGCCGGAACATTTCACCGCCGGTTTCGATTTGAACCGCCCGCCCGCCCGCCGTAACGTGCGGGTCCATTTTCCCGCTTATGTCCGACCACGCCGACGAAAAGAATGCCGCCGAAGACCCCGCCGCCGCCGCCGGGCCGAGCCACGCCGAGGGCAAGCCGATGACGGACCTGGAGCGCATCCGCCACTCCGCCGCGCACGTTCTGGCGACCGCCATCTTGCGGGTCTGGCCGGAAGCGCAGTTTGCCGCCGGTCCGCCGGTGGAGAACGGATTCTATTACGACGTGGAGTTGCCGCACCGCATCACCCCGGAGGATTTCCTGCGCATCGAAGCGGAGATGAAAACCGAAACCAAGGCGAATCACCCTTTTCAGCGGGTCGAGGTCTCGCGCGACGAGGCGCTTGCCCTCGCCGAAAAGGGCGCGCTGGCGAGCCTCGGCGAACGCCCCGGCACCCCGAGCAAATTCAAGCTCGATATCGTCCAGAACATCCCCGCCGGCGAGAAGATCACGCTCTACAAGAACGGTGATTTCACGGACCTCTGTGCCGGGCCGCACGTCGGGCGCACCGGCAATGTCGGGGCGTTCAAGCTGACGCACGTCGCCAGCGCCTATTACAAAGGCGACGAGAAGAATCCGCAGCTCCAGCGCATCTACGGCACGGCGTTCAAGAACAAGACCCAGATGGACGAATATTTCGCCATGCTGGAGGAGTCGAAGAAACGCGACCACCGCAAGCTGGGCAAGGAACTCGAATTATTCACCTTCGACGAAGATGTCGGCCCCGGGCTGCCGCTCTGGCTGCCGCGGGGCACGGCGATCATCGAGGAACTGGAAAAGCTGGCCAAAGAAACGGAGTTCGCCGCCGGTTACGAGCGCGTGCGGACGCCGAATCTAACGCGCCAGAACCTGTATCTCACAAGCGGCCATATCCCGCTGTATGCGGAGAGCATGTTTCCGCCCATGCGATTGCTGGAAGAGAAAGATCGGCGAGAACTTGAGAAGTTAGAAGAGGTTAAGGCGATGTTGCTGTCCTTCTATGGCGACATAGATAAATCCGTAGAAGAGAAAATTAAATCTCTTCCAGACGTGTTGAAGAACGAAGGCGATCACGCCTTCAGCACTCAGATCAACGAGTTAAAGTTTGCCGAAGGTTGGGAGCGCAGGGAGCGCAATCGCGTTATCGAAAAGATAAGCGAAGACATGAATAAATTGGGTGAGGATTATTATCTCAAACCCATGAACTGCCCGCATCACCATAAGCTTTTCGGAGCGGTGCCGCGTAGCTATCGTGACTTGCCTTTACGCTTCGCCGAATACGGCTTCTGCCATCGCTACGAACAATCTGGCGAACTCCAGGGTTTGATGCGTGTGCGCTCCATGCAGATGAACGACGCGCATATTTATTGTTCCGAGGCGCAGTTCGAGAGCGAGTTCAACGCCGTCAACCAGATGTATCTGAACTACTTCAAGCTGTTCGGCTTCTCGAAGTACCAAATGCGTTTTTCCACGCATGATCCGGCGAAGCTGGGGGAGAAGTTTATCGATAACCCGGTGTTGTGGAAGAAGACGGAAAACATGGTGAGGGATGTCCTAGTTAAGAGTGGCATCAACTACGTCGAGGTGCCGAACGAAGCGGCGTTCTACGGCCCGAAGATCGACGTGCAGGTGTGGAGCGCCATCGGCAAGGAATTCACCATCGCCACCAACCAGGTGGATTTCGCCGTGCCCGCGAAGTTCGGGCTGAAATACAAAACCCGGGAAAACATGGAGGAAACCCCGCTCTGCATCCACCGCGCGCCGCTCGGCACGCACGAACGTTTCATCGGCTTTCTGATTGAGCACTATGCGGGCAATTTCCCGCTGTGGATGTCCCCCGAGCAAGTGCGTGTCTTACCCATCGGCGACGAGGAGCCGCTGGTGGAATATGCCAAGGGCGTGGTGAGCGAACTCCGCGCCCAAGGGGTCCGTGCAACCCTCGACGCCGGCAACGACCCGATCAAAGCCAAGATCGCCAACGCCGAACACATCAAGGTCCACACGATGCTGGTCATCGGGAACCGCGACCTGGAAGCGGGCAACGTCAGCGTGCGGGTCCACGGCAAAGGCAACCTCGGCGCGAAACCGCGCGCGGAGGTCGTGGCGGATTTGTTCGCGTCGATCAAGGAGCGCCGGGCGTAGCTCAGGATGACAGAAGTTTCTGGGCGGGGCGCCTCTTCACCCAATCACACCCCCGAAACCTATTACGGCTTCCAGCCCTGCAAGATGCAGAGGGGCAGGTTCTCGTAGTGCGACACCGGTTGCCCGACAGGCGTCGGCACCATTTCGACCCGGGTCGCGTGCCGTTCCAACAGCACGGATGCCTGCATCGCCCACGCCGTGTAGTAGTCGCCATCCCCGTGCCAACCCTTCGGCCCCCTGAAAATCGGTTTCAACACCGGAGCGTCCATGCCCGGCGGCGGGAGGGCGGGAACCCCGACGAAAAATATCCGGTGGCCGTCACGCAACGTTTGCGCCATGCGGTCCAGCACGGGTTGGGCGGGGTTGGCGGTCATCATCCGGTCGATAACCAGATCGTAGCGATGCATCCGGTGGTCGGCCAGCGGCGGCAGGGTTTCCTGCGGCGCGACGCCGTGGTAATATTCGTTGAACGTAATCGCGCACTCCCAGCGGGCATGCACGATAAGATCGTCTTTGGTGGCGCGGGCCGCCGCCGCGCGGGCGACGACGTCCAGATTCGTCGGACGGGTAAAAAGCTCCTGCCGCGCCTGGGTGAAGGTCAGCGCGGTGAATCCCAGCACGAACAGCAGCCGGGCCACCTGCCAGCGCGCGGCGTGCGGCGAGGCGTCCGCCAATTGTGCGTAAAGTGCGTCCAGGCAAACCGCGGCCAGGGCGAGGAGCGCCACGTAATACCAGGGCTGCGTGTGGTAGCGCAGGACCTTGAGGAACAGCGCGTAGCCCACTATGCCCAGCACCAGGGTGAGACCCGCGAAGGCCGCTGCCCGATCCCCGGTTTTCCAGGCTTGCGCCGGGCGGCCTTGGCCGACGAAATACCAACCAGCCCAGCCAGCCACACCCACCACCAGCGACGGCCAGACCCAGACGCCTATCGGATCAGGCGAGCCGGTCGCTTCGGAGAGCCGCTGCCAGAGCCAGGCGGCGTCCACCGGGTGCGAGAGCAGCACGGCCCAGCGATGCTGCTCGCGGATCATCGGCGCATAGACCAAAAGCGCCAGCGCCGCCGGTCCTCCGATGCTCAGGATCAGCGCCGCTTTCCGCCAGCTTTTCTCCTGCGTCAGCACGACCACCGCCCCGCTGACGCAGAGCACCAGCAGCAAAACCGCGTTGTAGAAAACGGCGTTCACCGCGAGCACGCCCACCAGCGCCGCCAGGGCGATCCTGCCGGGCCGCGCGTTTTCGACCGCGCGCCAGACGGTCAGAGCGGCCAGCAGGGCCAAAAGCATCCCCACGCCATACGGCCGCACCGAATCGCCGTAGCGCACGACCGCGGGATTGAACCCCAGGAGCGCGATGGTCAGCAAAGGGACGCGCGCGCCAAACGCCCGCGCGCACAGCCAGACCGCTCCGAGCACGGCCAGGCCGACGGCCGTCCCCAGCATCCTCAGATGCCAATCCTCCACTCCGGGGAACATGGCAGACCAGACCCGCGCGAGGCCCAGCATCAACAGCGGGCAGGAATCGAACGGGAGCAGCTTCCAGGTTTCGGCGACCGTGGGGCAATTTGCCAGTTGCGCCGTGCCCACCTCGTCGCGCCAGAGCGGGTAGTGCTGACTATAAAGATAGAGATGGAGAAATCCGGCGAGACCGGTCAGAAACAGCGCGACCCCGAAATTCCACCGGGGCAGCGAGCGTTGGAGGGAGGTCAGATCGAGAGGTGACCGGGGCGCGGCGGCAGGCGCTTCGGGTCGAGAAAGGGTCGTCAAAGGCATGGCAACGGGAAAGCGGATTTCCACTCAAGCAGGACGCGGGCCAGCGAGGTTTCGCAAATCGCGGCCCAACCGACCGGAACGACGGATGCAAACGGCAGGCGTTGCGCCGAAACGCGCCAACCGGGACGGGTGCCCTACAAACGAGCGCAAACTGCCCAACCACGGGAATTTCGCCTTGCGCCGCTCCGCGGGTGAAGTATAAACGCAATGGACCTGCGCGCACGACGCGCGCGGGAGTCCGTGCAGGCGGCGGTCCGCAGCAACCATTCACCGACATGCAGTAGCCATTCCTCGCCAAGACAAGTGTTTTCAGGGGATGGCGAAACCCGATGGCTTTTCAACCTCAGAACCGTATCAACGTCAATGGCCGCATCCGCGCGCGCGAAGTACGCGTGATCATGGCGGCCACCAAGGAACAGCTCGGCATCATGCGCACCAGTGACGCGCTGCGCCGGGCCAACCAGATGGGCATGGACCTCGTGGAGATTGCCCCCACGGCCAACCCGCCGGTCTGCCAGATCGTCGACTTTGGCAAGTATCGCTACGAACTCGCCAAACAGGAGAAAGAGCGTAAACACAGCGTCGCCAAGCTCAAGGAAGTCAAATTCCGCGTCAATATTGACGAGCACGACTACGTGACCAAGGTGCGCCGGGCCGAGGAGTTCCTCGATAAGGGCAGCAAGGTCAAAGTGCAACTTCAGTTCCGTGGGCGCGAAATGGCCCACAAGGAGTTGGGCGACCAGCTCATGCAGAGGGTGAAAAGGGACCTCGACGGCATGAGCGTGGTGGAAATGGAGCCCAAGCACGCGGGCCGCAGCATCAACATGACGCTATCGCCGCTGCCACCTGCCCGCCGCAAACGCCGGTTCAAACCGATGGACGAAGCCGAGACGGCTGCCGCCGATGCCGCCGAGGAGGCCGAGGAGCAGGCCGAAGCCCACGAGGATTCGCACGACGAGGCGGAAGCCTGAGTTCAATCGGAGAGCCTACCCGAATCACCTCCGGCTGTAGGGACGGCGCTCCGTCGCCGTGTCTGTTCCAGAGCAGACACGGCGACGGGGCGCCGTGGCCACAGCGGGAGCAATCCAATGTTCGGATAAGCCTTAAGGTAGGGACGGCTTTCCGAGCCGGTCCCTATTGTGTCCGTGAAGGGAGGCGATCAGACGGGCAACATCTGTCCCGCGATTTCAGAGACCGGCTCGGAGAGCCGTCCCTACCCGGGAAACCTCACACGCACCGGGCGGTCGAGCGGCGAATGTATGGATAGGGTTATGACACCAGAACCATCTTCCTCCATCCGCACTCCTGATGTCGTTAGCCTGGAAGGGGAAATCGACTTACACGAGTCGCCCCAGGTCATGGAGCGTCTCAATCCACTCATCGCGAAGCAGTCGCCACGGATTCACCTAGACCTGAGCAAGGTGAGCTACATCGACAGTTCAGGCTTGGCGACGTTTATCGACGCCATGCAACGCATCCAAGCCTATGGAGGCGAGTTCGCGCTGGTTGCAATGCGTGACAGCGTGCACAAGATTTTCGAGATTTCGCGCCTCGACCAAGTGTTCAAAATTTATCCGGGCAATGATGGCGCGCTGCCGGCGCCCGCTTGATTCCATCGGCGCTTGAGCGCGCCGTGCATGGTCTGGACGGTTAGTAGCAGACCCAGGCCCAAGGTTGCTCCCAAGGTGTCGATCAACACATCCCCGAAGTTGGCTTCGCGGGTAGGCACGAAGCACTGGTGGAACTCGTCCGTGGCCGCATAACCAGCCGCGAGAAAAAGCGCGAGCGTCGCGCGCCGCCACCGGCGGCTTGGCAGGCCGAGGCGTTCGGAGGGCGGTAGGGCCCACCAAAACAGCATCCCGAGCACGGCGTATTCGGTCAGATGGCCAGCCTTGCGAAAAAGGTGATGGATTTCCTCAATGCGTGCCGCCGGGAGGGTTCCGTGAAACAGCCAGCGCAGGAACGGCGCGAGCAACCGCGAAGAATGCGCGGCGGAGCGTGAATCGCTCGAACCCGTGAAAATAAGCGCCATCCAGAACAGAGCGGGCAACCAACGGGCCCAGGGAGAAAATCGCGCGCGCATGGCCAAAGAAGCGAAGCTATTGACGCACCGGGCGTCCGGCGCAAGGGGAAAGCGTGTGACCGATCTTACTAAGCCCGATGCGCACGGCTGACGGCTCACTGCGGCGAAATACGGCAGGTTGTCGCGTGACAACCCCTTCCAACCGTTGCAAATTCCCTGGTCAGCCGCTTCCCTGACAGGCAGTTTCACCTTCTTGCTCTCCTCCCCATGCCACCCGTCTCACTCAACGATCTCGCACAGAAAAGTCTTGCCGTCATCATGGGCGGCGGCGCCGGCACCCGTCTCTATCCGTTGACTAAAGACCGCGCGAAGCCCGCCGTCCCGCTGGCGGGTAAATATCGGCTCGTGGACATTCCGATCTCGAACTGTCTCAACAGCAGTTTGCGGCAAATTTACGTCCTCACGCAGTTCAACACGACCAGCCTGCACCGGCACATCCACGCGACGTACAAGTTTGACCACTTCTCGGTCAACCGGGATTTCGTCGAGATCCTGGCCGCGCAGCAGACGCTGGACAATTCCAACTGGTACCAGGGGACGGCGGATGCCGTGCGCCAGAACCTGCGCTATTTCCTCGAACATTCCGCCGAGTATTTCGTGATCCTGAGCGGGGATCAGCTCTACCACATGGACTACCGGCAGTTGCTCAAACAGCACGTGGATTCCGGGGCGGAAATCACGCTCGGGACGGTGCCGGTTAGCCGCGAGGCCGCGACGGAGTTTGGCATCATGCACAGCGACAACTCCCGGCGGATCATCCGTTTCCAGGAGAAACCCAAGGACCCGGCGGTGCTCGATACGCTGACTATTCCCCCGGCGCTCCTCAAGGACCTGGGTCGGCGGGAAGACGAGGAGCTTTTCCAAGCCAGCATGGGCATCTACGTGTTCAATCGGCAGGTGCTCATCGACACGCTGGCCAATGAGAAGGAAGCGGATTTCGGCAAGCACATCATCCCGGCGGCGATCAACAAGTACCGGGTGAACGCGTACATCTTCCAAGGTTATTGGGAAGACATCGGCACCATCCGGGCGTTTTTCGATGCCAACCTCGCGCTGACCGACATCATCCCGCCGTACAGCTTTTTCGACCGCGAAGCGCCGATCTACACCCGCGCACGGTTTCTACCGGCCAGCAAAATCAACGGAGTGAGCATTCGCAACGCCGTGATTTCGGACGGCTGCATCCTCACCGACGCCCGGCTGGAACGGTGCGTCATCGGGATTCGCAGCGTCATCAACAGCGGCGCGGACCTGCGCGACGTCGTGTTGATGGGCGCGGATTATTACGAGGGCGACCCGCGCACCGCGTCCCTTTCCTTGCCGGTGGACGCGCCGCCGATGGGCATCGGCCGCAACTGCGTGATCAAACGGGCGATCATCGACAAAAACGCGCGGATCGGCGATGGAGTGGTCATCACGCCAGACGGCAAGCCGGACAACTACGACAGCGAAAATTTCTACATCCGCGACGGCGTGGTGGTTATTCCGAAGAACGCCGTTTTGCCCAGCGGGAGCTGGGTGTAGGCAAGCGCGGAGATCGACGATTCGTCTACCCCGCCTCAGTGCCTATCCGAATAATCTCTGGCTATAGCCACGGCGCTCTGTCGCCGTGTCCTTTCCAGAGCAGACACGGCGACAGAGCGCCGTGGCCACAGCGGAAGCAATCCAATATCCGGATAGGTACTTAGACCCGGCAAAGGTGATCAGTCCAAGTGCAACGCGTGCAGAGTCGCTTCGTTGATGCGCCCGGTGGCGGGGAGACGCTGGTCCGTCTGAAAGCGGCGGATGGCTTCCTTCGTATCAGCGCCGTACATGGCATCGGCCTTCCCCGCGAAATAGCCGCGTTGGGACAACTCGTTTTGCACCGCTTCGACCAGAGAATCCGGCCCTTGGGGGGTGTCCGACGACTTGTTCGCGGGTGAGGGGATTTGCGGTCCGACGGCGGGTGCGTCCGGCAGCGGCTGGGCTTGGGTGGCGGGAGCCGTGGTGTTCGACGCTTCTTGCTCCGGCTCGGCGTAGCTGTAATCATTTGCCGGGACATTCGAGAAGTCTGGCGCTCCCAAATCCGCCACGCTGTGGTCGGTGGAATTACCGGAGAAATCGGCGGTCAGGCCCGGGTAGCCGTACGTGCCGACGCCACCGTAACCGTAATTATTGTACAAATAAGGGTAGTACACCGCGTAAGGGAAATTATTGTAGTAATAGCGGTGCTGACGGCGACCGCGGTCATCTCCGTATGACCCGCGCTGGAAGTGACCGCTCGCCGGGCGGGTAGGCGTGTACCCGTACGCGCCGGGGTAAAGATGGTTGCCCGTCCGGTTGTAGATTCCGACCGATCCACCTTGCCTGGACGCAGTCGAAACCCCACCGGAAACCCGGAGATTCGCCGGGTCGGTCCACGCGTTGCGGACGGTAGGCATCTGGACCAGCGGTCTCGCGGGAGCGACCTGCGATGCACCGGCACGCGGCCCCATCGTTGCGCCGGCAGCCGGGGAGAGGGCGGTCGGGGAGGGTCGAGTGCCCGTGCGGCCGGTGCCTGCTCCCAGCGTGGGGCGAAACCCGCCGCCCGCCAGCGTGGCCGGTCGGGTCGCACCAATAGCGGCCCCGTGGGCGGAGTGCCCCCCGGCGGCGGGGGCAGCAGCAGCGGCGTGGCTTCCGGCGGTGCCCGTCGTGGCGGCGCCAGCAAACGGCCCGACGCCGCCAGGCGCCGCAAAACTTATCGGCAGGCAGACCAGCCATCCGCCCGCAATCATCAAGGAAATCGGTCGACCGATAGAACGGAAGGTTTTCATGACGTTGTGATGATACTACGAATTCACACGTCCTTCCAGTCGTGCGGCAGTCTGTCATCCACGCGCGCGCCGGGCCTCGTCGACGGATTTAGGTGGGTCGAGCGGCATGGTCAGACACAGGCTCTGGGTGGGAAGCACGTCGCGCCAGCCGCTGATAAGCCGCCGGTAGGCTTCGCCCACGGGGCGGATGCGTCGGTCCAAATCGAAGAGGCCCATCGGATTGAGGGTGCCATGCTGCTCGCGCAACTGCGTATCCCAGTCGATCTGATCGGTGAGCGAATACCAGGTGAAGCCGACGATGGGGATGCCGTCGTTGCGCAGACGCAGCACGTTGGCCCACTCCTTCCAGAGCCAGTCGACCGCCTCGTCGCCTTTTTCCTGCTGCCAACAATTCGTCTCCGTGTGCATGATGGGCAACAGGTAGCGCGCATGGTACTGGCGCGTGATCTCGCTGTAGCCGAAGACCTCGCCCGCGTAGTGGACGCTGCCGTCGGCGGTCACCCGGTGCTCGTTGGTGGCGTAGTAATCGTTGCCCATGACGCAGTGACGCCGCAGGTCGTTTTCGAGAAAAAAGTGGTATTCCTCGCGGGTCATCCCGTTGTCGGTGAGAAACTCGTACATCCCGCTGTCAACCCGCCGCCCGTAGTTCAGATCGAGCGAGAGAAACCGCTCCGAATTGCGGACTTCGGCCTGCTTGATGGCGCAAGGTTCTTCGGCGTGGAAATACTCGCTGGACTCGCTCTGGATAAACAGCGCGCGGGGCTGCGGCGCGAGGATGGCGTGCATCGCCAGGAGATTGGCCTTGACGATGTGCTTGAGCGCGGTGACGAAACTGCGTTCGTCGGCAAGCTGCTCATTCCACCAGCCGAACCGCGCCGAGAACTGCGCGCAGACGTACATCTCGTTGATCGGCGTGTAGAGTTGCACCCAGGGAAATCGCCGCGCGAACGCTCCCGCGTATTCCGCGAAAAGTTGGGGGAAATCAGGGTTCTGGAAATTGCCGATCCAGTCCGGCACGCCGAAATGGCAGAGGTCCACGATGGGGGTGATCTCCCGGGCGCGGAGGTCGCGGAAAGTCTCGTCGGCGAAACTCCAGTCGTACCGGCCGGGTCCCACGTGGCAGCGATAGAAGGGCGGGCCGTAGCGCAGAAACCGGATGCCCAGAAGCTCGACGCAATCGAAGTCCTTGCGCCAGTGCCGATAGTGGCCGCAGAGTTCCATCTCGTCGACGCGGGTGCGACCGTGGTGGATGGTGGGATTGCTGTTTTCAACGCCGGTCGCGAAGAGGAAGGAGGGGGCGATCATGTGACGTGCACAAAGGGCGGGACGGGAGGAAGTTTTGCCGTCCGTACCCGGGGAAGACGGCGAAGAAGCATAGCGGAAAGATTTGAACAAGTCTCTCCAAAAACTGTCTCAATTTAATACAGATTTCATGCAACCCGATAAATTTACCACCCTGACCCAACAGGCCCTCCAGACCGCCCAGACCGATGCGAACGAGCGCGGACATTCCGAGCTGACCAACGAGCATTTTCTGCGTGCCTTTCTCGACCAGCCGGAGGGAGTCACCCGCCCGCTGCTCGAAAAGGTCGGCGTTTCCACGCCCAAGCTGGGCGAACAACTCGACGCCGAACTCGCCCGCCGCCCGAAGATCGTCAGCGGCAGCGGCCAGTTGACCCTCTCGCGCGGGCTGCGTCTGACGATGGACGAGGCCAGCAAGGAAATGGCCACGCTCAAGGACGAATTCCTGAGCGCCGAGCATTACCTCCTGGCGTTGACCAAATCCAGCGACCCGGCGGCGCGGCTGCTCAAGGATGCGCACGTCACCCGCGACCGGCTCATGCAGGCGCTCCAACAGGTGCGCGGCAACCAGCGGGTCACTGACCAGAGCCCGGAAGGCAAGTACCAGACGCTCGAAAAATACGGGCAAGACCTCACCGAGAAAGCCCGCAAGGGCAAGATCGACCCGGTGATCGGCCGCGACGACGAGATCCGGCGGGTCATGCAGGTGCTCAGCCGCCGGACGAAAAACAACCCGGTGCTCATCGGCGATCCCGGGGTCGGCAAAACGGCCATCGTGGAAGGACTCGCGCGCCGCATCATCGCGGGCGACGTGCCCGAGTCGCTCAAAAGCAAGCGCATCATCGCGATGGACATCGGCTCGATGATCGCCGGGGCAAAGTTTCGCGGTGAATTCGAGGACCGGCTCAAGGCGTTCCTCAAGGAAGTGACCGCGAGCGACGGCGAGATCATCCTCTTTATCGACGAACTGCACACCATCGTCGGCGCGGGCGCGGCGGAAGGCAGCGTCGATGCTTCCAATTT
>CAXUHC010000107.1:0-14415 GCA_964250705.1 uncultured Chthoniobacterales bacterium | reverse complement strand
ACCCGCTAAGGCAAACTCCTTTAACTCCACAGGTTCTCAGATGCCATCGCTGCCGGGTACAAACCCACGAGCACCAACCTCGCGGACCTCCTCGCTCATCGCGTCGCCGCCGGGCAGCGCATGGTCCAGAGCCGCAAGCTTTACGCCGAGTTGAAGACCGCCACGGTACCGGGCGACAAGGCAGGCCGCCCGATCATCGCTGATCCGCAGCCGGTCACCCTTCCCAACGGCAAGACCGAGATGCGCCCGCCCACGGGCTACGAGCAGGTCGACGCGGCGGGCGTGCCGCTGGTCGTCCACAAGCAGTTCGCCGGGTTGTTCCGCGCGCTCTACGGCGAGAGTGCCATGCGTGAGAGCACGGCTGGCCGTGGACTCCTCCAGGCGGTGTCGCTCGCCAAACATGGCACGCTCATCGGCGACTTTTACCACGCGGCCAGGATGACCTTCAAACAGGCCACGGGCGGTGGCGGCATCGGTTACACCAAAGGGCTGGCGTTGCTCGAACACAACGACGCGGACCTCGCACGCATGGTTGCTGATGGAGACGTGAGCCAGGCGCACGCTGACTGGATCACCGCGCACCGTCCGGCGGCCAACGAGCTTTTGAAGGCGGGCCTGAACGTCGGCAAGTTCAGCGACAACTTGCTCGACCAGGTCCACGGCTTGGCCGAGAAGATCCCGGGCGTGAAGTGGACCAACGACTGGATCTTCCAGCGCCTTTCCCGTGGGGCCATGTTGCAGACGGCGCTGGTCAACTACGAGCGCAACGTGACCCGCTTTCCGGAATTGGGCCGGGAGGGAGCCGCCCGCCGCACGGCTACCGAAATGAACCAGCTATTTGGCAACCTCGGGCGTCAGGGTGTGCTCAAGTCCAAGACCGCGCAGGACATCGCCCGCTGCCTCTTCCTCGCGCCGCAGTGGGTCGAGAGTCAGCTCCGCAGCGAAGTCGGCGCGTACGTGCAGCTTGGCAAGACGGTCCCCGACGCGTTGCGCGGTCGGTTGCGCGTGGGCGCGCTGGGTCAGCAGATGGCGACCGGTGCCCTGGCCAGCTTCGCCGTAGCGCAGATCATCAACTACGCCACGCGCGGCAAACCCACGTGGGAGAACGACGAGGAAGGCCATAAGCTCGACGCCTGGCTGCCTGGAGGCACGCGCGGCTTTTTCCTGCCCTCGCTCGGCATGGTCGCCGAGTACGGCCACGCCATGCTCCACCAGCACGACCAGGGCAAGGGACCGCTGGAGAGCCTGACCCACATCGCGCAAAACAAGCTCTCGCCCGTGGCGCGCGGCGTGACCGAGGCCGTGACCAACCACGACCCGAGCGGCCACCGCTTCCCCGACACGGCGACCCGCGTGCGCGCGTCACTCATGGACATGCTGCCCTCGCCCATGCCGCTCTCGGGCCTGATCGAGAAGGACCCGCGCGGCGTGGCGGGCAGCGGCCCGGTGGACAGCGTGCGCAGCGCCGCCGATCACGCGCTCTCGCCTGCGGGCTACCGGGTCAACCGCACACCCGGCAGCCTGGAGCGCCAGCTCTTCCAAACCGGCGGCATGAAGATGGACCCGGCACCGTCGGCCATGAGCCAGATGTTCGACCTCGCCAAGCCGTTCCGCGCGAACGCCGACTTCCACAGCGATGCCCCGAGCAGATACCAGCAGCTTCGCCGCGCCATCGACGCCGGAGACGACGCCGGTGCCCGGGACGAAATCCGCGCGCTGCGCAACACCCAGGCGATGGACCTGGACGCCATCGGCAAGAAGGTGTTCGGCATCCAGCAGAACGGCCAGGTGCTGCCGCCGATATTCACCGGCAGCGGCAAGGCCGAGCCGCGGCTGCTCCAGTCCCTCACCCCCGCCCAGCGCAAGCTCTACGCGCAGGCCCAGGCCGAAAACCGCATCCACGCGGCCAAGTTCCGGCAACTGGCGGCCCAGCTTCGCGCCGAGCAAAATGGGGGACAGCGGCGCGCCCCGCAGCTTGTCCACTGAAACCTCGTCACCCGATGTCACCCGTTGCCCGGCGGCTCAAATCGATTCTGGGGTTCTTGGAGCTTGGCATGATCGCCGAGGCCCGGCAGGAACTCGTCGGCATTGAGGACCAGGTGTCCGACGAAAGCCTCTGGATGCCCTACTCACTGTTGATGTGCATCTTCAAGGCCGAGGGCAACCGGACGGAGGCGGAGATCGCCGCGCGGTGGCTGCTGGAACACCAGCCCAACGAGCCGCGTTGGCGCATCGCCCTGGCCCAGGTGCTCAGCGGCCTACCCGAGGAACCCGGCTCGCCCGAGGAATGCGCCGAGGCCCTGACGGTGCTCCAGGACGCCGAGGCGGAGTTTCCCGGCGCGGCCCCCGTCAAATACGAGCTTGCCCGGTTGCTGGCGCGCACGCCGACCCTGACCGGCCAGGCGGCCGGTTACTTGCGGGCCGCGTTCGCGCTCGACGGCGCGCTGCGGCGCGAGGCGCGCAACGATCTTGAGCTTGAATCGCTCTGGCCGTTGCTGGCAGAATTGTGAGGGTAAAGCCATGAGCAAACCGGAGGAAGATACGGCTACCGACGCGGCTGCAACTGTGCAGGCCGAGCCGGTGCCCGTCGACGAGCAGCCTCGCGCGCCCGGCGTGAAGGCCGCCATGCGGGAATGGCGAGCGCAACACCCGCAGGAGGCCGCCGAGCGGGCCGAGCAGCGCCGCCGCGACGGCAAGAACCGGCAGGTCAGAAAGATGCTCTCCGAGCTGATCCCGGAGACGACCATCGAAAAGGCCAACCAGCGCCTCGCCGAGATGCTGGACGCCACAATGCCGGTCGCCGTGAATCTTCCGGGCAGCGTCGAAGAAGGCAAGCCCGTACCCGGCGGTCAGGAAGTGCAGTTCGTGCCCGACAACAAGGCGCGGCTTGAGGCGATCAAGGTCGTGGCCGCCTACACCGAAGGTTTACCGGTGGCGCGCCAGATCAACGTGCAGGCCGATTTCCGCACGCTCGACGACGAGCGGCGGCTGGCGCTGCTGGGTTCGAGCGCCGTGCAGGAGGCGCTGGCGGAATTCGCGGAGGAATAAAGGAGCGGACGGTAATCCTGTGGCGAGCGAGATCAATGCAGACGTGCCAGTGACCGGTCCTTGGAAATGGCGCGCCAGCGTCCGAAAGACGTTGGGTGCAAATTCCCTGGACGAGGCTCAGTCGATCCCGTTGAAGGTGCAGGCCGTGACGGTTCAAGCAGGCGGCAGTGGTTCGCCACCCGATAGCCGGTCGCACGCCGTGTCCAGTTTAAGCCGGTCGTAGACCACGCAACGATGTGCGTGCTTCACAGGTGTTACCCACCCTGCTTTCACAAAGAGGTCGAGCATGTGCTCGCCGCCAACGTAGGCGCCCGCGTCCTCTTTCCGCAGGAGGCGAGCAGGGGTCATGATAGTAGAAAACTTCATGGATGGGAACTTGGGAGGTTACTTAGATCTCCTCATCTTCATGCAATCCACCACCCGTGTCGTCTTCCTCATGTTCCAACCCACCTATAAGCATCTGCGAACCGAGCGATCCGATAGGATTGAAACCGCTGGTCAGCAACCGTGTTTCCACATCGATGATGCCGTTGTCACGCAGGCGGTTCGTGATCTTGGCCAACGTGTTGCGATCCTCCGCCATGATGAACGACACTTCCTCCTCGACGGCTTGAGCGAGGATTTTTACGTCGTTGATTACGCAGGGACGTGCTCCGTCCTGCACCGGGGTCGCTTGCGGAATCTGCGCCACAAGCTGGCGGTTGACCCGGAAGAGGTGGGCGGAGCGTTTGGCGTGGACGAGGTTGTACGTCTGCACCCGGAAATTTTGCAGGGGCAGACTTTCCAATGGTTGACCTACCGCAAACTCCCCCGCAGCAATAGTGGAGAGATACATCGGCACCTTGTTCGCCACGAAATACTCGAAGTACTCCAACGCCACCTGGTGGTTCGGTCGGCTGGGATCGGCGAACGTGATGAGAAAGCTCGTGTCGAGCGAAACCTGAATCATAAACGCTACTCATTGCCCCGCAGCTCCTCGACCCAACGGGTGGCAGAAGGCACGTTCTTCCACGCTTCGCGCCCTTCTCTCCAAAAGGCTTCCAATTCGGCCCGGTCCACAGCTTCAGGCGGTCGCACGAAGTTGAGCAACACGACGTTGCGCAACGACCGGTTGAGCAAGTGCTGCTCTGCCCGCACAAAAACAGTCACTTCGTGGTAAAGCTGATTTTCTTTCTGCTCGCGTAATTGGTCTTTGCTGGCGGCAATCGTGAGCGTAGTGCCGGTGTCGCCCATGAACAGGTGAATGTTCGGTGTCTGGCGCCCGCCCTGCGTTTCCATCGTACCCGTCAGATACTTCTCCACTTCCACCCAGGCATTCTCGCTTTGGTGCTGATAGTGGGTCTGCGCAGCCACGCGCACCGCTTTAGAAGCATCCATCGGTAGGATGGAGTACCGGCGCGTCGTGGACCTTTCAGCCCGCGCTTGCCACTTCTCAATGATCTTGGCGCGCTTGCTCTGAATTTGATCCAAGTCGCCAGTTGCAGCTAGCTTTCCCATCTCGAACTGCAAATTGCTGGCAACCGTTGCTGCAATGAGGGCCACGACTTTCAGCGAACCCGGCTGTAGCTCGACACGGGTGTTCGCCAAGTTCAGAGCGGTATCGTCCCCTTTGATAAGCACCTCTACTTCGGCCAAGAAGGCACGAAGCGTCGGTAAATCCATGTTGGTCGGGGAAATGGGCTTGCCCCCCACCAAATCATCGACCGCGAATTCCACTCGGCTTAGCTGTTCTGCCATGACCTACCTCTGCCCCCGAAGATAGCATGGAATGGACCCGGAGGCCCGGAATGAACCAACGAGTTGTCCCACCGCGAACGAGGAAGCAAGCGAGACGGGTAACATAACTGACCCGTGTAGGTCATTTACTAGGCGTAGAACAGAAAAATCTTCACTCACACGCATTTTCTTCGTTGACACTATATCCGGTTCAACTATGATCATTATATCCGACTCACCTATAAATGAGCCGAGAAGAAGGCCGGTAAGTGTTTCGAGCACCTACCGGCCGGATGAACCAAGAACCAGTCGCTAAACCAGAAGGCTTGATCCGCATGTATAATACTGCCCGCAGTGGAACTCTCAACCGAAATCAAAATGGCCCGGCAAAAGCTGGGGCTGAGCCAATCTCAAGCGGCAAAAGCTTGGGAGGTCCCCGTACAAACGCTTCAAAAGTGGGAGCAGGGAGTGCAGTCACCCCGCGGCCTCGCGTTGAAAACTCTCCGCAGCATCCTCGCCAGCGTGGAGGCCAAGCCAGCATCGTCCTCTTCGGCCTCCCCAGTGCCACCGGACGCACCCGCCGTCTTGAAACGCTCGCGCCGGCCAAAGCAGCCGCCCAAGGCCAAGCGTCGCCGCCGCGCCTAAACCCGGTTGAGCGGCGAGCGTTGCTCGTCCTCATCCTGCGCTCGCTCGCGCCCGCCAAACACCGGCCCGCCGCGCCCGAGCGGGACACGCTCTTTGCCGATTCGCCCGCGCCGTCGGCCTCCATGCGCGCCGCCGCCTACGCCAGCGACATGCGGGAAGCGTTCCCTTGCCATCACGACGACGAGGAAGCCGACCGGCTGCACCGCACCAGCGGCGCAGGGTACGTCGAGAACCAACTCGCCCACGACTAAACCCCAACCACGGAAAGGAGAAAACACATCATCATGGAAACAATCAATTATCAGGGCCAAGAAATTCCCGTAGTCGAAGTCAGCGAGTTCGACGGCGATATCCAGCTTCGCCCGAACAAGTACGTGCAGGGCACCGAAACGCTCCATCGCACTGAGGCAGGCGAGTATTATCTCTACCGCCGTCTCGCTGTGTTGGATACGTTTACACCGAACGAGCGTCGAGCCAGCGGAGCGGAATTAGTCCACCGCTTGAGCTTGACGGCAGCAGCCCTGTGGGCGGCGTCGCGCATGACCAGCATCCAAACGCTGGACCTGCGGCGCGACCTGAACGCCGCGTTGAAGGCCACCGCGTCCATCGGTGCCGCCCGTCAATTCGCCGATGGCAGCATGGCGGCCACGAGCAGGTTCAGCATCGTACTCGACGAGCTTGCCAGCGCACTCCTGCGGCGGGTCTGCCGGGAAGGTGATGATTCCCGGAATGCGGGCGAAGACCCGCGCGACCTGGTCAACGCCGCCGTGACGTTCTATTTGTGTGACGGCCGTAACAACGTGCATGGCGACTTCGACCTGAGCGGCGGTGATGATGCGCTGGCACGGGCGAAGCAGGACCGTTTGAAGGCAGCTTGTGACGAAACCGCTTTTCCTGTGGTTGAACCCGACCCGCATCCCTACGCGACACCCGTGCGGGAGATCACCAATCCAAATGACAGCGGCACGCGCCGCTTCGTCTTCACCTATGCGCCGACCGAGAAGCGGGCGGGTCGCCGCCTCGTTGTCGAGGTGACCGCCAAACAGTGGGAAGAGGTGCAGGCGCTGGCGGTGCATTTCAAAATGCGTGCACCGTTCTTCCTGCGGTCGCTGGTGGCCGATGAACTGCCCGGACAGCCGACGTATCGTCACCGAAAGCGCGCAGCGATGGAAAATCGCCTCAAGGCCAAGCACCTCATGTTCGCCTGCTCTGACGAAGCCCTGCACCGGCGGATTGAGCGCGTGGCGCAGGCGCGCGACATGACCGTGGACGCGTACATCGCCGATGCCCTAGGGCGCGACGCTGACAGCCACGAAGAGAACATGATCGTCCACCCGCGCACGGGCAAACTGCTCCGCGCCGACCCGGATGACCTCTGGACCGAACTGGCAGACGATGTCCTCTTCCAAGACCGCGATCCGCTTCCCGTGAAGCGCGGCAGACTGACCCAAGCCGCTGATCGTCCCGACGTGGCCCTGTGCGCCGCCGCCCTGCCCGATGGCGAGGGCGACGAGGACGAGGATCCGCCGGCGGAGGGGAAAAGGCCCGAGGGCGCGCAATAGGCCCGCGCGTGACAATCGTTGCCGCCGCCGGTCCGATCCCGGCGGCACAAACCTCAAAAGATCACTGCGCCGGGATCTGCAGCGGCTCCGTGTGCGCTCGTTCCATCGCCTTGCCGACCGTCGGCAGATGCCGCGTGAAAAGGGCGTAGGCCCCTTGGGCGAGCGGAACCGTGTAGCAGGCTGTGATCAGAGTTGCGACGGCGATGAACCAGCGGATGGACTTGCGCATCCCTTCCCCAAAGCAGCTAGGATGCCCAAGGCTGAGGTAAGATCATAACCTCGCCCTCGGCACATCCGCCAGCCGCGTGGTGTAGCAGGGCGACATCCGGTCGCGGCGCATCTGCCACTTCTGCTGGATGCCCGCCGTAGCGGGGCGCACCGTGCCGCGTCCGTAGTAGAAGTTGAGCTTGTCGGCGGCGGCCATCAGCTCCGCGAACGCAGAGGTTGTGACGCGCTGAGATTCGCGCCATTTGCAGATCAACTCGCGTCACGTAAACAGCTTTCGCGTATCGATTAATATGATAGGACCTTCCAGGAAAACGGCTGATTTGATTATTGGTTTGCCTTTCGCTGAGATTTTCTGTTTAAAATCCGTCCGACCATGACATTCGTCCGTTAAAAGCCTTCGACCCAACACTTATATGAGCTACCGCCGATCCCTCCTCGCCTTGCACCCTAACTGCGGAAAACGGTCTACGCTCCAAATGGGAAGGGCGTTCCGGGTGGTTTCTCTTGCCGCTGTTCTCCTCGCGGCTTGCCTCACTCCCGCGCTCCAAGCTGGTTACGTCGTCGCCCCTAATGCCCAAGCTACAGATGAGGGAAACGCCGCGCTTTTTACCTCGCCCTTCAACACAACGAGCCCGGATCGCTACCAGCAAATTTACGGCGCAAGCCAGTTTGGATCGACCCCGCAGGTTTTTCAGATCACCCAGATCACCTTTCGCCCGGACGCCGCTCAGACTACCGCCTTTTCCGGCACTTTTTCCAATGTGCAAATCGATCTCTCAACGACCGGCCAAACGGTGGCAGGCTTGAGTTCGACCTTTGCATCCAATGTAGGCGCCAACGACACGGTGGTTTACAGTGGTGGTCTGTCTCTATCTACCGCCAATGTGGCAGGGACAGGAACGGCGAAGGCATTCGACATCACGATCAACTTGGCGACCCCGTTCACGTATGACACGAGTGCAGGCAACCTGCTGCTCGACATCCGTAATTTCTCGGGCGGCCTGAGTGGTCTCTTCGACGGCCAAGTCGATTCCTCTGCAACCATTACGCGATTGGTTTTTGCGGAAGGAATTGGTGCTGTCGGCAGTAGTCAGGGGAATATACAACCGGGCGGCCTTGTCACGCGTTTCACCACGGGAGCCGCAAGCACGGCCACAGTGCCCGACACAGGCTCGACCCTGGGCTTGCTCGGGCTCGGTGTCGGGGTGCTCCTGGCGGCAGGACGCCGTTCATGCACTCAATTCAGCGCGTAATTCCACGGGGTCAGGATCAGCCAGCGCGAGTTCCCGGCACGCGGAATCCAGTTTGATCGCTTCCGGTCAGTCGCGCCCGTGCTGAGTCGAGGTGCCCGAGTTGCGCCGCGTAGCAGGCCAGGTTGTAGAAGATCGTCGCGCACGTCGGAAACCGGTTGACGACCGTGGCCAGCACAGCCAAGGCCTCCTGCAAGCCGATGGCCCGCCGGGTGGCGTGGCCAAGCGAGACGAACCATTGCGGTTCGTCGGGCTGCTTGGTGGCAAAGCTGGCGGCAGACGATCCGCATGAGTTCCCATTTGCCGAGGGCGCGGAAGATTTCCACCCGCACGGCGAGCACTTCGGAGAGCGTCTTCATCTCCGGCTCAATGGCCTCGATCTCCTCGTTGGCTTCGAGGGGCAGACCGAGTTCGAGATAGCCGACAGCGGCTTGGAGGTGGCCGTTGAAGGGGGTCATAGGCAAGCGTGTACCATGTCTGGTGACGGCTTTGGCGGGGGTGGATGTTTGCTATTCTGTCGAGAGCGCCGCGAATCAGCCGATCAAGGTTTGCGGGCCAAGACTGAAGTCATCCCCCACTGGAAGTTGGACGGCATCTTCCCAGATGTTCCGAGCGTCAGCTTCATTTTGATCCCCCTTCCTCCGGTCAGTTCATCGTACGGCCGCGAAGCAATGCCAAAAACCTCTAGATCAGTAACCGCAGCCTGTGCACGATGTGACCTCAGTACGTCCTCGCTGAGTGGGTCATCTTCGCGAATTCGACCCCGGTCCACCACCTGCAGGATGCCGCCAGGGCGCAGGATGCGAGCGGCAAGTTCATAAGTTCTATTCTGAACGTGAAGACGATATTCTCCAGGATCATGCATCTTCAAACTGTCGATGTTCACGCATGACTGCCTTGATTTGTACGTCCCCACAAGCCAGATCGTCACGGCATCGAACGGCGCTTTCGACTCAATGAAGCGGAACAACTCGGTGTCAGCGAGTAGAAGATCACCCTGTAGCAGCATCACTTCCCGTGACAGCGAGACTTCTCCAGCTTGAACGCCGATAACGTGCCTTCCTCCGGGCTGATCAAGGTAATGGAAACGTTCCTTGACCTGCACCTTGGCGCCATCTGATCTCAACAGGGCAGCCGCGCTCCGGAGACAGTACGGGTTTTCATCTATCGAGAGTATCTGACAATGAAACCGCTGCCGGAGCGATAACAGCCCCGCTCCCGTGCCACAGCCAACGTCAAAGACCCTCTGCGGCTTGAGGTCGTCCAGCTGCGAAGCGATCCACTCGTAACACCCCTGCGCGCTGTAGTGGCTCGCATTTCCACCCCAATTATACTCGTACTGAAGTTTTTCTTCGTCGGAGGTCATTTTGTACCATCCCTGCGTTCTACCCCCGGGGGGGGGAAGCCACGAAGAAGAATCTTTTGCCAACGCATTTTCTCCGCCTCCCGCCATCAAAACTTTGCCGACGACACATCGGCCAACCACGTCGATTACCGGCCGTTCGGGGGGAACACGCCGCTTCCCAAGCCGGGGGCGACAATCCCCGAGGGAGTCGACGAGCAGGGGATGGGGATTGTGTCGATCTGTTGACCGTTGGATGCACTCTGAGATGAAGTCGGCAATAGCTTCAGGCGGCCTTCCTATAAAACTCGCTGCCGGCAAGTGGGAATTGCTAGCGACAGTAACCAACGACAAATCAGCCGCCTATGGCGTTGCTGATTGCGGGACTTTCTCAAGAGCGTTCCGCACGTTCCACAATCCACTTCCAGGCACTTCATCTACCAACCCGATCCAATACGCGTCGACTGGCGTCATCTCGTGATCGCTAGTCTGCAAAATACGACAAAGAGACATAACGAAGTACCACAAAAGGAACAATTTATCTCCAACGTGGTTCTCCAACCATTCGGCCTTCTCTGGATCGGTCAACGTCAAATTCGGAAACTGGCTCCGCCCCTCCGCGTTCAAGAGCATCTCACCATAATTGCTAAACTGCCGTTTCATTCTATTGCGGAGGCGTCCAAAAAAGTAGTCGTTGAGAAGCTCAAAATCTCTCAGTGTTTCTTGTGCACCGCCACCGCTGGTGAAGAAGTGCATGTTATGAACATTTGTCTCTGCTTTGTGGTCAACGATGGCCTTCAGCATCTCTGCATCCCATTTCGGCGAATCGCTCAACGTGCTTAAGTCCGTCGAGCGTTGCTCAATGAGGCCAAAAACCGTTTTCTCCAAAGACACAATCGACTGCAACCTGCTCAGCGCCTGCTCAAGCGCCTTTTCGGTTGGGGTATTTACCTTTTGGCGAATGCAATTGATCAGAGGGATCAAAGCGGCAGCCGCAAGCGCTCTGTTTGCGGTGTCCCGATATTGGTTAAGTTCGTTTTGAAAATCGAGAATGCGGAGGAAAAACCGTCCAAATGTACGAGCGGCAAGTTGCTCGGCATATCGCTCGTTGACGCGCTTTAGATCGCTGGCCAGCAACGCTGCTCCCTCCGTGGTGACCCTCCGCAGAGCACTCACGCCATGGTACATGATCTTTGCGTGCGGGTAAGCAATAGCATAGTCGCCAGACGCCAGCAAATCAGCCGCCGCGCTCGCCGCTTGTCCTGTGACTGCTGTAACCAACTGACAACGTCCCCCGTCGGGATGCGGCGCCGTGATCAGCTTTGAAATAGTTTCTGCTGCATCAGTGTCGCCACCAGAGCTGTTGAGATACAGCGTAATTGACTCAGTGCTCGCTAGTCGCAATTCATTGATTTGCGGTGTGAGTTTTACCACCAAATCTTCATCAATCACTCCCTGAATGTAAACCGCCCGCGAGGAACTCTCGCGGTAATTCATGTTTGGGATAGCCACCATTTGGCGGAAGCAACCACGTCAGTGGCGGAGTTTCAAGACGTGTTTCACCGCCAGCGCCTCGCGACGCTCTTTTTCATCTTGATCCGACTCAACGGAGGGGGTCGGTGTACTTGCGCGGAAAAACGCTGACGGGTCGCCGTTGAAGTCATCCAAAATACTGCGAGTGACTTGGATCAAATCGTCGTCAATCGTCGCGGTCTGCGGGACGGTGATCGTTGGTTCCAAGGTGGCTGACATAGTGGTCGTTGGTGCGAGTGGTTCGGGTTTTGCTGGAGATTCGCTCGCGTTGTTGGAGGGGGCAAGCGCGCTCATCAATTCACAATTTCTTAGACTATTCTTAATCGGAAGCGTTAAGGGAAAAATGAGGAAATTTGCCAAATTTCCTCATTTTTTGCCCGAAATGACGCTAAACCTCGCGCAAAAACCAATCAAGTGTTCGTTTTTTGGACACTTTAGAGGTTTCAGGGTGCGCTTAACGCATTCAGTGACTACCCGCTTGTTCGTCCACCTCCGCGCTGGCACAACTGGCAAGTCTTGTAATCTCAGTACTCCCCCAACTCCTACTTCCCCGTCCCGGCGGGCACAAACTTCGCCTGAATATTCGCCATCGTCGCCTCGCTGATCAGCCCAGGCGAGCGATTCCTTGCCGGCGTCCAGAGATTCCTTGCGGGACGCAGATTCCTCATGGCTTGCTGACCACCACCCGCAGAAACTGCCTGACGCTGGTAGCAGGTACGCCGACCGTCACCAGGTCGGTCGCGTCCGCGTCCAAGTGTGTGTTGCTCAAAAGCGTGGGAGTCACCTCCGCCCAAACGTGGAGATCCGTGGAACTCTGATAACGCCAGGACAAATTGCTGGCTTGCCGGTTGACCAGGTGGGTGAGCGTCAAATACACCGTGTTGCCCCGTATCGTCAGGCCTCCCGCCGGTTGCGCGGTGGCGCTGGGCATCTTCGGGTCCAAGCTGAAGGCGTACTCCAACAGGTTGTTCAGGCCGTCACCATCTGGGTCCGCCTGGTCGCCGCTGATGGTGGGCGCCGCCAGTTCCGCCGCGCTGAATTTGGTGCGCAGCCACGCCTCCTGCGGGGTGAGCGCCCCGCCAAAGACCAGATCGGCCAGATAGCGGTCGTCCACGAAGGGGTTGCGATTGCGCTGGTAGCTGCCGTAAACGAGTTGGTTGCGACGGCGCTCGGCTTCGGTGACCGGATACTGGCGGTTCCACGCCAGCAAGGTGGAGAGCTTGCCGAAGGTGTTGGTCGAGAGATTGGGCGTGTCCGAGAGGGTGAGCTTGGTGGTGCTCACCCCGCCCGCCGTGCCGTCGTAGCAGACGGCCATGTAGAAGACCGCCCGCGCAATAGCCCCTTTGTCGCTGTCGCGCGGTTCCCAGGCGCTCGTGTTGTACCGGCTGCCCGGAGCCGCAGCCAGGGTGGAAGCGGGCGCGGGGACGGTGTCGTAGAAGCGGTTGCTGCGCACGTCGTTGACCGCATAATCCACCGGGCGCACGTTGAAGGCATCGGTCTTGATCTTGGCGTCGTCGGCAAAGAAGGACTGGCACCAGAGGTGTTCACGATCCCAGGTACCGGTGGTGGTGCCGCCGTGGTACTCGTTGGCGATGAGGGCGGAGAAATCCGAGTAGATGAGGATGACGCGGTTGGCCGGGTCGACAGGGTCGGCGTCGAGCACTTCCAGAGCGTCCCAGACACCTGGGGTGTAGGAGAGCACCGTATGCTTGGCGATGATGGCGTGCAGCGAGCTCTCCAGCGCGGCTCCGGACTTATTGGTGGCACTGGCGTAGTAGCCTGCCGGGGGATCGAAGGCTGCCGACTGCCCGCGCGCCGCCCGTGGCAGCAGCAAGGAAAGGAGCGCCAGCCCGACAAAGCCGAGAGGATCAGAGCGCCGAGAAAAGCGGCTAAGCAACGAGAATGCGGAAGGCGGGGTGTACACGACGGGGAGCGTCATACTGGGCTGGCCAGCGAAATGCAAGCACTTGTCGCGCTGGCGGGTTCGCCGAAACCGGCCAACTAACGGTGGACCCGCGCCCGTCCCTTGCCCTTGCTCGCCGCTTCTTTGTGGGTGGCTCCTGAGCCGTTCGCGGAAATGAGGGTTGCTACAGCGAGGAACTTGATGGTGGTGATCCCCGGGATCATCGGCGGGGTGCCGGTGTAGGGGTTCGAGATGTGGTTGGCCAGCAGCACGTGTTGGCGGGTGATCAGCGTGCCGCCCTGCAAATTGTGCTCGGTGCTGTTCCAGGGAGAGAAACAGGTCAGGTCCAGATCCGCGCACCAGAGATTCGGGTTGCGCTGCCAGCCCCTGCCGGTGTTGAAGTCACCGGCGGCAAGGATGGCTTTCGAGGCACCAGGGTTCTTGTCCGCGAGACGGCCATCGACGTAAGCAGCCACTCCCGTGCTTTCAGCCTGCCCGCGGCAAGGCGCGGCGTCGGCACACAGCCAGAAGGCAAGTGCGATAAGAGACGGGAAACGTGTCATGGGCAGGCGGGAGAGCGGGTCAACGGGATGGCAGTCGCTTTCCACGCAGGCCGCAAGGCAAAAGGTCTCGCCGCCACGAAACACAGCCTCCGGTGAGTGCCGACCCGATTCAAGCGCGTGAACCTTTTCCTCCCGCGCCTTGCCGCCATCGCCTTCCTCGCGCTGGCAAGCCCGGTCGTTGCCGCGTCCGCCCAGCCGGAACCCAACGCCGCCTCCGCGCCGATCCTTCCTGATCCCAAGCTCACCCCCGGCGACGTGCTCGAAGTGAGCCTCGCTGACATCCAGGAGCACGGCTACAGCGCCAAGGTGCGCAACGTGCCGGTGTCCGTGAAGCGCGAGGTGTACGCCTCCTACGGCATCGCGCACTGGAGCCGGGGCGAGTACGAGATCGATCATCTGGTGTCGCTTTCCCTCGGTGGCAGCAACAGCAAAAAGAACCTGTGGCCGCAGAGCTACCTGACCGAACCCTGGAACGCCCACACGAAGGACCAGCTCGAATACAAGCTCCTGAGCCTCGTGCGCGCCGGGAAGGTGGACCTGCGCACCGCTCAGCAGGAGATGGCCCGCGACTGGATCGCCGCGTACAAGAAGCACGTGAGCCCCGAGCCCTTGGCCGACAAGCGCA
>CAXUHC010000106.1:8166-14424 GCA_964250705.1 uncultured Chthoniobacterales bacterium | reverse complement strand
GAGCAGGTCGGCGAGCGTGAGCGCGCCGGACGCGAGAATGGTGTCGCCGCGGAATCGGTACGCCGGCCCCGCGATGATCCCCTGCGTCGGCGCCTCGGCGCCGTCCCCGCCCCGCTGCCCGACACCACGCGCCTGCTGCGTTTCCCCACGACCAACGGCGACTCGATCGTCTTCGCCTACGCCGGCGAACTCTACACCGTCGGCAAAACCGGCGGCACCGCGCGCCGGTTGACCAGCGGGCCGGGGTACAGTTCGTTCCCGCGCTTTTCGGCGGACGGCTCGCAGTTCGCCTACACCTCGCAATACGACGGCAACACCGAGGTCTACGTCATGCCCGCCGACGGCGGCGCGCCGAAACGCTTGACGATCACCGCCACGCTCGGCCGTGACGACATCAGCGACCGCATGGGGCCGAACAACCTCGTCATGGCCTGGCAGAACACCAGGCCGCTCGTCGTGTTCCGCTCGCGGATGAAGTCCTATAATTCGTTCATCGGGCAGCTTTTCACCGTTGGCAACGACGCCGACATTCCCCGGCAAATCCCCGTCCCGCGCGGCGGGTTCGTGTCGTTCTCGCCGGACGACTCGAAGATGGCCTACAACCGCGTTTTCCGGGAGTTTCGCACCTGGAAGCACTATCGCGGTGGCATGGCCGATGACATCTGGGTCTACGATTTCAAGACCGGCCAGACCGAGAACCTCACCAACCACCCGTCGCAGGACATCTGCCCGATGTGGGGACCGGATAACAAGGTTTACTTCATCTCCGACCGCGATGGCCGCATGAACCTGTTCAGCATCGACCTCGCCTCAAAGGACTTGAAGCAACTGACGACATTCAAGGATTTCGACATCAAATTCCCTTCGCTCGGCAAGGACGCCGTCGTCTTCGAGCAGGCCGGATATATCTGGAGCTACCCTCTCGCGGGCGGGCAGGCCAGCGTGGTGCCGATCAACGTAAAGGAAGACTTCGCCTCCGGGCGGGATGCCTTCGTGGACGCCAACAAACACGTCGAAGGCGTGGACCCCTCGCCCGACGGCAAGCGCTTCGCGGTGGTCGCGCGCGGCGAAATCTTCTCCGTGCCCGCCAAGGACGGCACGCCGCGCAACCTTGCCAACACCTCCAACGCCCACGAGCGCGACGCCGTCTGGTCGCCGGACGGCAAGTCCATCGCCTACCTTTCCGACGCGACGGGCGAGAACGAGCTTTACGTCCGCTCCCAGGACGGCAAGAGCGAGCCGCAGCAGATCACGCAGAACGCCGACACCTATTATTACCAGCCCATCTGGTCGCCCGACAGCAAGCAGCTGCTCTGGAGCGACCGCTTGGACCGGCTGCGCTTCGTGGACGTGGCGAGCCAGGCCGTCACCGAGGTCGATAAAGACAACCTGTACGAAATCCGCGACTATGATTGGTCGCCCGACAGCCAATGGATCGCCTGGTCGCGCCCGGAGCGGGACGTGATGCAGAAGGTGTTTCTGTACGGCCTCAACGGCGGCAAGCGCATCGAAGTCACCGACGGCTGGTATGAGTCGGGCAACGCGACGTTCAGCGACGACGGCAAGTTTCTCGTGATTTCCTCGGCACGCGACTTCAAGCCGATCTTCGGTTCCGAAGAATTCGCGAACGTGTACCGCGACATGGAGCGCGTCTACCTCGTCGCGCTGGCTAAGGCGACCGAATCGCCGCTCAAGCCCCGCAGCGACGAGGTCGGCCAGGAAGAGAAGAAGGATGAGAAGAAAGACGACAAGGCCAAGGCCGACGACAAAAAGGACGATGCTAAGAAGCCCGCGCCGACGGTGGTCGACGAGGACGGCATCAAGGACCGCATCGACGCCCTCCCCATTACCCCCGGCGACTACCAGGGGTTCCGGCTGGTCGACGACCGCGTGTTTTACCTGCGCAAGACCGTCGCCGACGATTCGGGCGACGACGAGGAGGAAGGGCCCGGCGACAACAAGGCGACGCTGGCGTCGTTCAGCTTGAAAGACCGCAAGGAAACCGTGCTTGGCAAGGTCAGCAGCTACCAGATCACCCGCGACGGCAAAAAGCTGCTCGTCAAGGACGGCAAGGACTACAGCCTGATCGACCTGCCCAAGGACAAGCTCGACCTCAAGGACGGCAAGCTCAAGCTCAACGGCCTCAACGAATCGCTCGACCGTCATGCCGAGTGGAAGCAAATCTACGACGAATCCTGGCGCCAGATGCGCGACTTTTTCTACGCTCCGAACATGAACGGCGTGGAATGGAAGGCGATGCACGACAAGTACGCCGCGCTGCTGCCGTTCGTGAACCACCGCAACGACCTGACGTACCTGCTGGGCGAGCTGGTCGCCGAACTCAACAACGGCCACGCCTACGTCGGCGGCGGCGAACGCCCCGACCTCAAGCGTCTGCCGCTCGGCCTGCTCGGCGCGGAAGTCTCGCGCGACCCGGCGACGCGCGCCTACCGCATCGACCGCATTCTGCCCGGCGAAAACTGGAACAAGGACACCCGCTCGCCGCTGACCCTGCCCGGCCTCAACGTCAAGGAAGGCGACTACATCCTGGCAGTCAATAACGTGCCGGTGGCGAAGCTGGCGAACCTCTACGACGCGCTGATCGACACCGCAGGAAAACAGGTCAGCCTACGTGTCAACAGCAAGCCGACCGACGACGGCGCACGCGACATCACCGTGGTGCCCACCGGCGACGAAAGTCCGCTGTATTACCTGGCGTGGGTCAACAAGAACATCGAGTATGTCACCAGGAAGTCAGGCGGCAAGATCGGCTACCTGCACATCCCCGACATGGGCCGCCCCGGGCTGGATGAGTTCACGAAGCTCTACTTTCCGCAGGTGCACAAGAAGGCGCTCCTCATCGACGTGCGCGGCAACGGGGGCGGGTTCGTTTCGCCGCTGGTGATCGAACGGCTGCGCCGGGCGTTGGTGATGATCGAAATGACGCGCAACGCCCAGGTGGGCGACACGAACCCGCCGCAAACTTTCGTCGGCCCGATGGCCGCGCTGATGGACGAGTTCTCCGCTTCGGACGGCGACATCTTCCCGTACCGCTTCAAGACGCTGGGCCTGGGCAAGCTGATCGGCAAACGCTCCTGGGGCGGCGTGGTGGGAATCCGCAACCCGCTGCCGCTCGTGGACGGCGGCCAGATCTACCGGCCCGAGTACGCGCCCTATTCCAAAGACGGCAAGGGCTGGGTTATCGAAGGCCACGGCGTCGATCCCGACATCGTGGTGGACAACGACCCCGCCAGGGAGTTCCACGGCGAGGATCAACAGTTGGACAAAGGCATCGAGGTCTTGCTGGAAGAACTCAAGACCAAGGAGTACACCATCCCGCCGATCCCGCCCTTCCCGGACCGGAGCGTGAAGCAGACAGGATAAGGACGTTCCCAAAATGCAAAAAAGCAGGGCCTTTGTAGCCCTGCTTTTTTGTTAATCAACGCACACTACCGTTGCGGCAGCGGGGCGAATGCAAAGGTTACGCGACGAGTTTCTGGCGCACACCGACGAGTGCTAGCGTGGCCAAACCAAGCAGCGCCAGGGTGGACCCGGTGTCGGGGACCGTGGAGGTGGGGGCGTTGGTCTCGAAATTGTAGGTCGTGGAAGCTCCCGTCTTGGTCGTCAACGTGATGTCGTCGGCAAAGGCGTGGTAACCGGAGCCAATGGTGGATCCCACCCCGACGCCGATAGCGGAGATGTAAGCCGTGGGCGTGTACCCATACCGGGTTACCAACGTCGCGAAGTCTGCGAGGGCCGGTGCGGTGTTCGGATCGTTATCGCCGCTCTTGTAGAATCGGTCGCTCGCGCCGGACGTATACCAAGTACCCTGAGTCACGCTGGACTGGAGAGCGTAGCCATTGTAAGCACCTTCCCAGATCAGTTGACTACGGGAGCTGCCGTCCTGCACATACAGAATCAATGCTGGGGAGGCAGAGGGAATCAATGAACTGGTGCTGCCAACTGCGACCGACCAGTCGAAGGTCAGCGATTGCACGTTGCTGAGCAGACCTTGGCTGGGGCTCAAAGCACCGCCGTAATAATTGCCGTTGACGAAGCGGGTACGGTCGCCGAACAGCTCGATGGAGCCGTTGCCGTCATGCGCGGCGGTGTTGGTGATGGTAGAGTTGCCGCCACCGCTGTTGTCACCCAGGTAAGCACTGCTCCAATGGGTAGTGTCAAGGGTGGGAACGGTGCTCGGCGTCACGACGACCGTGGCGGCACTGACGGCGGAAATCCCGGCGCAATAGGCGGCGGTGATGCCGACCAATAGCGTCATAGAATTGTTAAGAATTTTCATGTTCGGGTCTTTAGCAAGCCTTGTGCCGCAATTTTCCGCCATCCGGGTTGTACGCTCGAAACACCACACCAATCAATCGCCGAGGAATCCGGAAAAAGAGTACGACAGAAAGCTTACGGCGAGAAAAATTGCCGTCCAACCGTTACACGCGAGGCAGATAGCCTCGGACTGCAGCGGGTCGTGTCACGACCGAATACCTCCTTTCTCCCTTCCGTCCCGCGACGACAAAACAAGACAAAGTTTGTGACGAATTTTTACCAGCGATCAAACGAGCACCGTTTGAGAGTGGGAATTTCGTAAGAAAATCCGACGCTTGGTCAGGAATTCTTACAAAGTGGGCTGATCTCCTGCGCCGGTAAGCGATTTTCCACGGAGCGGAGGGGACGTTACCGCCACCGCTGTTGTCCCTACTGTCTGCACCACCAAAGCCTATCCCGATTGGGTGAGCGGTTCCGCGCCTCTTTCTGTCATCCTGAGCGCAGCCGGAGGACCGGTAATCATCCAGTGGGCGCACATGGACTGCCTCCGGCTGTAGCCACGGCGATCTGTCGCCGTGTCTGCGCTCGGATCACTCTCCCGCACGGCGACGGAGCGCCGTGGCTACAGCCGGAAAATCCGAAAGGTTGGGCTGTGCGTCACCTGGATAATTACCGGTCCTTCGGCTCTCGCTCAGGATGACAGCGCGGAAGCAAGCGCGCGGCTTACCCCCGATCTGAGTGCGCTATAGGCTGGTCGTTCCGTCGCGCCGATCTCAGAACCCGTCGCTGATCGACCCGATCACCCGCGCGATTTCCTGGTTCTGCCGCCAGTCGCCCAGCAGGAAAGCCCGCCAGCGCAGTAGCAGGGCGTCCAATTCCTGGATCGGCAGGTCGAACACCGTTTCCAAAGCCAGCGGGGGCGCATCGCCATACCCCTTGCAAAAGCTCTCCGGCAGGAGCTTCGGAAACAGGCGTAGCACGAAGCTCAGCGTGGCCCACCACAGGCGCGGCGGCAGGGTCGCGTCGCCCGCCGTGGGTTCGGCGGTCGAGTGCAGCGCGTGCTGGTAGCCGAGTGATTCCTGCCAGCGAGGGTCGGCGGCGAACGCCTCCGCGATCCGGTCCTCCAACCGCCCGCCGCCCGGATTCTGATTGGCCTCGTGCGCCAGGCTGAAGGCGCGGTCGAGCACGTCGGGCAGCGCGTTGGCCTCCCCGGCCAGCAAGAGCCGCAACGCCACGACCCCTAGCGAATACAGGTCGAACGGCGTGCTCAGCGGCGACAGGATGTTGAACGTCAACTGGCTGAACGCCGATCCCTCCGCCGACCGCAACGCCGAGGCCAGCGCGCCCGGAAACGCCTGCGGCACCGTGCGAAACACGGCCTCGCCCTCGGAACGCGCCTCCATGAAATCGATGTGCCCGAGCAGGTCGATGTCGCCCTCCGCCAGCGGCAGGTGGATCGAAAGCAGGTCGTTCTCGTCGTTCGAGAGCCGGTCGGAACTGCGGATCGTCCCTTCCACCGCCACGCCCTCGTCGGTCGGCGGGAACACCTTGCGGATACGGACGTTCGCCGTGCCCTGGCGCGCGATGCCCACGAAGCCGGGCCGGTAGACCGAGGCCGTCAGCGGCTCGATCCCCTGGAAATACCGCATCGTGGTGTTGCGCAACGGCAGCGCGAACGCCTGGCCGGGTTTGACGAGGTCCGCCTCGTTGGTCCACAGAAACGGCAGCCCGAACCCGGAAGCATTCAGCCGCACGCCGAACGAATCCGCCCCGAGGTTGAGCAGCGGGAGCTGGGTCTGGCGGACGTACCCGCGCACGAGGCGGCACAACTGCGAGAACACCTGCAATTTCAGGTAGAGGGCCTCGCCGAGCCGCCCGCTGCGCCCCTGCGCGGTGGAAAACAGGTGGGCGTTGCCGCAACGCATCGCGTCCTCGTCTTCGAGCAGATGGTAGACCCCCGGCACCCGGAAAATTTTCTTC
>CAXUHC010000106.1:0-8156 GCA_964250705.1 uncultured Chthoniobacterales bacterium | reverse complement strand
CTTCCCGTTGTCCCGGCCTTTCCAAGCCCGACCGCTGACGACGTCGGAAAAATCCTCCAGGCTCAACGGCGCGAAACGCCGCACGATCACCGCAGGGCCGCCCAGCCCGAGGGTGGTCGCGCCGCTGGCGGCGGGCAGGGTGGCGTCGAGGTCGACGGTGCGGTCGTTCGCGGGCGAGTCGGCGCGCAGCCGCACGAACCGCATTTCCGCCGGGTCGCCGCCGGGGGTGTAGAGATAGCGGTGGGCGCTGGCGGCGTACCCGGGCAACCCGGCATCCGCGAGGAGTTGTTCGTCGAGACAGAGGGCCAGCTCCCGTCCGTGCCGACCCTCGGCCAGCGGGACGAACCGCCGTTCCTCGATGCTGAGCGCGGCGGGTACGAGATGCCCGTGTGCGAGCGGCGTGGTGATTACCGCGCCGCGCGCGCTCTGGTACATGGCCTGGCCGAGTTCGCGCCAGCGGGTGTCCCACGCGGCGTTGGTCGCGGTCGAGACATAGGCGGGGTCCGCCCCGTCGACGTAATTTGTGTTCTGGACCCACAGTTCGAGCCATTCGAGAGGCCGTCCGTCGCTGCCCGCCGTGCAGCCCAGGACCACCCGCGCCTGCGGCGTGGCGCGGATCAGCACGAAATGCCCCGCGGCGGGATCGGCGACCGTCCGCACGACCACGAAGATCTGGAGTCCCACCGTCTGGGCCGCGGCGTCGGAAGGCTGGAGCGCCGCCAGGGTGAAACCGTCTTCCAACGGGCTGGCCAGGTCTTTCTCGGTGAGGGTTTGCATGGTGGATCGTGGGATTCTTTGGCGGGAAACAACCGGAAGTTGTCCGCAGATTACGCGGATTTCCGCAGATTGGAAGAAAGAGGCACGAAACAGAAGTTTTCTCTTCTTCGCTGCAATCCACGAAGACCCGCGCAATCCGCGGACCATTCGCCAGCGCCCGGTTTTCCATAAACTTGGAAGCCACAGGGAGTTCCCTCCCTTGCCGGGCCACATTTTTCCAGCGTTTGCGCGGAGGAATCTTGTTGATCTCACCCGCGTGCGGCGATACAAACTCAGGAAAGCTGTTTTTTGCCATTTGCATCCTCACCTATGAGAAGTCTCTTCCTCGCCACCGTCGCCACCGCCGCCGTCAGCCTCTCGCTGTTGACGGGTTGCGGTTCCTCGCTCAACACCGTCAACCTCCAGGGCAGCCCGACCGTCACGGCGGCGTCCGTGCAGGTGGATGTCGTCGGCATCGGGCCGAACAACCAGAGCCTCAAGCTGCTCCCCGTGCCGAAATACTGGCAGGGCGGCAGCGCCCAGGCCAAGGCCGACGCCAAGAGTTTCCGCTTCGGCCCGAACTCCCCGCAGACCTACACGGTCGTGGCGAGCGATCCCATCTGGCAACATTGGAAGAGCATTGGCGCGAAGGAAGTCATGGTCATCGCCGATCTGCCCGGCGTTTTCTCCGATCTGCCCGGCGACGCCGACCAGCGCCGCAAGCTGATTCCCATCGCCGGCAAGGCCACCTCGGCGACCATCGTCGTGGACCGCGCGGGCCTCGTGCGCTCCACGCCGTAACCTCGTTACCCCCCGGTACCGCGTCGGCGGAGCCGCCGCCCGGAGGCTTGCCAGCCACCGGGCGGCGTTCTATTATCTGGAGAGAAGAATTTTTCACCGGGGCCGGTCCTCTGCCGCCTCTAAAACCGCCGGGAACCGAAGCGGAAATGCTTATCGCCGAGAAATACCGCTGTAATCGCCAGGTCGGTTGGAGCGACGACGCGGAGGTGCATTCCGGGCCGCCCGACGCCACGCACGGCGTCGCCGTGGCCGTCAAGATCCGGCACGGCCTGCCCGGCCCGCCCCGGCCTGACGGTCGACGCGACCGCTTCCTGCGCGCAGCGAACGATCAGCAGGCCGCCGTGCTGGCCGGGTGCAAGTTCGTCGCGCCGGTTTTCGAGACCGGCCAGGAAGGCAACAACGCCTTCTACGTCAGCCAGCAGTACCCGCGCTCGGTTGATTCGCTCATCCAGGGCCGCGTGGCCATGGAACCGGCAGCCCTGCACCGGCTGACCGACCGCATCCTCAAAACACTCGAAGACCTGCGCGACAAGCACGGCCGCGCACACGGCAACCTCAAGCCGACCAACATCTTCCTCGACGGCAAGAGCATCACCGCCGCCGCCGTGATCCTCAGCGACCTGACGATCCGCGAGGAGGGCACCAACCAGGGCGTCGACTGCTATTCGCTCGGGACGGTGCTCTACCAGTTGATCCGCGGGCGCTCGGTCAAGCATTTCGACTGGCCGATGGTCCACGGTCCGGACTGGGATAAGCTCGGGCCTGCCGCCGACGGCTGGCGGGAGTTTTGCAACGTGCTCATGTCGCCGGAAACCTCGGCGAATCCCGACGCTCTCGCCACGGCGCGGCAGGCGTTCAAGAACATGCGCCGCCTCGCCGCCGCCGGACGGCGTCACGTGACCGCCGGGGCCGCGACCGACGCCGAGACCGAGCGGATGCGCTCGGCTTCCACTCCCGCAAAGAAAGGTCTGCTGGCCGGGCTGGGCACCGCGCTGGTGGCCGGGGTCAGCGCCGTCGTCCTCGCCGTGCAACCGGCGGATTCCAAGGCCAAGACTTACCTGCGTACCCTGCCGGTCCTGGGGCTGTACGCCGCCAGGGTTTTCCCGTTGCCGACGCCCGCCCCGGCCCCCACGCCGGACCATGCGCAGGAGCTGGCCGGGAACACGTCCGCCCCCGAACCGACCGCCGCCGCTACGCCGCCCCCGGCCCCGACGGCTCCGCCCACGCCCACGCCGCCACCCACGCCGACCTACATCGGCTACGCCGCGCTGCTGGGCCGGTTCAAGGACCGGGTCGGCGCCCCCGAGATGGTCGACGCCCCGGAAAACCTCACCGGCTACGTGCGTTCGCTCAAGGACGACATCGGTTTCGACCGCAACGTCCAAGGTGACCCCAAGGTGGCGGCGTTCGTGAAAAAACTGCCCCCGCAGATTCCCTCGACCGGCAGCCAGGCCGAGCTGCCCGCCAACCTCTGGACCAAGGAGAACGCCGGACGCGAGGGCGACGTGCAATTCGTCGTGTACCACCTCAACGTGGCCCCGCAAATCCGGATGCAGTTCAACCGGGTCAACGTGCCGAACGGCCCCGCGTTTTTCCTGAGCGCGACAACCGTGCCGCTACGGCTCGGCGCGATCCTGGCCAAGGGGGCGGAAACGGGCGGCCCGTTCCAGGGCGCGGCCTCTCCGAAGGGACCGGTTTGCTGGCAATACGCGAGCGGCCAGTACATCCCGCGCCCGTCGTGGATCACGCTCGATTACTTCAACGCCGAGCTTTACAAAACCGACAACGCGGCCAACCCGCCGACGTACGACCATCCGATGAACGGCGTGAGCGGCGGCGAGGCGCTCCGGCTCGTCCGGGTGGCCGGTTGCACCCTGCCGACGCGCACGCAGTGGGAAGCCGTGCTCGCCAGTCCGTCCGGCCAGGAGTGGATGCACAACTGGCAGGCGCAGGCGAAGGTGCGCGGCCCCGGCTGGACCAAATTTGCCCAGGACGCCAAGGCCCGCAGCGGTGCCAACGCGGGCACCAAGCTACCCAACGACCAGTGTTTCGGCGACCGGGCGAGCCTGGAACCCGCCACGTCGGCGGGCGACGGCAGCCTGTTCTTCGAGCCCGTGGACCGGCGCCGGATCGGCGGCTATGCGCACCTGATCGGCAACGTCGGCCAGTACGTCGTGGACAACGCAGGCGCCCCCACGAAATATTACTTCGCGGGCGGTTCCGCCGAATCCGCGCCGGGCGTTTTCCAATCCCTGCCCGAGCCGCCTCCCGTGCCGAACCCCTTCGTCGCGGTGGCCGACGCCGGTTTCCGCCTCGCGGCAGCCGCCAAAGGCAACGGCAGCGACAAGAATCCCGTGCTCGACACGCTCAAGAAAGACCTCGACGCCGAGATCGCCCGCGCCCAGAAGCTGCCGTAGACAGAATTTATCCGCAGATTACACAGATTTTCGCAGATTAAGGAGGACGGAGGGAGAGCATCCTCATTTCCTTTCTGCAATCTGCGAAAATCCGCGTAATCTGCGGACGAACTCTTCTCTCAACGACGCCCCGTCCGGCCGGGAAACTGCTTGACACTTCGACGGCGTTTTCACGAACATCTTCCTCTCAGATCGCCGACCCGCCACACCTCTGCTGCGATGGCCACTTTTACCTCCGACGAACTCAAATGGGCGGCGCAAACCGCCGCGCAACTGCGCTTTCTGCAAGCCGACTGCACCGACGTGGAACCCGCCGAACGCGAACACTACCTGCACGATGAAATCCGCCGCGCCCTCAAGGACGTGGTACGCGACAAACAGCCCCGCTATCTCGAAGCCCTGTCGACACAATTTCCCACCGGCGAAGGGGCCCCCGGCGGCGAACCGCGCCCCGCCTCGAGCGGCCAAGGCACCGCCCCCTCCGCCGCCGAACTGACTCCCGAGCAATTGCTGGAGCAGATGGTGAAAATCGCCCCGCTGCTGCCGCCGCGCAAGCTCAAGGAATTCGGTCTCCAGCTCCAGCAGGCCGGTTACCTCGAATTGCAAACGACCTCCCTGGCCGACACCCCGCCCGAGGAATTCCTGAAGCGTTTTCCGATGGACCCGCTCGCGCAGGTCGATCTCCAGCGCGTTTACCGGCTGCTGACGGCCCTCGCCGACTTCGTGCTCAGCCTAGACCAACTGGGCTGGGGCCTGTGGAAAGCCATGTCGCCGCGTTCGCAAATCCGCCGCGACCAGACCTTCGGCGGCGACATCCGCAAAGCTGGCGGCCTCTATCTCTCGGGTGACACGGAGGTCTCCATTGGTCAGATCACGCAGATCATCGACCGCCTGCGGCAGCTCATCGCGGGCATCATGGGTGCCATCGGACCGGCGGGCCGCTCGTTCTCCCAGCGTCACCTGGCCCGCTTCGGCCCCGACGCCATCAAGGACCTCGCTGCGGCCGAGGGCGGCGGCATGTTCGCGGGCGTGGAGCAGAAGAACTGGCGCAAATACGTTCAGCTCGCCAAGGACCTCAACGAAGACGCCATCGAGTCCGAGATGGTCGAATGCGTCGCCCGCTACGCCGAGGGCCTGATGCGCGGCACCAGCACCCCCAATTTGTAAGGATGAAGGTTGAAGGATGAAGACCGAAGGCCAGAAAGACAGTTCGCCGCGCTTTCGTTGATTCCTGGTGAAGTATTTCACTTTCCCGATTCGCCTTCATCCTTCATCCTTCAACCTTCATCCTTTTCTTCTATGCCCCTGCAAATCCATTGGGAGGAGGGCCTTTTCCTCCAGCCGCACCATCTGCAACGGATGCAGAAAAGCCTGTTCGACATGGTGGGCCGCGAGCGCGGGTTGACCTGGTCCTATCCTTACGGCCTCATCGAGGGTCATCTTTCCGCCGACGATCTGCGCGCGTTTCGCATCCAGTTCACGAGTCTGCGCGCCATCATGCCCAGCGGCCTGGAGGTCCATTTCCCCGAAAGCTCGGAGCTGCCCACCATCGACATCAAGCAGGCGTTCGCGTCGAGCACCGGCGGCTTCATGGTGTACCTAGGCGTGCCGCTGTGGTTCGATTCGCGCGCCAACACCCTCAACGGCCACGGCAACGGGGATAGCCGCGCCAAGCTCATCTACCGCGTCAACGAGGTCGAGTGCGCCGACGAAAACACCGGCGAGAACCCCAAGCCGCTGCTGGTCCGCCGCATCAACGCGCGCATCCTCCTCGAACACGAGGACCGCTCGAACCTCGAAGTGCTGCCGCTTTTCCGCGTGCAGCGTTCGACCACCGAGGAAAGCTCGATGCCCAAGATCGACCCCGATTTCGTCGCGCCGTCGCTCGTTCTCAACGCCTCGCCGGTGCTGCGCGAGATCGTGCGCGACCTCAGCAGCCAGATCGAGGCCAGCCGCAAGGAACTCGTCGTGCAGGTAGCGCGCGGCGGGTTCAGCATCGAGACGATGCGTGGCCTCCAGTTCGAGCAGATCATGCGGCTGCGCACCCTCAACCGGTTCGCCGCGCGGCTGCCCTCGCTCGTCGCCGCCGGGGCGCTCTCGCCGTTCGTGTTCTACCTCGAACTGCGCGAACTCTATTCGGAGTTGACCGCTCTCTACCCGGACAAAGACGATTTCGACGTGCTGCCCTACAATCACGACAACCCGGTGCTCTGTTTCCGGGAGCTGTCGACGAAGATTCGCGGGTACGTGCGCGGTTCGGTCGCGCCGAGCTTCTTGAAGGTGCCGTTCGTCAACGACGGCCAGTTTCTTTCCGCCACGCTCACCGACGAACACCTCAACAAGCCCGCCGATTACTTCCTGGGCATCAAAACGAAGGAAGACCCGCGCGGTCTGGCCGGGTTCGTCGAGGACGCGGATAAATTCAAGCTGATGCCGCGTTCGCTGGCCACGCGCGCCATCTGGGGCGTGCGGCTCAAGGAGGAGCGCATCGTGCCGCTGGAACTACCCGCCGCCGGGGATCTGCATTACTTCCGGCTGTTGCGCGCCGATAGCGCCCGGGTCTGGGACCTGCTCAAAATCGAAAAGCAGGCCATCATCCGCTGGACCGGCAAGGAAGACGCCGACTACAACATCACGCTCTACATGACCGGCACGTCCGCCTAGAAGAGAAAGGATGAAGGATGAAGACCGAAGGCGGAGGGAATGATTCCGCGCCTGCCTTTCCCTTTGTTTCGATTTCTGCTTTCATCCTTCATCCTTCATCCTTCATCTTTTTCTCCGATGAACCTCCTCGAATACACCGAGCCGCTTTTTCAGTACGTCTGCATCCTCAACCGCGCCGGGCGCAAGGGCGGCAACGTCGAATACAACACGGTCCGCTCCAAAGTTAAGTCGCTGTTCGAGGACCTGCGCGGGCGCGCCGTCGCCGATCCCCGGCTCAATCCGCAGTACAAGAAAGTGGAGCAGCCGCTCATTTTCTTCGTGGACTCGATGATCGCCGACAGCAAACTGCCCTTCGCGGCGAAGTGGAACCAGGAACGGCTGGCCTACAGTTTCAACGAACTGGCGGGCGACGAAAAATTCTTCGACCTGTTCGACGAAACGCTCAAGGAGCAGGGCGACGACGCCACGGAGCGGTTATCCGTGTATTACACCTGCATCGGTCTCGGGTTCACGGGATGGTACGCCGGGCAGCCGGAGTACCTGCGCAAGAAGATGTTGGAAGTGGCCCCGCGCATCCGGCACATGCTGGAATCCGACACGACGGTGCGGGTTTGCCCGGAGGCGTATCAGAACGTGGACAGCCGCAATCTGGTCGAGCCGCCGAGCAGCAAGATGATCGTGATTTTAATCATCTTCCTGGTGTTTATGCTGACGACGGTGGCCTGCAACATCGTGCTGTTCCAGCAGGCGTCGCGGCAGTTGACGGATTCGTTGTCGGAGATCATCGCGCACGACAAGGATCTCTGACAATAGAGGCAGGCTCTGGGCGTTTGACGCTCGCATCTCGGCTAAAATTCCCCGCTTGTCATGAGTGGTCATAGTAAAATGAACAACGTGAAGCAGGTTCCCCAATACGACCTTCTTATCGATCCGTTGTTTCAGGCACTTAAACAACTTGGCAGCTCTGGTTCTATTGAAGAGATCAACGGAAAGGTTACCGAGAACTTAAGCCTTCCCGAGGAAGTTTTGAACATTCAGCACAACCCCGACAAAAGTAATCAAACAGAACTGGAGTATCGACTGGCATGGGCACGCACGTATCTGAAGAAATATGGTGTCTTAGAAAATTCCAGCCGGGGCATTTGGGCTATCGTGCCAGACAAGCGACACCTTGGAAAGATTGACCATCGAGAGGTCGTTCGCGCTGTACGTGAGCTAGATAAAAGCGAAAAACCTAGTCGCAGACCAAAAGATTCGCCAGGAACTGTCAACCGTGAAGAACTGCCTGAAGAAGTCCGTACTTGGAGAGAGCGTCTTCATCACATTCTCACGCAAGAAATCGATTCCGCCGCATTCGAGCGGCTCGTAAAGCGGCTTCTTCGTGAATCAGGATTTGTGCAGGTCGAGGTGACCGGTATAACCGGCGACGGAGGTATTGATGGGAAAGGCATCGCTCGAATCAATAGACTTTATTGGAGGTAGGCAAGGGCTGGCGTATCTGGTAGGAGATGAGCATGG
>CAXUHC010000105.1:11352-14447 GCA_964250705.1 uncultured Chthoniobacterales bacterium | reverse complement strand
CGTCGGATCGCCACGATGGTTCCCGCTTGTAGGTCGAACACCACCGCCCCGTCGCGCCACGCTCGCAGTTCGCCGAACCTCGGCGCATCGAGCACCGCTCCCCGCCGCCCGATCCAGGCCCCGGCGGTTGCGTCTTGTCTCGGGGGATTGGTCATCGGTCGGTTGCGTCGTGGATGGTATCGTCTCTCGTTCCTTGGTCAGGAGCCTCCGCACTTTAACTTGCTGTAATGCCCGATATTACAACTGCAAAAATTCGAAAACTGGAAGAATGTTTTGACAACTCCGGCCAAAACCGGCAAATCCACCTCGCTCACCGGAACCGGGCTGGCAGGTCCGGCGAAACCGTCGGAGGGATCGGTGGGCATTTTTACCATCAACCATGGGAGTAGGGAAAGTTTATGAAAACAGCATCATCCAATCATCTGCATCATCTTGATTCGCGGCTTACCGCCTACGCGGCGGCAGGTCTCGCGCTCACCGCCACCACGGCGACGCTGTCCGAAGCGCGGGCCGACATCGTTTACAGCGGCCCGCTGAACTTGGCTGTGCCGCAAAATACCAGCGGCATCTATCTGAATCTCGTCACGGGCGCAACCTCGACGTCCACTTTTGGCGGGTACGACATCAATTTCCTTGCTTCCTCTTCCAGCAACGCGCTGACTTTTTTCCGCCCGCCCACTACCGCCCTCGTCTCGACCGTCTCGACCTCCGCCCCAGCCAGTGCCCTCCCGTTCGGCACCTCCATCGGACCCACGTCTACTTTCACCACCAGCGGTGCGGGCACGAATTTTCAGGTGGCAGGCACCGAGTACCTTGGCATCAAGTTTACCAACGAGCCCGCCAGCTTCTCCATCAATTACGGTTGGATTCAACTGGCCACCGGGTCGACCACGGGTTTCCCTGCGAGGATCATCGGTTACGCCTTTGACAACACCGGCGCGGCTCTCACGGCGGGCCAGACCACGGCCGTTCCCGAGCCGGCCACCACGGTCGCCCTCGGCCTCGGCGCGCTCGCCCTGGGTGCCTCGGGCGTGCGCCGCTGGCGCCGGGGCAAGTCAATCACTGCCTGAACCGCCGCTCCCGGTTTGGTTCGCCGGAGCATTTCATCGAACCCGGACTGACGCTGTTCCGTCCGTCCGGGTTTCTTCGGTTTTACGCTGTCACCGGTCCGGTGATCTTCTCAGGAAGGTTGCTGGCTTCGCGCCGCTGGTTGGCGTCTTGAACTCCGCCTGAGGCCATCTTGGGTCCACGAACTGCGCGGGGGCCGGTTTGTGAACCGGGGGTCTCGCCGGAAGTCTATGTCCGGGGCCGAGTGAGAAAAATCGTTCGCGTGCGGCCTTTGTGCTTGGTCCGCGTTGACGCCGGGAGTTCAACCTTTGCGCCCCCTGCCGTGGCACGGGGAGTTGTCTGGATAAGCGTCGAACAGGCTCTGGCCAAAGGAGCGGAAAGAAAATTGCTTCGGTTAGGCCCGGTGGCGGCTCTCTGCTTTTCGTGCGTTCGTTCTTGCTGACTCGCAAATTTTCAGGCCTTTCAGGCTTGGACCTTGGCGCCAGGTCGGGTTCTGCCGGGCGTCGGCGCTGCTTTCGGTCATGTCATCCGCCTCTCCCTCCCTCTCTCCCGCCCGCCGCGTCCTGCTCGTGGGCTGGGATGCCGCCGACTGGCAGGTCATCCACCCCTTGCTCGACGCCGGGCACCTGCCCCACTTGCAGCGTCTCGTCGAGGGCGGCGCGATGGGCAACCTGAACTCGCTCTCGCCGATGCTCTCGCCCATCCTCTGGACGAGCATCGCCACCGGCCGGCGCGCCGCCGAACACGGCGTCCACGGCTTCGTCGAACCGCTCCCCGACCGCTCGGGCATCCGTCCGGTCGGCACGCGGACCCGACGCTGCCGCGCCCTCTGGAACCTGGTGACCCTCGCCGGTGGCCGCTCCGTGGTCTGCGGCTGGCAGGCTAGCCATCCGGCGGAGCCCGTCGCGGGCGCGTTTGTGTCCAACGCGTTCGCCGTGCCCGCCGCCGGGTTCGCCCCGGACCGTTGGCCCGTGCCGCCGGACGCCGTCCATCCTCCCGCCCTCGCCGCCGAACTCGCCGAACTACGGGTTCATCCCGCCGAGATCGGGCCCGCCTTGCTGCGCGGTCTCGTGCCCCGTCTGGACGAACTGGACGCCCGCGATCCCGCCGTCCACGCGCGCCTCGCCACGCTGGCGGCGCGCCTGGCGGAAGTCGTTGGCACGCACGCCGTCGCCACGGAACTGCTCGCCCGGAAGGACTGGCATCTCGGCGCGGTGTACTACGAATGTATCGACCAGGTCGGGCACGATTTCATGGGCTTCCACCCGCCGCGCCTGCCCGGGGTCTCTCCCCGCGACTTCGAGCTTTACCGGGAGGTGGTCGGCGCGATTTACCGCTTCCACGACCAGATGCTCGGCGCGCTCGTGGACCTCGCCGGACCGGACGCCCACGTCCTGGTCGTGTCGGACCACGGGTTCGAGAGCGGCTCCCGCCGCCCGCGCGGCCCGGTGGAGCCCGCCCGCTGGCACCGCTCGCAGGGCGTCTTGGTCCTGCACGGTCCCGGCGTGCGCGCGGACGCCACCGTCGAAGGCGCCAGCCTGCTCGACGTGGCACCCACCGTCCTCGCGCTGCTCGGTCTGCCCGCCGGGGAAGACCAGCCGGGCAAGGTGCTCGTCGGCGCGCTGGATGCCGCCGCCGCCACGGTGGTCCCCGCCCGCATCCCCTCGTGGGAGGGCGTTTCCGGCGAGGATGGCCGCCTCCCTCCCGATCCCGGCGGTGCGGAGGACCCGGTGACGGCTCGGTCGTTGTTGCAACAGTTCGTCGCGCTCGGCTACGTCGAGGCTCCCGGCCAGGACGCGCTCCGGGCGGTGGCCCGGGCCGAGGCGGAGGCGGATTTTAACGTCGCGGCTTCCCTGGGCGAGGCCGGGCGCGCGGTGGAAGGCAAGGCGATCCTCGCCGCCCTCGCCGCCCACTTCCCCGACGAACCTCGCTACTGGCGCGCGCTTTCGCAGGCCTGCTTTGCCTCCGGCGCGCCGGAGGACGCCACCCCGGCTCTGGCCGCCCTGGAGCGGTTGGAACCCGGTCTG
>CAXUHC010000105.1:3837-11342 GCA_964250705.1 uncultured Chthoniobacterales bacterium | reverse complement strand
TCTGCCGTCCACGTTGGTTTTGCGCGGTTTGCTCGCCTGGTCGCGCGGCGGCCTGGACGCTTGCGCCGCCGCGCTCTCCGCCGCCGAGGCGGTGGCCCCGGACGATCCCCTGACGCAAACCTACCTGGGTCGGCTGCACCTGCGCCGCCGCCATTGGGCGGATGCCGAAAGGGCCTTCAAACGGGCGTTGACGCTCGACCCCGATCTCCCCGAGGCGCACTACGGTCTGAGCGTCGCCTTGCCGCGCCAGGACCGGGTTGAAGCGGGGGTCGATCACGCTTTGCGCGCCGTTGGCCTGCGGTATGAGTTTCCCGAGGCTCACTTCCAGCTCGGCGCGGTCCTCTCGCGCCTCGGTTGGTTTGAGCGGGCCGCGCAGGCTTTTGAGATTACCCTCCGCCTGCAGCCTGGCTATATCTTGGCCCACCGTTACCTCGCCCGGATCAACGCCCGTTTGGGCCGCTTGGACACCGCCCGTCATCATCGAGAGGAAACCGCGCGCCTGCTCGCCTCCCGCGTTCCCCAACCCCTACCGGACTAAGAACCTGTGTGGTTAAAAGGTTTGTCGCACGAATGGTGAAACTGGCAGGATGCCAGCATGAGCTATCCGAGTAACCTGAGCGATGGACAGTGGCAGAAGATCGCGCCGTTCTTTGCACGGCCTGATGCGCGCGGAGCCATGATCTTGCCCCGGTTTTGAGGACCAGCGGGTGTGCTAGAGAAGGAGCATCACCCTATGGCAACATCACAAAGTAAGTTTGGCAGGAGATTTGACGAGGAGTGCAAGCGCGAGGTCGCCGCGCTGGCCAGTCGGCCAGGAGCACGCCTGGAACAGGTGGCCAGCGACCGGGGCGTGAGTCCCTGGAGCGTGTCGCGCTGGAAGCGGCAGTACAGTACGGCGGTGGCGAGAGCGCGCCAAACGCAGCCGCGCGGCCTTCCTTGCCTGGCGTCAGTGTGCAGGAACTCGAACGGCGCCTCAAAACCCTGGAGCGCGAGAACGCCGATCTGCGCGAGCAAAGGACGATCCTAAAAAAAGCAGTCGCCCGCTTCTCCGAAGCCCCGAAGCCCCGCGCTAAAGATGGCGATGATCAAACAATTGGCGGGAGCACACCCGGTGCGAAAACTCTGCCGCACGCTCGGCGTGGCGCGTAGCGCCTACGACGCCGCGCCAAGGAAGGCGCAACGTCCCCGCGCCAGAGACAACGCACGACTCGGTGCGAAGGCCCGCGCGCTTTTCGAGGCGAGCGGACGCACCTGCGGCAGCCCGCGCCTGGCGGTGGCGCTGCGGCGCGCGGGCGAACCGTGCGGTCGCCACCCGGGTGGCGCGACTCATGCGAACGACCGGGCGGCGCGCCCGGCAAAAGCGCCGCTTTCGGCCTCGCACGACCGACGGCCGCCACCTCTGCCCCATGGTCCCAAATCACCACGCGTTGGGAGGCCGCATGGCTGGCGACCAGTTGCTCCAGGAACTTGCCGCTCGTTGGCAGGTTCACACTGCTGGTAAAGAGCGCCTGACTGCCGTACGCTCCACCGACTTCCAAGGCCGAGTAGAGATAGCCCCACTGGTACTTGGTGTGATAAGGCGCATAGGGGCGCACCCCGCGCAAGCTCCAGCAGCGCCGCACCACGCTGATCAACCCGAAGCGGTGTTCATCGGCCATCCACACGCGCACGGGCCGGTTTGAGTCCAGCGGCAATTCCGCGAGCTTGGCCCCGAGTTCTTCCGTGAAGGTCGCCGCTTGGACCGGGTCTCTTTCGGCGTAAGTCTTGCGCGGCACTTTCAAGACTCCGCCGGCTTTTCCCAAGTAGTAATAGACTCCTCCCATTTGCAGGTCGATGCCGTGCTCGGCTTTGAGCCAGCGTTGCAGCTCGACCCCGCGCCACCACCGACCCTGGGTCAGCCCAGCGGAAATTTCCTGCTGCAAGTCGGCGCCCAAGGCCCCCGGGGCACTTTGTCCCGGTTGCCGGCTCACCAGCGCTTGAAAGCCGCGTTCGCGCAGCATTTTGAGCCAGCCGGCGACCGTGGATCGACCCGCGTCGACCGCCACCGCGATCTGCTCCAGAGTCCACTTCCCCTGCGCCGCCATCCGCATAGCCTGCAGGTGCTGGCGCTTCCACGGTTTATCAATTGGCTGGCGCAGCGCGGCCTCAATGCGTGCGGCGTCCGCCGGCCTCTCCAAACGAATCGGTGATCACACGCTCCATCTCAGCAACTCTCTTGCTGAATGTCAGATGAATACTTGAGATGGTATCACACCTCACAACAGAAGGGATGCATGACTCATAAACCTGCCTCCATCGCTGGCCATCAACGTCCGAATTGAACTCCGAAATCGGAGCGAAACCGCGTCCCTTGGTCCGCGCCTCTCGCTCCGTTTCGGAAGTTGATCAGCTGCGGGCGAGCTTTAGCCACCCGTTGATCCTGCGACGCTGCGAGATGCCAGCCAACCCAACGAGGAGAAAGCCCGCCATCCAGGTTGCTGGCTCCGGCACCGCCACCAGATCGAGTTCGGTTCCCGCACCATTGAACTGGAATACGTAACCATTAGGCGCGGTTCCCGCGAAATTGCCCGTCTCCGAGGCAAAGGTGGCCAAGACGTAGTTGGCTGCCGTAGGCGTGCCATTAAACGTGATGTTCGCACCGGACAGCGTCAACGCGCCCGTGATAGTCAACCTATCCGCCGTGGCTCCACTGATGTCCACCACGTAGGTGCCGCCCGTCAATGTCACGGTGGACTGCAAAGTGAGCGCACCCACCGTGCCCACGTCGCCCCCCGTGATCGTGCTGCCCGCGTTGATGGTCGTCGCGCCCCCAATGGTTCCCGTGCCACCCAGGATACCCGTCGTCGGGGTCGCGCCAGTCGTGCCAACGGTGACCGCGCCAGCCGCCGTGCTGCCGGTCACGAGCAGAGTTCCCACGTTGACCGCAGTCGGCCCGGTGTAGGTATTGGCACCGGAAAGCACCATGGTGCCTGGACCCGCCTTCGTGAACCCGCCGGCGCTGGCGCCGAAATCGCCGGACACGTTGCGCAGCGGCGCGGAGACCGTCAGATCGGCACTTGAATTGCCGGTCGCGTCCGCCACCGTGAAGACTGTGTTCGTGTTCAGATGCACGCCGCCGGCAGTGGCGCTCACCACTGTGGTCGAGATCGTCGAAGCCGCCGCCCCGCCCACCGTCACGTTACCGCGCAACGCGAAGGACTGGTAATTTCCAGTGTCAACGGTATCGGTGTTGACCATGCTCGCCGCGTTCAGATTCAACGCTCCGACCGTGGTGTAACGCGACGCGGTGAGAGTGCCGCCGTTGACGGTGATTACGGGCAAGGTTCCGGTGTTGGCCTGATTGCCGAACCAGTTGGTTGTGGTGCCCGACAAAGTCGCACCCGCACTGACCGTGATCGCTTTTCCGTTGTTCGTAACACCCAGTGCCCCGGTGCTGCCGTCATTGGCGGAGGATGTTCCGATGTTGAGCCTCCCACCACTTACGGTAACGGAGCCGGTGAACGTGCCCTGCCCGGTCAAATTGAGGTAACCATCTCCTGTTTTGACGATAGAATTGGTATAGATCGGTCCAGAAATCAAGAGGTCAACTCCGCTTGGCACCGTTCCGCTCGCTACATTGATGTTCAGCGGTCCGTTGAACGCGTCGACGCTCGGAGCAATCGTCGAGGTGACCGCACTGGCATTCGACGTGATGCTGTAGCTATTGGGAGTGGCATTGTTGAACCGGAAAAATCCGCCGCCGGTGACGGCACCACCGGTCAGATTGAGATTAGTAGTGTAACCTTGGTTGCCGTTCGAAGAATTGTTCACGGTGCCGCCAATGACATTCAGCGTCGTGACCTGAGTGCCATTAGCATTATAACCGATCGAGTCACCCGCGGCCAAGTTCAGCGTCCCACCCGTGTTGACCGTCACAACGCCTTGAATGTTTCCAGCCCCACCACCTTGGGTCAACCTGAGCGTACCCCCGTTGATGGTGGTGCCGCCGGTGTAGGTCTCGAAAGCGGACAGGGTCAGCGTACCCGCGCCCGACTTCGTCAGGGACCCACCCACACTCCCCAACGCACTGGCAAACGTGACCGCCTGGCCGTTGGTGTCGATGCTGTAAGCCTGATTTGCCGCCGTGGAGAAGCGGCCCGAGTAATCCGTAGTGTTGCTGGCGGTATATTGCAAGGTGCCGCCGCCGAACGAGATCGTGCCCGTCGCTCCCAACGCCCCGGCGCTGCCCAGAGAAACCGTGCCGCCGTTGATCGCCGTCAGGCCCGTGTAGGTGTTTGCGTTGGTGATCGTCAGGGTACCCGTACCCGTCTTGGTCAGGCCGGTGACACCAGTGATGGCGTTGGTGCCCTGCAACGTGTAGGGGACCGCCGTGCTGTTGTTGAACGTCACGCTCGTCGGATGTAAATCCCCCGCGCTGACGACCACCGTCGAGTGCGCCACGGTCGCCGTGTCGTCGAATACCACCGAGTCACCGGGACTGTCGATGTACGTCGCGGCTTGTCCGTTAGAGTTGAGCTTGAAGTTGGGATTGGTCGTGTCCCACGTGTTCGTCGCCGCCCCGGTCCAGATCAAGAAGTCGGAGCCAGTGACGTTCAAGGAAATCAACCCGGTGGCGAAGACCAGGTTGCCCGTCGCCCGGTTGGGCAGCGGGGTCGCCAACGTGAAAGCGGGTTGACCCGTGCCGCCGATGGCTCCCCCGGTGTAGCTGAGGAGCTGGTAGGTGCCGGCACCGGGAATCGTGCCGTTGACCGTCAGGCTCACCGAGTTCGCCCCGCCGTTGGCCGTCAGCGCACCCGCTGCGATGGCAGGGGCGGTGGTGTAATTCGCCAGGTTGCCGAAGAAGGCCGTAGCGGTGCCATTGAAGGTCAGGCCGCTGAGGGTCAACGTGCCGGCTTTGTTCTGTCCGCCCTCCACGCTGCCGCCGGTGGCAATCGTAGCGGTTCCCACCGTCCCGGTGCCGCCCAACCGCGCGCCGCTGGCCACGGAAACCGCGCTCGCGGTCGCCAGTGAGCCGTTGACGTACAAAATCCCGCCGTTGACCGCCGTCGCGCCAGTATAGGCGTTCGCGCCGCTGAGGATAACGATGCCGGCGTTGTTCTTGGCGACCGTGCCAGCACCGCTGATAACGCCCGCATAAGTGCCCGAAGCAACGGCGCTGCCACCAAATTGAGCCGACAGCGTCTGGTCAAAAATAACCGCAGTAGTGTCCGTGATGTTGCCTTGCAGGCCGATGGTGGTTCCGGCGAGCGTCCCAGCGTTGACCGCAGTGCCGCCGGTGTAAGTATTCGCGCCGGTGAATACCAAAAGGCCGTTACCAGCCTTCACAATCCCGGTGCCAGCGTTGGTGTCGAACACGCTGATGGCACCAGTGACCGCGAGGTCCGCACCTCCGTTCGGCACCGATCCGGCGGCCGTCGTGATGGTCAACGCCGAGGTTTGAATCACGAGCGGAGCGTTGAACAGGGAAGTGGTCGCGCTCGCGTTGGACGTGAGACTCGTGCCCGACCCGCCGAAAAAGAACCTACCGCCGCCCGTGGAGGTTACCGTACCGCCGGTCAGGTTGAAGCTCGTGAGATAGCCATTGTTGCCACCCACGGCGTTATTCACGGTGCCGCCGTTCACATTCAACTGCGTGACCGATGTCCCGGCACTGTAACCCAAGGCGTCGGTCGCCGTCAGATTCAAGATGGCACTGGTATTGATGGTGATGGCCCCCTGGACCGCCGCAGTCCCGCCGCCCGCACCCAGCGCGAGCGTGCCGCCGTTGACGGTCGTCCCGCCGGCGAAAGTGTTGATGGCGGTCAACGTGGTAATACCCGTGCCGGCCACCGTGATGCCGCCCGCCCCGCTGATTACCCCGCCCAGCGTGAGATTACCCCCACCCGTCGTCGTGGTGAAGGTGGTCGTGGCCGCCAGCGTGAACGCATCGTTGATCGTCTGTAGGCTCGTACTGTTGTTGGTGACGCCTCCCGCGCCCAGCGCGAACGAGTTGCCGGCAATGATGAAAGCGGACGCACCCGCGTTGAAGGTGAAGCTGCCGATGCTAAAGCCCGCCGCCTCGTCTTCATTGAGCGTCGTGATGGTGGACGTGCCGAAATAAAGGTTATCCCCCGACGCGATGGTCCCCGTCGGCGCGCCGGGCGTCGTGGTGCCCGTCGTCCAGTTCGCCCCCGTGAAGGTGTTGTCCAACGGGTTGGTTGACCAGGCATCGTTTTGCTGCGCCTGGGCGCGTGGCGCCAACGCCGCTCCTAATGCGACGGTGGAAAGACCCGCCAGAGCCGTCGCCGAGGCGCGCAGACGGTTGAGGGAATCACGCCAGTTCAAGGCATGGCGGGAAGTGGACGGAACGCGGGTGTGTTTGCGCATGAGGAGGGGAGAGAGAGGCGTTAAGGGGCAGCCTCAGGACTCCGCAGAGAGATGTCTCCCGGCGAGTTCGTGAGGGGAATTTGCGCTCATTTATAGAGCGCGCTACGGTCATGGCAAGAAAAAAAGCTCCCGCGTGCAAAGAAAAAGTCACAAAGTTTTCCGGGGCAGGAGTCCAGTGGGTTTTCACCGCTTTGACCGTGCAAGACGGGCAACGTGCAGGGGGTCGAAGATTGCGGTGCAGTCATGCACAAAGGGCGTCGATCTAAGCCGCCGCCAGCGAGCCGTCCATCCGCCGACAACCGGGATTTTGCCCGTCCCACATCTTTTTCGCCGCCGAATTGCCGGAGGTCCGCAACGCCGTGCCGGGGCCGGGGCACTTGCCGAGACTTATCGTCCTACGGCGTGAGCACGACCTCGATCCGATGCTTTCCAGCCAAATCGGCGGCAGAGATAAACGTGGTGTCCGCCCGTCTGCCGTCGATGAGGACGCTACCGACTTTCGCCCCCTTGCCCGTCAGCGTGAGGTCGAGCAAGCCGGAGCGGTACGGCAGACCGGCGAGGTTGATCCCGCTCCAGTTTTCCGGCAGGTGTGGTGAAAAGCGCAGGCCGTCGCGCTCGAACCGGAGCCCGAACACGCCGAGATACAACGCGCGCAGCCACGAGGTGGCCGACCACGTCTGGTGCTGGGCGCTCCCCCAATGGCCCCCTTGCCACCCGCCGTCGACGGCCCCGGTTTCCGCGTTGTAAATCTCGCGAAAATCATTGCTTGCCAGAGCGAGCTTCGCCTGGCCGGCGATTTCGTCCGCCATGACTTCCGTTGCGCCGGTCGTGGCGGCGGCGTGCGCCCAGAGCCCGTTCACGAGCGGCCAGACGACGTTGTTGTGCCGCCCGGGATGGTCGTTGGAAAAACCCGGAAACGGCGGCCAGATGCTGGGGATGCCCTTCGGCTCACGGTGCGCACCGGCGACAAGAGCGCCAGCTTTTGCCCCGTCGGCCACGCCGAAAAGAATGGCGAACGCGATTCCCGTGCCTTCCTGATATTTTTCGAGCGTGCCTTCCGTTGAGCCCGCTCCGTGCAAAAAATAGCCGTACGTCGAGGTCTCGGCGATCCAGAGATGCTTGTTGATCGAGGCCTTCAG
>CAXUHC010000105.1:0-3827 GCA_964250705.1 uncultured Chthoniobacterales bacterium | reverse complement strand
CTCTACCGCCGGACGGTGAAGCTCGCGCGCCAGGTTGGCCGCCGCCCGATAAGCGCCGACGTACACGCAGTTGGTGCTGAGCGCCATGATTTTATCCGTGCCGGGATGGTCGAGCACGAACGAACGCCCGCCGCCGCCCGGTTCGCCGAGCGGCGGCGGGTAACCGGAAATACCGTCGTTGAAAAAGGAAGGCCCGGCAAAAAGCGCGAATTTGGCGTTGAAATTCCTCGCCCGGCGCTCGGCGAGGGTTTGCACGGCGGTCTCGTAGGCCGGTGCGAGGACGGAGGCATCGCCGGTGACGAGATAATGGTTCCAGATGGCGGGAATCCAGATGACCTGATCCCACCACTGGTTGTCCTGCTGCACGATGAGCTTGCCGTCACGGCGTTCGAGAACCGCCCAGAGCGTGTTGACGGCGACGGCGGGCGAGAGCAGCGAAGCGGCGTTCCAAGAGTTGATGGAAGCGTCCCGCGTCCAGGGCGTCTGGTAATCACCACCGGCGCGCAGGAACGTGCCGGGCGGGTCCCGGAATAAGCCGCTGCGGTTATGGGTCTGCTTCGGGTCGCGGATCGTGTTGAGCGTGAGCAGGTTTTCGAGCGCGAGTTGGTGGGCCGCGCCAACCGTTGCCTGGAGCGAAGGCTGGCCAGGAAAAGTGAGCCGGGGGCGCGGGGCGGCGTTCGGTTCACCGTTGACGTCCTGTGCGTCGGCAACCGGATAAAGGCCGGCAATGCCCGTGGCGAGCAGCAGCGCCGGGACGAACCCGGTGACGACGCGCCGCCATCCTTTGCCAACGACGGGCCGTGGTCCCACGCCGGACATGGCGCAACCTCTGCGGTCAAGCCCCGTGCGCAAAGGCGCGAGGCCAAGAAACCGGGCCCGGGGGAGAAAAATTCGTTTTAGCATGGATCTTACCATTGGCTTGTTCGTGACCGGCGCAGGTCCGAAGCGGGACAATGATTGCTGCCTTTCGACCACGGTGCTTGTAAGTGTACCCATACACTCGTCGCAGAGCGCACCGGGTCTAGGATACCCAACCTCAAACGCCAAGCGTACCTGGCGGGGCGCCTCTCCGCGTGTCAGGACGCGTCTCACCCAACCAAGCCCTACCCCGGAGCCAGCAACTGCGGGTGCTCCCGGTAAAGCTTGAGGATGAATTCCGCGAAGAGGGAATTGGACCAGGCAAACCAGGGACGCGTGAAGTCGTCCGGGTGGTCGGGGTTGATCCCTTCATGCATGAAGCCCGTTCCAGCGGTCGTGGTTTTGAGCCAGCGAAGGCAGCGGCGGATCTCCTCGGGATCGGTCGAAGTGAGGCCACGGGTCGAAACTCCCAAAGGCCAGACAAGTTTCTTCGGCGCGGTGTGCGGACTGCCGAGACCTTCCATCGCCGTGCCCCGGTAAAAATACGGGTTGTCCGAACTGAGCGAGAATGCGCGCGTGCGGCGGTAAATTTCATCCTCCGCTTTACCCCAGCCCAAGTACGGCAAAGATAAGAGGCTGGGCAGGCCGGTGTCATCCATGAAGACGCTGTTGCCGTAGCCGTCGCATTCGTACACGTAGATTTGCCCGTGGACGGGATGGTCCCGCAGGCCGTGGCGTTGGACGGCGGATTCTACCTCGTCGGCGAGCGCCCGGCAGTCGGTGGCGAGCACCGGATCCGCCCCGCCGCCGGTGGTGGCGGTGAGCAACTCGGATAATTGGCGCAGAGCCACCACCGCAAGGAGATTCTCGGGGATGTTGAAAAGATAGAGTGCCGCATCATCGCTGTTGCGGAAAACCGAGCAGATCATCCCCGTGGGGCGAATGGGCAGGCCCCACCCGCCGCCCGCGACGGTGTCGCTCTGCTGCGCGGTCTCGCGCTGGAAGCGATACGGGCCGGCGTCGCCGTCCTTGCGCTGCTGGACACGCATGGCGGCGACCGCCGAGCGCATGGCGTCGCGCCACGGGGCATCGAAAGGAGCATTATCGCCCGTGATTTTCCAGTATTGGTGCGCCAGGCGAATGGGATAGCAGAGGGAGTCGAGTTCCCACTTGCGCTCGTGAACGCCCGGGCGCATCTGCGTGAGATCGCTCTGCCATTGGCTGACTTTGGACGAATCCTTGTAGAAAGCGTTCGCGTACGGGTCCAGCGCGATACAGCGAGTTTGGCGGCGGATGAGGCCGCTGATCATGGAAGCGAGCGGATGATCGTGGCGCGAGCAGAGTGGCAGGTAGGGGTTGACCTGGGCGGAACTGTCCCGCAGCCACATCGCGTCAATGTCCCCGGTGATAACGTAGGTGTCGGGGATGCCGCCGTTGCGCTCGGCGGGCGTAAAATCGACGGTGGTGTCGAGCGTGTTAGGGAAACAGTTGGAAAAGAGAGTGGCAAGCTCCGGGTCGGGCAAATGCGTCGCGACTTCTTCGAGCATCATTTCGACCGCCTCACTCCGGAAACGGCGTTTGTCGGGAACGGGCCGGCCAGCCGGCAAAGTAGTAGGAGATGGCATCGGACGGACTCTTGAATGGTCAAACTAACATGGTGGCCGCTTTACCCCAGGAGAATATCTTCACATCGCCAGCAGGCAAGCGGTTTACTCGCTCCACGGACCTAGGCGGGCAAAGAAATCTCCTCTTGGACTTGGCACAAGTTTCGCGGTGGGGCCGCAGGCTAGCCCGCACCTTCAGAGTTGCTCGTCAAGGGACCGTTACCCGTAAACGGATGAACCTTTGCGCCGCCGCACTGGTGGACACGCTGTCCCGGACCCGCAACGTCGTCGCAGTATTGGTTTCCACAACCATGTTCGAGCCGCTCCAGGAACCCGGCATCTTCAGATCGCCGGTCGCCTCCACGTTGTACGTTACGTCCGAGGCCGAGGAGTTTTTCGTGACGGTGAGCCGCAGATAAGTGTCGGTCCCGACAGTTTCCCAATCCACGACCAGCGCGCCGACATTACTCGCAAGCGGGTTGGTCCCGAGAGCGTACTCCATCAGGTTGGACAAGCCATCGCCGTCAGGGTCGGCGAGATTGCCCGCGATGGCCGCATTGCCAGCGTTCGCCCCGAAATTATCCTGACGCCATTGGTCCACCAGTTTCGGCACCTTGATCGTGACCGGTACGGCGACCGCTCCGAGCGGATACACCCCGCCAACGCCATCGTCTTGCGCGCCGACAGTCAAGTTAAAGGTCTGTCCTGGCATTGCCCCCGAACTGTTCGCCAGCGCGATGACACCCGTTACCGGGTTGATAGCGAACGCGCCAGACGAGTTTCCAGCGAGAATCGCGTACGTTATAGTTCCTCTTTCCGGATCGGTCGCGGCTGGCGTGCCGATCAGCGTGCTGGTAGGCGAGTTCGGCCGCAGCGGATAACTGTACGAAGCACTGCCGAATTGCGGTGCGGCATTGAGATTATAAGGCTTCAGCGCGCTTCCCGGGATGATCGTCGGGCTGGTGATGCCAGGCCCCGTCCAGGCAACCTGTAAGAAGTCACCGCCATTGCCCTGTTTCTGTAACGCCTCAATGTAGTAGGACTGTCCGGCGGTCAGGGCAAAGGCCGCGGAGGTCTGGGCCGCTTGCGTCGTGTAAACGCCGCTCGCCGTGAAGCCGTTGACGCTGGCAATCTGCGCGGCGCCGGTCGCGCTGTTGCTCGTGCTGAACAACAACGAACTCGAATCGTCGCTGGAGACGTAGAACGTGTAGGAACCGGTCGTCGGCGGCGTGACCAGGGCGCGGACGCGCGTGCCGTAGTCCGAACCGTATCCGGACGGACCCTCGAAAGTGGTCAATAGCCGCGTGGTTGTGGGGGCATAAGGATAGCGCGAGTCGCCGGTGAGATTGCTCACGTTGTTGCCGC
>CAXUHC010000104.1:0-14457 GCA_964250705.1 uncultured Chthoniobacterales bacterium | reverse complement strand
CACGATCATCGCCAAGGCTGGCGTGCACGAAGAAGAAATCGTCCTGGTGGACATCGATTTCGCGCGCGTGGAGGAGCAACGCACCCACTGGCCTTTCCTGCGCGACCGGCGCATCGAGTCCTACGGCGACATGACCCGGCGGTTGATCGACTGATTTTCCGGAAGTAATCTCCGCACGTTCCCTGCAACAAAAGACTTCTTCGGCATCCGGCCAGCGGATAACATCTACCACGCTTTCCCTTTTCGTATGAAATCCCTCCTTCCCTTCGCTTTCTGCGGACTCTGCGCCGGGGTCTTTGCCCTGCCGCTGGCTGCCCGGGCGCAAACCACCACGTTGCCCGACGAGACGCCCTCGGCCTCGCCGCGTTACACCCCCGTCCCCAAACCCCGGCCCACCCCGCCGCCCGACACCCCCGTCGGCACGGTGAACGGACAGCCCATCTACCGCCCGCTGCTCCCCAGCGAATTGGCCAACCCCGTCGACCGCGCCCTGGTCATCTACGATTACAACCGCACCGATCCCAAGCTCTCGCAAGGAGACCTCGACGAGGCCGTGCAGGACTACAAACGCGCCAAGTTCGGCAACAGCGACGCCCGGCTCGACGCCAAATTACTCTCCCTCAACGCCACGCGCGGGGACTTCCGCCAGTACGTCGCCGAAGAGGTGAAGATCCACATCATGCTCAGCGCCGCGACGCGCGGCGCGGTCTCGGTACACGCCGCCCAACGGGCGCAGGCGTCGTATCTCGCCCGCTTGCACGAAGCGGCTGCCATCAACAAGCCGCGCACCTGAGGCCACGCGCGGGACGTACGACGATTCGTTCCTTGTCTCATGCTTCCTCCGACTGAACCGGCCGGTAAATCGTCCACTCCCGCCTCGCTGGGCTACCGGATGCCCGCCGAGTGGGAGCCGCACGCGGCGACGTGGCTTTCCTGGCCGCGCCCGGACGGCATCTCGTTTCCCGGCGGCGGCTACGCCAGGGCGGTGCCCGCCCTCGTGAAAATGGTCGGCGCGCTGGCGGAGAGCGAGGCCGTGCACATCAACGTCGGCAGCCCCGAGCAGGAGGCGGAGGTGCGCCGCCACCTGTCGGCGTTGCCGGGCGGGTACGCGCACGTCAAATTTTTCCACATCCCGACCAACGAACCCTGGTGCCGCGACCACGGCGCGATTTTTCTGACGCGCGCCGGGGCCCCGCAGCTTGCGGCGCTGGATTTCGATTACAACGCCTGGGGCTGGAAATATCCGCCGTTCGACCATGACGACGCCGTGCCGGTGCGCATCGCCGAGGCGTTGGGCGGCCTGCCCGTTTATCACCCCGGCATCGTGCTCGAAGGCGGTTCCATCGAGGTGAACGGCGCGGGCACGCTCCTGACCACCGAGAGCTGCCTGCTCAATCCGAACCGCAACCCGAGCCTGAAAAAACCGCAGATCGAAGCGATCCTCAAGGACTACCTCTGCGTGCGCAATATCCTGTGGCTGGGTGACGGCATCGAGGGCGACGACACTGATGGGCACATCGACGATCTGACGCGTTTCGTGGACCGGACCACCGTGGTCACCGTCGTCGAGGAGGACCCCCACGATCCCAACCACGAACCGCTCCAAACCAATCTCCACCGGCTGCGCGAGATGAGCGCCGAGGATGGCAGCTCGCCGCTGCACGTGCTGCCGCTGCCGATGCCCTCGAAGATCGTGCGCGAGGGCCAGCGGCTGCCCGCCAGCTACGCGAACTTTTACATCGGCAACAAGGTGGTGCTCATGCCGTCCTTCAACGATCCGCACGATGCGTGGGCCGCTTCGGTGCTGCGCCAGGCGTTCCCGGGCCGGCGGATCGTTCCCATCGACTGTTGCGAACTGATCTGGGGACTGGGGGCTTTTCACTGTCTGACCCAGCAGCTGCCGGCTGTTGGCGCGACCTAAACGGCGAGGGCCACCATGCGTGGCACAGGTTCTGCGGCGCATCACATGCCATGACCACGACCGTTCCTTACGAAAAGCAAACCCTGGATAATCCGAATCCGCTGGCCCGGTTTGCCCATCGGACGCGGTTCAAGAAGTCAGCCGCGCTGGTGCTGGACGGCCTGCAACCGGGGGCCACCGTGTTCGATTACGGCTGCGGGCAGGGTCGGTTCCTGCACGAGTTGACGCAATCCCTCGCGTCGAACCCCGCGCACGCCGACACGAAGTTCCTCGGTTACGATCCGTACATGGCGGCGAAGTATGATGGATACACGATTTTTTCGGACTTGGAGGTGGTGGCCGACGCATCGCTCGACGTCATCACGTCGCTCGAAGTCTGCGAGCATCTGGACGACGCGGCGACCACGCGGTTCGTGCAGTTCATCGAGGAAAAGCTCAAGCCGGATGGCAAGGTGCTCGTCACGGTGCCGATCATGATCGGACCGGCGGTGCTGGTGAAGGAACTCAGCCGGATGCTGTTGTTCCGGCGGCGGTCGGACACGGCGTCGGCGGAGTTGTGGCGGGCGGCGTTCCTGAACGTCCCGCCGAGCCGGGCGGAGGACATCGCCGTCTCGCACCGGGGCTACGACTGGCGCGTGACGCACCGGGTTCTGTCGGCGAAGTTCCGGTGCGAAAAGTTGATGTTTTCGCCGCTGCCGTTCGTCGGCGGCTACGGGAACAGCCAGGCGATGATGGTGTTCCGCAAGTCCAAGAGGTAGGGGTAGGGAGGAGCGTCCCTGCTCCTCCCTGATGTACCTGCAGAGGGCGTTTGCCTGCTCGCGCGGCTGGCGTTTCGATTTCCGAACACGACCGCGCAAACTGGGGAGGAGCAGGGACGCTCCTCCCTACCTTGGCTTGGCGGGGGTCGGCGCCGTCGCCGGTTTTTTCTCCGCCCCTCCGAGCGGTGCGGTCAGCACGTTCGGACGCCACACCGGTTTGGCCAACGGTCCCTGCGACCGGTACTCGAAGAGGTTGCTCACCGGACGCAGCACCGCTCCGGGCAAGCCGCGCGCGTTCATCCGGATACGGAAGTTCATCGTGTCGTCCATGTATCCGAGCCAACCGCCACCGAACAGGCCGAACCCGAGCCCCTTCACATTCAGGTTGCCGGTGTAAATCTTGCCGCCGCTGGTCAGAAAGTCCGCACTCGCCTGGTGCGCCTCGTCGTACCCCAGCCCCGGCACCACGGTGCCCAGGATCGTGGACAAGGGGCCCATGAACGGAATGGAAAACACGTTGCCACGCTCCACGTTCAACGTGCCCGCGCCGTGCAGCGTGCGCGCGTCGTCGCTCGTGCCGGTAAACCGGTAGGCGCCCGAAAGCTGCCCCTTGGAATTCTCGTAGTCGAAATAGAGTTTTGTCAGCCGCACGAAGTCGAGGCCCTTCAATTCCAGGGACGCCGTGTAGTCCTTGATGCGTCCCAGCGCGAGGTTGAGCGCGCCCTTCGCTTCTCCTCCGAAAATCTCGCCGTGGACCTCGTTGAGCCACAGCCGCTCCTCGGTGAAGACCACCTGCCCGGCGATGCTCTGGAACGGAAGATTTTTCTTGAGGAAGACGTAGTCCATCCCGCCCGGCGCGCTGACTTCGGTGACGAGGTGTGAGTTGCGCCCGCCGAAAAACTGGATGTTGCCGTGAATCGACAGCGCCGGGGGTTTGCGGAAACGGAACGGCTGGATCGTGTGATACACGTCCGGGTCCAGCCACACCCCGGCCTGCCCCGGGTCGAGACTCGTGCGCACGTTTTCGAGCCGGACCTCGTGCTTGTCGAACTGATACGTGACCAGGTCGCCGGTGGCGACGCCCTCGTCGCGTTCGAGCAAAAGATGGCGTCCGCTCAGGAGTCCGTCGGCCAGGGTCCATTCGCCGTGGAGCCGGTTGATGCCCACGCCCCGGTAGCGCGTCCGGCCCAGGGTGAGCTGGCCCTCCATCTTCAAGCTGGCGAAGTCGCCCAGCGAGCGGCCCGTGGCCGCGAGATCGAGGCGCGGCGGGTCGCGGAACTCCAAGCGGGCGATCGCCTCGCGCCCCTTGGCGGGCAGAAACGACGCGAACGCCGTCGGGTCGAACGTGCTGGTCAGCCGGACGCGCGCCTGGCCGGGTTCGGAAAGCACGTCGGCGCTCAGTTGTTGCTGGCCGTTGCCACCGGGCCGCACGAGCCGCAGATCGCGCAAATACCAGCGGTCGCCGTTCCACGAGAAATCGGTTTCCCCGCGCTCGAATTCAAAGGTCCGGTCGGGGTTGCCGACGTGGTACGCGAACCGGCCCAGGGCGAGCCGGCCCGTGATTTGCAGCGCGGAAGCCCCCGGCGCGGGCGGCGCGGAATCGGGCGGGAGCGCGGCGGGCGGCGGGCCGAACCGCCAGCGGCCATCGACCTGCAAGCGGGGGGTGTCGCGCAGCGTCCAATCGCTCAACAAACCCGGATCGGCGAATTCCCGCGCGAGCGCCAGCAGATCGAGTCCGGTGGAGGGCGGGGTCCGCGAGTCCGCCCCGGCGCGGTTGATCCCCCCGCTCTGGGCCTGAAAGCGCGCTTCGCCGTTCGCGGGGTTGAAATCGCCCATGAGCGCCAGCGTGCCCCGGCGGTCGCGCAGTTCGCCCTGGCGCAGGTGGAACGCGCCCGCCGCGTAATCGAGCCGCAGCAACAGGTGGTCGAGCCGGTAGGAGCCGCGCTGGAGCGCGTCCCCCTGCAACTGGGCGGAGGCGCGCAGGGTTTCCAACCGGGCGAGGTCCCCCTGGAAGCGAATTTCGAGGCTGGGCGGCACGCGGTCGGCGTGGACCTTTTCGATCTCACTGGTGATCGTGCGCGCCCACTGCCGGCGGCGGTCGCGCTCGTCGGGCGCGGCGGGAGTGCCCGCGGGGCGGTAGCTCTCCGGGTGGAGCAGCGAGCCGCTGAGGGAAATTTGCAGACCGTAGAAATCTCCCTGCGCCTGCGTGACGCGGACCTCGCCGGGCAACAGGGCCACCTTGGCGTTGAGGTGCCGCACCTTGAGCGTCGGTCCGTCGGGATCGGCCATGTCCACCGGCAACGACAGGCGGGTGTCGCGCAGGTCGAGCGCATTGAGAAAGGGCTTGCCCTGGATGAGCCGCCGCACGTCGATGTCCACGGCGATGCGGTTGGAATTGAGCAGGTGGGTGTGGTGCGCGTCGAGCAGGTAGAGGTCGGCGTCCTCGGCGACGAGTCCCTCGAAGGGGTTGAGCGTCAGCTTCGCGGCGGTGAAGTCGAACCCCCGGCGGCGCAGTTCGGCGGCGAGTTGTTCGCGCCACTTGCGGGTGAAGCCGCGGTTGTAAACGTACCATCCCGCCCAGAACAGCGTGCCGAGCAGGGCAGCCGCCACCACCAACCGTGCCACCCGCCGGACCCACCCCGCGCCACGCCGGGATGCGGCGGGCTTCACGGCGGCGGTGGAAGATGGGGGCGACATGATCGCGGGAGCATGCCGGACGGAGGCGGCGGGTTTCAAGACGTAATCGCGGAGAACCGCGCCGGACGCCGTCTCCGGTCGATTTGCAGCCGAAACCTTGCCCTTGGCACACGCGGTGCTAGTTGTTGAATTCCGTGGTTCAAGCCAATTGCAGAACACGGTTCACGGCGGCGGATTTCGATTTCATCGTCCGCGCCCTTTCCTCCTCCCGGCGCGAGTCGGTTTCGCTGGTCAGCCTGCTCACCGACGCGGACACGCGCGATGCCCTGCGCGACCAGCCCGCGCTGTCCGAAGCGATCCTGTCGCAAAATAACCACCTGGCTATTTCGCCGCAGTTTTACTTCTACGTTTTGACCAGAAGCGTCTTGCGGCGTGCCGGGATCGACGACCGGCCGCTGTGCGATTATCTGGCGTCGCTGCTCGACGAATTCACCCGCACGGCGGCCCTGCGCAACCCCATGTCTGCGGACGGCGGGGTCGGCGCGCGCGTGTACCTTTCCGATCTGCTCGCCGCGTTGCAGCAGGCCAATCCGTCGCAGGCGTTTTTCCTGCGGGCGCGGCTGGGTGATTACACGCTTTTCCTGACCGGGATTTTCCCGGAAAACATCGAGCGCCGGCGTTCGCGCCGGGGCGCACCGGGCTGTTCGTTTTACGAGGAAGTGGGCCGGGCAAGCTACCGGGCCGTGGCCGGGCACGAGGTTGCGCGGCACCGGGGGCTGACCGAAGTTTTCAACGGGCTGGCCGAGCAATTCCACGAGGTCCGTCTCGCGCTCAACCAACTCGCCGACCGCCTGCTCAATCTCGGCGACGATTCCGCCGCCACCCACGCCGGACTCGCCCTCCTCGGATGATTTTCCGCCTTCCGCCTTCCGCCTTCATCCTTCATCCTTCATCCTTTCTTTGAACCCTACCCTGTTCAGCGAGATTCAGCGCCTGTTCGAGCGGACGTATGCCACGGTTGGGATCAACCTGGAAGACTGCCTCATCGACACCAAACGTTGCGGGCAGCTTTCCCGGGCGGCGGGAGCTTCCGCGCGCGAATTGAGCCACCTCGCGCGTACGTTTCTGCGCACGGTGGACGGCCAGCTCCACGTCGGCATTTATTATTCGCGCTGGTTGATCGACCAACTCGAAAAAAACGATCCCCGCGCCGGGTTGAACGACGCCAACATCCGCTCGCTGATCGCCTTCGTCGAGGAGATCGACCACGCGCTGCACGCGGCGCTCCAATTCCAGCGCGGCAGCCGGGCCATCGGCAGCGAGGACTTTGCGCGCAACCTCGAACTCCAGGCCCAGGTGGACACCTACCTCGTGCTGCTGATGTTCGTGGCGTTTTTTCGCAAGGCGCAGAAGGTGTCGCGCACCGACCGGCGCTGGCTGCGTTTCCATCTGTTCGCCCGGCACGACCCCCACGCCTACCACGACCCGAACCTGCGCGGGCGTTATCTCGAAACCACGGAACTGGCGGCGGACTACACCCGGTATCTCGACACGCTCAATGGGCTGCGGCGGCTGGAGGAAATCCGCGCCTTTCACGCGCTGGATTATCCGGCCAAGAAAGCGCGCATCCTCGCCCTGCCCGCGCCGTCAACCGACGTGGAAAGTTGAGTTTTGCCGGTCGCAGGCAGGAAGATTCAAGACTCAAGACTCAAGAACCAGGATTCAAGGAAGTCTCAAGATTTAAGTTTCAATTCGGAAACCTCGGACGAACGGTTGTTGATACTCCGGTTTCGCAGCTATCCTCATCCGGCTGTAGCCACGGCGCTCTGTCGCCGTGTCTGCCGAAGAGTGGGCGTGCGTCACGCACGGCGACAGAGCGCCGGGGCTACAGCCGGATGAGCAAGATATACCGCGAGTGCTGCTTCCTCCTTGCAGCCGCCTCTGTTTGAATCTTGAACCTTGCAGCTTCCTTGAATCTTGGCTCTTGAGTCTTGAATCTTACCGCCGCAGGCGGTTTATTAGTGCTGCATGTTCACCCTCACGGTTCTCGGCAGCGGCAGCGCGGGCAACAGCGCCTTGCTGACCACCGGGAATTGCCGCGTGCTCGTCGACGCGGGCCTGAGCGCCCGCCAGACTGTCGCGCGGCTCGCGCAGGTGGGCGTCGCCCCCGAGCAGCTCGACGGCGTGCTGCTCACCCACGAACACTGCGACCATGCCAGCGGCCTCGACGTGCTCTGCCGCAAGTTCAAGGAACTCCCCATCTATTGCAACGCGCTGACCGCCGAGGTTCTGCGTCACGACGGCGGCTGCCTCGCCGCGCACGGCAACTGGCATCTGTTCAAGACCGGCAACGATTTTGAGATCAGGGACATCGCGGTGCAGACCTTCCCCGTGCCGCACGATGCCGTCGATCCCGTCGGCTACATGTTTCACCACGGGCGCGCGGCGCTGGGCTATCTGACCGACCTCGGCTTCGCCACCAAGCTCGTCCACGAACGCGTGCGCGCGGCGACGACGCTGCTCATCGAGACCAACCACGACGGCGCCCTCCTCAGCGCGGACACCAAGCGCCCGTGGTCGGTCAAGCAGCGCATCATGAGCCGCCACGGCCACCTCTCGAACGAGGCCGCCGCCGCCGTCGTCGCCCAGATGCTGGCAGGCGGCGCGAAACTGCGGCGCGCGGTGCTCGGCCACCTGAGCCGCGATTGCAACCGGCCCGACTTGGCGATCGCGACGGTGCGCGCCCAGGGCGGCGAAGGCGCGGCCGCGTTGGAGATCATCGCCGCGTCGCAGATGGAGATCAGCGCGCGCATGACCGTCGAGGAACGCGCGCCCGAGCCGATTGTCATCGAGCCGGAACCCGCCGTCGCGCGCGTGGCGGAAGCCGCTCCTGCGTCGGGCAAAAGACGCGACACCTCGCAACTGGACCTCTTCGGCGCGCTGGCTTTCTAAGTTGCTTTCATGGACGCACCCACGCCCGACGCGGCCCGCATCCGCACGGATTACCAGGTCATGTTTTTCGACACGGACTGTGCCGGCGTGGTCCATAACATCGCGTACCTGCGCTTGATCGAAACGGCGCGTACGCACCTCGCCGCCGAACTGGGCTGGAGCCTGGCCAGGATGGCGAGCAGCCAGCAATTTCCCGTGGTCGTGCGCACGGAGATCGACTACAAACGCCCGGCGGTGTTGGGCGACACGTTGGTCATCGACGCCTGGCTCGAACGGGTCGAGCGCATCCGCTTCTGGTGCGCGTTCACCGTCACGCGGCCCTCCGACGGCGCGCTGCTGATCCGTTGCCGCCAGATGCTTGCCCTGGTGCAGATGCCTGTCGGCAAACCGATCCGCCTGCCCGAAGAAATCCAGACGCGGTTTGCGCATCTGGGCGACGGCCGGCCCACCGTCGAGGAAAGCACCAGCCGGATGTACGGGGGTCAGGTGGTGATCTAGAGCGCATCCCGATTGGGTAAGCCTGCGGGCTGTGGCCACGGCGCTCTGTCGCCGTGTCTGCGCTCTGTTTTGAGGCGCGCTTCAATTTCCGCGACTTGCCGGTCCGCCAGAGTCGCCGCCGGGCTACCGGCGCACCCGCGCCGGTCGTCCCGGGCGTGGCGCACGGGGCGTTTGTTTTGCGCGGGTTTGGCGCTGCTTGCGTAACCACCGCTGCTTGAGCTGATCGTCCAGCTCACGCAGTCTTTTGTCGTTGTCCGCTTTGAACCACGCGAGGTACAAAACCTCCTCGCGGCTCAGGTAGCGGACTTCCGAACTCAACACCGCGTTGATGATGGCCGCTCGCACGTTGACGTCGTGCCGCAATCGGTAGCTCAGGATCAGGTCTGATAACGTCGGAATATGGGTTTCTATCTTCGCTAAAATAAACGGATTCACTGCCATTCCTCCCTTACTGCTTGTGGTCGTTGTGGCTGACAAATTTAATGGGAGGCAGCATGGGGAAATCCCCCGGGTCGGTCAAAGGTTTTCCGCGATGGAATCAACAATAAGACTTCGCTTTTGTTCTACATGTTCCACGGCACAACGTCTTGGAATTTACCGACTTGTAACTACAAGCTTTGGAGGGCATGAGCCCGTCAAGAGATCGCTTGAAGCCTCCCGTCAGCGGAGCGAAGTTGTTCCGCACTTGGCTCGCATTTCCTGATTCATCTCGATGAAGATTCCATCCGTTTATTTCAAGCAAGACAACGACGAAGCGGCTGCCACGCGGACCGTGCCGCTACGGACGGAAGTCGCCGCCGTTGACACCTGGGATCTCACCGCGCTGTACCCCGGCGTTGCCGCCTGGCAACAGGACTTCGAGATCGTCCGTGCCGACTACGGACGCCTCACCGAATTCAAAGGCAAACTCGCCGGCGCTGCTGCCGACCTACTCGCCGCCCTGGAGTTTGAAAAACAGCTCGGCCTCAAGATCGAACGCCTCTACGGCTACGCCTCGCTGCAAAATTCCGAGGATGGCAGCGACCCCGATTACCTCGCGCGCATGGCGCAACTGCAAAACCTGCTCACCCGCATCGACGAGACCGGCGCGTTCATGGGCCCGGAAATCCAGGCGGTCCCCGACGACACGTTCGCTGGTTACTTGTCCGACCCAGTCTTGGCTCCGTGGAAAACCCGGCTGGAAAAACTGCGCCGCTACAAGCCGCACGTTCTCTCCGAAGCGGAGGAACGCCTCCTCGCCCTCGGCGGCGCGGCGCTGGCGGGCCACCGGGAAACGTTCGCGCAGCTGACGAACGTGGACATGAAGTTCGGCGCGATCCGCGATGAAACCGGTGTCGAGGTGGAACTGACCCAAAGCTCGTTTTCCTCGTTTCTCCAGAAGCGCGATCCCGCGCTGCGCAAGACGGCCTTCCATCAATTCTACCGGGAGTTCGCCGACCACAAGTTCACGCTGGCTTCGGCGTTCGCCAGTTCGGTGAAGGGCGACGTGTTTCGCGCCCGGGCCCGCAACCATTCCTCCGCGCTGGAGGCCGCGCTTTTTTCCGACCGCATCCCGGTCTCGCTCTACGACAGCCTCGTTGCCTCCGTGCGCGCCAACTTCGCGCCGCTGCAACGTTACTACGAACTGCGCCGCCGCGTGCTCGGGCTCGACGAAATCCATCACTACGACACGTATGTGCCGATGGTTTCCGGCGTGCAGAAGAACACCACGTTCGACGACGCGATCACCCTGGTAACCGACGCCCTTGCCCCGCTCGGTTCGCAGTATGTTGCCACCCTGGAGGCCGGCCTGCGCCGGGGCCGGTGGTGCGACCGTTACGAGACCAAGGGCAAGCGCAGCGGAGCGTTCTCCTCCGGCTCCTACGGCAATCCGCCGTACATCCTGATGAACTACAAGGCCGACGTGTTCAGCGACGTTTACACGCTCGCGCACGAAGCTGGCCATTCGATGCACACCTGGTACGCGCAGAACACACAAACGTATCAGGATTACGATTACCCGATCTTTTTGGCGGAGGTGGCCTCGACGTTCAACGAGGAATTGCTGACCCATCATCTGCTCGCCCAGACGTCCGATCCGCAGACCCGCGCCTATCTGCTCAACCGGCAGATCGACGATCTGCGCGGGACGATCTACCGGCAAACGATGTTCGCCGAGTTCGAGAAAATCGTGCACGCGATGGAGGAAGCGGGCGAGCCGCTCACGCTGGAAAGTTTCGGCGCGGCGTACCGCAAGCTGCTCGAAGCGTACTTCGGTCCGAAGTTCACGCTCGACCCGGAATTGGACCTGGAATGCCTGCGCATCCCGCATTTCTACAATGCGTTCTACGTCTACAAGTACGCCACGGGCATCTCGGCGGCGGTGGCGCTCGCGCAGAAGGTCTTGGGAGGTGGCCCGGCGGACGTGGATGCCTACCTGGGTTTCCTCAAGTCCGGCGGCGTGGAGTACCCGTTGGAAACGTTGCAGAAAGCGGGGGTCGATCTGTCGACGCCCGCACCGGTCAACGCGGCGCTGGCCCTGTTCTCGCGCCGCGTGGAGGAACTAGAAGCGCTCCTGTAGCTACAATGGGGCGGGCGGCACGGGCGGGAGTGGAGTCGCCGCTGGCGCAGGCGTTCCGGCTGGCGACGGCGGAGGATCGAATTTCTGATCCAACGCCTCGATATTCTCCAGCCGCCACGGTCCCAACGTGTGCCGACTGACGACGAAACCGAACACGATGTCCCCATGGGCGCAACGCACCCGCCCGAAATCGCAACGGTAGCGCGCCAGGAAGCTGCCGCTTCCCGGGCTGAGCGTCGAGTGCCCTTCGCTGGTCTTGACCTCGGGCATCGTTTGCAAAGGCCCGAGACCGGCCAGGGTGCCGAACGTGGGATCGCGATATTCCTTGGCCCAGGTTTTCAGGTAATCGGCGTCGGCGCGTTGTTCGTACTCCTTCACGTCCCAGCGCTCGGAAATGGCGCGCAGGCTCTCCGTCGCAAATCGCCCCGCGTCGGGTCTTAACCGCTCGAACCACCAGGCGCTCAACGGCTCGACACAGCAGATTAACGCGACAAACCCGGCAACGATCACGGCCAACGGTGCCACCACCCAGCCCCTCCCTTCCTCACGCCGGTGCCGCACGAAACCGATCACGTCCGCCGAAAACGCCAGGTAGCCCGCACTGACCAGATAGATCACGCCCAGAGCCAGTTGCGGCATGGGCGCGATGCCCTGCGGCCCTCTCAACTCCGGATGCGCCGCCATCATGTCGGTTGGCAACGGCGCAATGGTGCGGATGACGTACCAGGCCCCGAAGAGGAAATCAACCGCGACCAGCACCCAACGCACCCACCCCCAGCCCACCCAGAGCAAGAGAAAAACCGTCGCCTCCACGCAAAGGCGCGCCACGTCGCCGAGTCCGGGGTAGCCCCGCTGACCCGATAAAACGATGAAGACAGCGTGAAAGAACTCCGCCGTCGCTGCCACCCCGAACAGGGTACACAGCACGATCAGCCCACGCTTCCAATTCGGGTCGTCACCGTAGTTCGCAGCGTAGGTTCCCGGCAAGCGCGGGGTGTTTCCCGCGTCTGGCCGGGTGATGACCGTGCCCAGCTGGCGCGGCGCCTTCATCGTGTCTGGCCGGGTGACGACCCGGCGCGGCCTGGCCGGTGCCGGATCGTCCGGCGTCGCGGAACTAGGGTCGGGGATGTCGGGGGGAAGGGTGTCGCTCATCGCCTCCCATCTTAGCGCACCGGACGGACGGAATGCACGTACAGAAGGCCGCAACGCCGCAAACCGGCGGTCAGGCCGCCGCCGTCGTTTTGATCGTCACGTCGACGTTACCCTTGATCGCCTTGGAATACGGGCAGAACGCGTGACCCGCCGCCACCGCTTTTTCCGCCTCTTCCTGCGAGACCCCCTTCACCGTCACGTCCAGGTCGACCGCCGAAGCCGCCGTCCTCGCTGTTGCCGATGCTCACGTTGGATTTCACGTCCACGGACTTCGCCGGGATCTTGAGCACCCGCGCCTGGTGTTCGATGGCCCCGCCGAGGCACGCCGCGTAACCGGCGGCAAACAGGTGTTCCGGGGTCGTGGTGTCCGGTTTGCCGGGGCCGCCCATAGCTTTGGGCACGGACAGGTCCACGCTCACGAGGCCGTCGTCGGCCTGGGCGTGTCCGTTGCGGCCTCCGGTGGCGGTGGCGTGGGCGGTGAAGAGAGTCTTGATGGGCATAAAGTTTCTTTCGGTTGGAAGGTGATTCGGTTGCGCCGCTTGCATCGCGCTTGTCGGCACCCGTTGCAAGGACGGGCTTAAAAACCCTTTGGAGGATTATTAATAAGCCCGTGCCCATCTCCGCCCAGAAAAACCTGCGACAACTGCGAACTAAATCACCCGTCGGTCCCGTCAGCCCACCGGTCCGCACTTGCGAAAAACCCTCCGGCTGACGTATGGTCCCGCTCCCCGATGACGCCCCCTTTCGACCTCTCGCTTGCCCGGCGTCCGCGCCGGTTGCGCGCCACGGCCGCCCTGCGCGAGATGGTCCGCGAAACCACCCTGCGCTCCGCCGACCTGATCCTGCCGCTGTTCGTCAGCGAAAAGATCACCCGGCGCCAGCCGGTCGCGTCCATGCCCGGCGTCGCGCAGCTCACGGTGGCGGAGACCGTCGCCGAGGCCCGCGCCGCGCGCGGCCTGGGCGTGCGGGCAGTCCTGCTTTTCGGCATCCCGGCGCACAAGGACGAGCAGGGCTCCGGCGCATACGACGAGCAGGGCGTGGTGCCGCAAGCCGTCCGCGCGCTCAAGGCCGCCGATCCCGAACTGGTCGTCATCACCGACGTTTGCCTGTGCGAGTACACGAGCCACGGGCATTGCGGCCTCACCGAACGCAGCCCGGACGGCCACTTTCACGTGCTCAACGACGCGTCCGTCGAGTTGCTCGCGCGCACCGCCGTTTCCCACGCCGCCGCCGGTGCCGACATCGTCGCGCCCAGCGACATGATGGACGGCCGCGTGCGGGCCATCCGCTCGGCGTTGGACGCGCGGGGTTTCATCGACGTGCCGGTAATGTCCTACGCGTCGAAATTCGCCAGCAGCTTCTATGGCCCGTTCCGCGACGCCGCCGAAGGCGCGCCGCAGTACGGCGACCGGCGCACCTACCAGATGGACGGCGGCAACGCCCGCGAGGCCCTGCGCGAGGCGGCCATCGATGTGGACGAATCCGCCGACATGCTCATCGTCAAACCCGGCCTGCCTTACCTGGACATCCTCTGGCGGGTGAAGGAGGCGTTCGGTCTGCCGACGGCGGTCTACAACGTCAGCGGTGAATACGCGATGATCAAGGCGGCGGCGGCCAACGGCTGGCTGGACGAGCGCGCCGCCGTCATGGAAACGATGACCGCCTTCAAGCGTGCCGGGGCGGACCTCATCATCACCTATTGGGCGCGCGAGGTGGCGCGGTGGATCGCCAATCCGTAGGAGGCCCGCCATGGGAGACGAGGCGAAATTTCCATGGCTGGAAGACCCGCGCCCCACGGCGGAGTTGCTCGCGTTGGCTTACCGCGAATGGATCGCAGACGAAGACGATCTGGAAGACCCACCGTGGCATACGATGCGCATCCTCCAACGGCGCGCCAGCCCGGAGGTTTTCCAGGCGGCGCAACGCTGGTGCCGGAGCGCCGACCCCATGGAGCGCCGGTTGGGGATCATCATCCTGCG
>CAXUHC010000103.1:9099-14542 GCA_964250705.1 uncultured Chthoniobacterales bacterium | reverse complement strand
CAGTACCATCCTGCTCGTCGAGCAAAACGCAAATCTCGCGCTGGAGATTTCCCACGATGGCTACGTGCTGGAAACCGGCAAGATCATCCTCCAAGACACCTCGGTTGCCCTCAAACGGAATCCCCAGGTCCGGGAAGCATATCTGGGGACCTAGCGCGGGACTGCCTCCGCAAGCCTTCTGAACAGGCCGCCTGGCGGCCGGTCGTGATCAAGGTAGGGATGCCTCTCCGAGCCACTCCCTTGCTTCTTGGTTTCGGTGTGGCGTTGAAGCCCGCAAATGCAAAATCAGGGACTGCCTCGGAGAGGCATCCCTACCTTGGAACGAGCACCGCTGGCGCGGCGCTGGGCATCAATCCGGTTGGCGGATCGCCTCCGGCGGCAAGTCGGGATTCGGAGCGAAGATCGGCGGCGGATTGCTGCTTAACAGTTCGTAGCCGGTCAGTTGGAACTCGGGCAGAAGCCGGTTGCTCGGCGGCTCGTAGACGCTATCTCCGGTGAACCGGCCATAGAGACGGTACTCGCATTTGTCGTCGTCGCCCAGGTGGTTCGCAGCCCGGTCCGGGGCAAGCTTCAGCTTTTCGTTGAACATGACGAGCCGCGCGTCGTGCCACGGCTGGCGAGGCCTGCGCACATAGCCCCAGAACTTGTAGCTCTCGTTGTAATAGCGCCGCCCGATGAAGTAATCGCCGGGCGGCTCTTGCAGAATCGCCTGCCGTTGCGCGATCTGCGCCGCTTGGAAGTTGCGCATCTCCGGCGTCGCACAACCGGACATCAGGAAAAGCGCCGTCGCCGAACCGAGCAATAGCCTGCGCATGGCTAGTCCGGGTGGACGATGGTCGTCGGGGGCAACTCGGCGTTAGGCGCGAAGATCGACGGCGGATTCCGATCCACCAGTTCATAGCCCGTGAGTTGGAACTCCGGGTAAACGTGGTTGCTCGCCGGTTCGTAAACCGTGTCCCCCGTGAAATGTCCGAACAGGCGGTACTGACAGTTGTTGTCTTCACCGATCCGGTTTTCCTCCCGGTCCGGCGCGAGTTTTTGTTTCTCGTTGAACATGACGAGTTGCGCTTCGCGCCACGGCTGGCCGGGCTTGCGCACGTAACCCCAGAACTTGTAGTTCGGATTATAATACCGACGGCCCACGTAGTATTCACCGGGCGGCTCTTGCAGAATGGCTTGACGTTGGGCCAATTGCGCGGCCTTGATCCCGCTCAGGGTCGGAGATTCGCAGCCAGCCAGCAACAGTAGTAGGAACGGGACCGGACAGAGGAGAAATTTGCGCATCGCGAGGCAGTTTTTAATCTGGTGTCCGGGCGGAAACGAGCAAAAAATCAGAGGAGCGGTTCAGCGGCTCGCCGTGGCCGGGGCTCCGGCGGCGGCAATCGGCACGGGCTGGATGGCGTAGGGCTTGAACGCCTCTTCCAAGAGATGAGGCGACGGGTAGAGCGTGCCGTAAGCGTTGTGGAGGGCGTTTTCGAACAGGCTGCCACGGGCGAGCAGTTCCAGCATGGCCTGAAACTTCGTCTTGTCCGCGGCGTTGAGAAAACGCACGAGTTTCTCGGATTCCGCGTAGAACGCCAGCACTTCCTTGACGTCCGCAGGGTAGGTGAGGGCGTTGGTCAGCCGGTCAAGCGGGAGAAAAGACTCGGCTGTCAGCGGGTTGGTGCGGGGGTGCGCGTCGTACCCGCGTGCCCGGTAATAGCTGGCGTAGGCCACCCGGGAAATATACTCGGCATAGCCTTCGTTCAACCACAGGGGCACGTTGGAGCCGTAGAATCGGTCGATGACCAGATGGGCGGTCTCGTGGCCGAGCGTGTGGCCTTTGAACTTGAGGTTCGGATCGCGCTGGATAAAGAGCGAACCTCCCTGGTGGATGCCGCCGGTCCACGGGTCGAGGTTGGCTTTGGTCTGGAACGTTTTCCAGTCTTCCGGCTGCTCGAAGATGAAGATGTGAGCCTTGCGCTCCCAATGGGAGGTGTCCTTATTCAAATCGCGCGCGACGACGCGGTAATAGAATTCGGCCTCCACGGACACCGGCGTGGCGATGAACCCGTGAAAATAATGGTAGATGAAGTTATCCGTTTCCGCGTGTTTCCATTCCGTGGGACGGATGGAGAGGGCCGCCGCGCCCAGCGGCGTCACGTAGGGGCTGGAGAGCGCCGCGAGTGGCTTGTCCTTCAACCCGTCCAAGCCTACCGGCCCATCGCTCGCTACCGCCGGCGACTGCGCCCGCAAAACAAGGGATGATGCGCCGAAGAGGCAATACAGGAGAACGGGAAACAGGAAGCGTCGGGCATGCACCCGACCTTTCAGAGCAAAAAAGGGACCAACCGGGTGCCACCCATCAGAAGCCCGTGCTTCCAGGCCGCTTGAACTTGAGGGCAGGCCGCGCCGGTGCGATTGCCGCAGCCTGCGCGCTGCCGCCTTTCGAGTAGCTGACCTTTTTGCCCCCGGGCCGCCGCTTCGGCTCGATCTTGGAGATTCCGGTGCCGTTCTTGAGTTCCATGATCTGGTCGCGCAGGAGGGCAGCCTTTTCGTACTCCAGGCTCGCCGCCGCCGCCGCCATCTCCGCTTCCAATTCGCGCAGCACCTCGCTGATGCTGAAATCTCCGCCGGCCTCCCGGATCACCCCTTCTTCAATCGCCTTGCCTTTGAGAATCATGTGCAGGCTTTCCTGCACCGCGCGCCGCACGCTCTGCGGGGTGATGCCATGCTTGATGTTGTATTCCATCTGCCGGTTGCGACGGTATTCGGACACGTCGATCAGCTTGCGCATGCTTTGCGTGATCGTATCGGCAAACAGGATCACCTTGCCGTTGACGTGCCGTGCCGCCCGCCCCGCCGTCTGGATGAGCGAGGTCTGGCTGCGCAGGTAGCCTTCCTTGTCGGCGTCGAGGATGCACACCAGCGACACTTCGGGCAAATCGAGTCCCTCGCGCAGCAGGTTGATGCCCACGAGAATGTCGAACTCCGCCGCGCGCAGCCCGCGCAGGATTTCCACCCGCTCAATGGTGTCGATGTCGCTGTGGAGGTAACGCACCTTCAAGCCGACATCCTTGAGATAATCCGTGAGGTCCTCCGCCGTGCGCTTGGTCAGCGTGGTCACGAGAATCCGCTCCCCCGCCTCGATGCGCTGGCGGCAAGCCTCAATCGTGTCGTCGATCTGATTTTTGAGCGGACGAATCATGATTTCCGGGTCGAGCAACCCGGTAGGACGGATGATCTGCTCGACGACCAGAGGCTGGCCATCCACGAACACGTCGAAACTGTCGGCAATGTCGCTCGTGGCGTGCCGGTTCTCGTAGCCGTGGCCGTTCGTCTTGGCCGGGGTCTCGCCGTTGGCCACCGGAGTGGCATGCTGGCGGATGATTTTCAAATTGGGCCGGGGAATGGTCGGAGCCTGTTCGCGTTTCGGAACGGCCAGGTAAGCGCCACGATCCTCCGCCGCGAGCGCCGCGTCATTCCTATCGGCGGCCACGCCCGGCAGGCGCGCCGGAACGGTCTCGCCTTCGCCGATGGCCGCTGCCGCTTCGCGCGGGTGGGGGACGTAGGTCTTGTTGCCGACCACGCTGTTGTTCATCTCGAACTGCGCGGGCGTCGCGCTGATGTAGAGACACTGGCGCTGGTGGGCCATGAACTCCGGGAACTTCAACGGACGGTTATCCATCGCGCTCGGCAGGCGGAACCCATAATCGACGAGCACGCTCTTGCGCGAACGGTCGCCTTCGTACATGCCGCCGATCTGCGGGATGGACGCGTGGCTCTCGTCCACGACGAGCAGGAAATCATCCGGGAAAAAATCCAGCAGGGTGTAAGGCGTCGAATTGGGTGGACGACCGCTGAGATGGCGGGTGTAATTTTCGATCCCGGAGCAAAACCCCATCTCCTGAAGCATTTCGAGGTCGTACTCCGTGCGCATCTTCAAACGCTGGGCTTCGAGCAGCTTGCCCTCCGTTTCAAACTGGGCGATGCGCTGGTCGAGTTCCGTGCGGATCGTCTGCTGGGCGCGCCGCAGCTTGTCGTGCGGGGTGACGAATTGCTTGGCGGGGAAAATCGTGAGGCCGGGCACCGTTTTATCGACCTTGCCGGTCAGCGGATCGAACAGGCTGATCCGGTCGATTTCGTCGCCGAAAAACTCGACCCGAATCCCCACCTCGTCCTCGTTGGCGGAGCACACTTCGATCACGTCGCCGCGCACGCGGAACTTGCCCCGGGTGAACGCGATGTCGTTGCGCTCGTAAAGCATGTCCACCAGCTTGGCCAGAAACGCCTCGCGGGTGATCTGCTGTCCGACGGAAAGCGGGGTCAGCATGGCGCGGTAGTCTTCCGGCGAGCCGAGGCCGTAGATGCAGCTCACGCTCGAAACCACGATCACGTCTTTGCGGGAAAGCAGGGCGCTCGTCGTCGAAAGCCGCAACCGCTCGATCTCCTGGTTGATCGACGAATCCTTCTCGATGTAAGTGTCCGTGCGCGGGATGTATGCTTCCGGCTGGTAATAATCGAAGTACGAAACGAAGTATTCCACCGCGTTCTGGGGGAAAAATTGCTTGAACTCGCTGTAAAGCTGCGCGGCGAGGGTCTTGTTGTGCGAGATGACGAGGGTCGGCTTGCCGAGGTTGCGGATCACGTTGGCCGCCGTGAAGGTCTTGCCGGAGCCGGTGACGCCGAGCAGCGTCTGGTGCCGATTTCCCGCGCGCAGGCTCTTGGTCAGCTTGGCGATGGCTTGAGCCTGGTCGCCGCAAGGTTCGTACTCTGAGGCCAGCTGGAAATCCATAGCCCGCAACGTACCTCCAAAGGGGCCGCCGGGCAACCGGCGACCGCGATTTTGCTGCCCGGTGGAAGGGTTTATTTTTCGCCCGGCACCGCGCCCAACTCGGAATCCGCTTCCTTGCGCGAGTCCTGCATGGATTTCGCAGCGGCGTGGGCGCGGTTCAAAGCTTCCTTGTACTGGCTGTGGGCGGCGGACGGGCTGCCCGTGACGACCGCATCGGGAGCCATCGGGTCGGAGCCGGGACTTTGGACCTTCGCCGCCGAGTGGAAAAACAGCAGGTAACAGATCAAAACCGTCACGAGGAGCATCACAACACGGAGCGCTTGCATCCCCTCGTACGGAGCACAATACACGCCACCATCCGCCGCCGAATCGGTTTTACGGGTCACGGCGCATTCTACGGCCTCCGCGAGAGAACCAAGATTATCGATCCACGCGATTCTCTAGAAAATCCTGCCCCGTCCCCACCGGACTTTTCCCTGCCTCACCCGACCCCATGAAGCTGCGCCACCTTTCCTACGACAGCGCCGAACTCGATGCCCTCCTGCAAGCCACGCACGGCGACCCGTTTGCCTTCCTGGGGCCGCACCAGGTGCACGCAAACTGGGTGGTGCGGGTTTTCGCCCCCTACGACACCCGCGAGATCGCGTTGGTCGACTCCTTGAACCCGAC
>CAXUHC010000103.1:0-9089 GCA_964250705.1 uncultured Chthoniobacterales bacterium | reverse complement strand
GCGTGGACGACCGGGGTTTTTACGAGGCGGTGCTCCCGGAAGAAGTCACCGCCCGCCCGGACTACCGCCTGCGTTTCACCGGCGAAAACGGCCAGGAAACCGTGCGGGCCGATCCGTATTCCTTTGGCCCGATCCTGGGCGAACTCGACCTGCACCTTTTCGCGGAGGGCAATCATCACCGTCTTTACGAGAAGCTGGGCGCGCATCTGAAGGAGGTCGGCGGCGTTCGTGGTTGTACGTTCGCGGTCTGGGCGCCCAACGCTCACCGCGTCAGCGTCGTCGGCGATTTCAACCGCTGGGACGGCCGGGTCTATCCTTTGCGCAAGCTGGTGGGCAGCGGCGTTTGGGAAATCTTTCTGCCCGGTGTGGACGAGGGCACGCATTACAAATTCGAGGTTTTGGGACCGCAGGGCACCATCCAACTCAAGAGCGACCCGTTCGCTTTCTACGGTCAGCACGGCATCCAAACCAGTTCTCTGGTGTGGGACCTGGGCCGCTATGCCTGGAGCGACGGGGAATGGGTGCAGTCGCGCCGCGACAAGAATTGGCAGCACCAGCCCGTGAGCATCTACGAGGTTCACCTGGGCAGTTGGCGGCGCAAAACCGAAGAGGGAAACCGCTCCCTGAGCTACCGCGAACTGGCCGACACGCTGCTCGACTACGTGATCGAGATGGGGTTCACCCACCTTGAGCTGATGCCGGTGGCCGAGCATCCCTTCGACGGGAGCTGGGGCTATCAGGTCACGGGCTACTTCGCGCCGACCAGCCGCTTCGGAAATCCCGACGAATTTCGCTACTTCGTGGACCGTTGCCACCAACGGGGCATCGGCGTCATCCTGGACTGGGTGCCGGGCCACTTTCCCAAGGATGCGCACGGGCTGGCCGAGTTCGACGGCACGGACCTCTACGAACACAGCGATCCGCGCCAGGGCGAACACGCCGATTGGGGGACGCTCATCTTCAATTACGGACGGAACGAGGTGCGCAATTTCCTGACCGCCAACGGGTTGTTCTGGCTGGATTACTACCATATCGACGGTCTGCGGGTGGATGCCGTCGCGTCCATGCTCTACCTCGACTACTCCCGCAAGGCGGGCGAGTGGATTCCCAACCAGTTCGGCGGACGTGAGAACCTGGAAGCGGTTTACTTCCTCAAGCGTTTCAACGAGGTGGCCTACGGTGAGTTTCCCGGCATCATGACCATCGCCGAGGAATCCACCTCCTGGCCGGGGGTCAGCCGTCCGACGTACCTGGGCGGCCTGGGCTTCGGCTTCAAGTGGAACATGGGCTGGATGAACGACAGCCTGCGCTACATGGCGCTCGATCCGGCCTACCGCCGTTACCACCAGGGGGAGGTCACGTTTTCGCTGGTGTACGCCTTCACAGAGCACTTTATCCTCGTGCTCAGCCACGACGAGGTAGTCCACGGGAAGAAGTCGTTGCTCGACAAAATGCCCGGCGACGATTGGCAAAAATTTGCCAACCTGCGGATGTTCCTGGCCTACATGTGGGCTCACCCCGGGAAAAAGCTGATTTTCCAGGGCGGCGAGTTCGGTCAGCGGTCGGAGTGGAAATACAACACCAGCCTCGACTGGCATCTGACGCAGGACCATTTTCACGACGGTCTGTGCCGCCTGGTCCAGCACTTGAACCACCTCTACCGCCACGAACCGGCCTTCTACGAATTGGACGATACCTACGAGGGCTTTGAGTGGATCGATTTCGGTGACGCCGACAACAGCGTGCTCTCGTTCACGCGCAAGTCGCGGGCGGGGGCTGTGATCCTCTTCGTGGTCAACGCGACGCCGGTGGTCCGCGAGGGCTATCGGGTGGGCGCTCCAGGCGCGGGATTTTACCAGGAAATCCTCAACACCGACGCGCAGACCTACGGCGGCGGCAACGCGGGCAACTGCGGTGGCATGGATGCGGAACCGTCCTCCTGGCAGGGGCGGGAATATTCGCTCAATCTTCGCCTGCCGCCGCTGAGCGTCGTCGGCTTCAAACGCCTGGAACACGCACCCGGCGCGCCCGCAAATGTTACCGAATTGTTACCAGCAAGTTAAACTCTCGCGCGGCGGGGGAAAGCCTTTGACCAGACCCTGTGGCCGCAGCTATTTTCGACACCAGTAGAAGCAATCAACACTCCACTCCCCATGATAAAAAAGAAGTCCATCACGGCGGCGTTCACGCTCATTGAGCTGCTCGTCGTCATCACCATCATCGGCATTCTCGCCAGCGTCGCGCTGCCGGTGTTCAACAGCGTGCAGGTTCGCGGCCAGCAGACCAAGAGCCTTGCCCAGGCGAAGCAGATCGGTCTGGCGCTCAAGATTTGCGCGGGCGACAACGACGGCGTCTATCCCAAAAACGGCGTGCCCACGTACATCAGTGCGGAACCGAGCAATTCAAACGACGCCTACTCCGCGCTGTTTCCGACCTACACGACATCCGAGAAAATCTTCGGCAACAAGCTGGCCGTGGGTTATCAGACCGGTTCCGGTCCTGACGACGTGATCGACAACCCGGCCAACACCTTTCCGGCCACGAAGACCCTCAAGTCCGGCGAAAACGTTTACGGCTACATGATGGGCCTGACCGATGCCTCGCCGCCCAGCTGCCCGCTCGTTTTCGACGGCACCTCCACGGGTGACACGAGCGGCGTGTACAGCACGACCAACGGCTCGAAGGGCGCCGTCTGGCTCGGCACGAAGGCGGTCATCATTTACCTCGATAACCACGGCGCGGTCGAAAACGTCGATAACACGACCCACACCGTGAAGACCACCAATTCGGCCGGTGCCGCGGTCAGCGTGCTTGACCCGAACAACAACGATAAGTTGGGTGCGACCTGCAAACTGCTGAATCCCAAGTAAGCATTTCGGAACCATCCGTTTTTCGACAGGCCGCAACGAGAGTTGCGGCCTGTTTGCTTTTTTGACCGGGAGCCTCCCGTCAAAGCACCGTCGAAATGATCTCCCCGTCGTGCAGCTTGGTGGTAAGCCTCTCCCCCGACGTCACTCCGGCGACGCCGCGCACGATGCCGCCCTGGGAATTCACCGTGATGCTGTAGCCGCGTTGCAGGGTCGCTTGCGGTCCGAGCACGCGCAGCAAACTCTCCGCCGTCCGCAACCGGGCACGGAGCCTCTCCTGGGCGCAACATTGGAGATCGTCCATTTTTTCGCGCAAGGCCCGGACGATCTGCGCGCGCAGTTCCAGCGAACGCTGCGGACCCGCCATGCGCAGGCAGCAGTTCTTCTCGTCGAGGCGGCTGCGAAGGCCCTGCAACGCGGCCTTCGCGGATCGACCGAGGGCCTCTTCGAGCGCATCGAGACGCTGGCGTTCGTCCTGCGTGCGGCGGCGGGGTTCCCGGCTCAAGGCTCCGCGCGCGGTCGTTTGCAGCCGCTCGCGCGCGTTGGACACCCGTTCGATCAGTTGACGGTTGAGAAACTGGCCCGCCGCCGCCAGTTGGCGCAGCAACTCGGCGGTGTCCGGCACGATCAATTCGGCGGCGGCACTGGGCGTCGGGGCGCGCAGGTCGGCGGCGAAATCGGCGATGGTGAAGTCGATTTCGTGTCCGATGGCTGACACCACGGGCACTTCGGAGGCATAAATGGCGCGTCCGACGCTCTCGTCGTTGAACTCGAACAGGTCCTCAATACTGCCGCCGCCGCGCGCGACGACGATCACGTCCACCCTGCCCTTGTCGTCCCCGGCGAGCGACCAGCGGTTGAAATCCTCGATGGCCCGCACCACTTCCGCGGCGGCCCCCTGGCCCTGCACGCGCACCGGGTTGACGAGCACCCGGACCCACGGCGCGCGCCGTTTGAGGATGTTGAGCATGTCCTGCAACGCCGCGCCGGTGGGGGAGGTCACCAGGCCGATGGTTTGCGGGAAAGCCGGGAGCGGCTTTTTGTGGTCGGGATCGAAGAGGCCCTCCGCCTGGAGTTTGCGCTTGAGGGCCTCGAACCGGGCTTGCAGCGCGCCCAGCCCCCGGGGTTGGACGATCTGGACCACGAGTTGGTATTGTCCCCGCGCCTCGTAGACGGTCAGGTCGCCGAACACCTGCACCTGCACGCCGTCGCCCAGCACGGTCCCGGCAGGCAGGGACGGCGCGACCCCGCGAAACAATACGCAGGAAAGCTGCGAGCGGTCGTCCTTGAGCGTGAAGTACTGGTGGCCGGAGCTTTGGCGGCGGTAATTGGAAATCTCGCCCTCGACCCACACCTGCCCGATCTCGCTTTCCAGAAAGGAACGGATCGAACGGGTCAGTTCCCAGACGGAGAGGATCTTCGTTTCGCCAGGCAGGAGGTCGAGCACGGCTCAACTGAGCCGGAAATCCGCCGGGCGGCAAACGGATTGTTGAACCCGGCGGACCGACTGCGCGCGATAAGAAGGTGTCATCTATGCCCACGACGCTCATCAACGTTTCCAACCGCCTGCCCATCACCATCGCCGGTGATAAAATCAGCAAATCGTCCGGGGGATTGGTCGCGGCGTTGGAGGGTCTTTCCGCCGACGAGTATGATCTGCGGTGGATCGGCTGGCCCGGCGGGGTCACGGAACCGGAGCGGCAGGAAGAGATGGAACGCCGCCTGGTCGACGAACACGGCTGCATCCCGGTTTTCCTGAGCGAGGAAGAAGCCGGGGCGCACTACGAGGGATTTTCCAATTCGAGCGTCTGGCCGCTGCTGCACTACATGCCGGATTATCTGCGTTACGAGCCGGGTTGGTTGGAGGAGTACCGCAAGGTCAACCAGCGTTTCGCGGACAAGGTGTTGAGCATCGCCGCCGAGGGCGACATGGTGTGGGTGCACGACTATCAACTGCTCCTGCTCCCGGCCATGTTGCGCCGGGCATCGCCGGGCTTGCGCATCGGTTTCTTCCTGCACACGCCGTTTCCGGCCTACGAGGTTTTCCGCTGCCACCCGCGCCGCAACGAATTGATCGACGGAATGCTCGGGGCCGACCTGCTGGGCTTTCACACGTTCGGCTACCTGCGCCACTTCCGCAGCGCGGCAACGCGGCTGCTGGGACTGGAGACCGAAATCACGCGGGTCCGTTGCGACGGTGCACGGACCGCCTCGCTGGGTGTGTTTCCCATCGGGATCAACGCGCGGAAATTCGAGGAAGCCCTCGACCAGCCCGGGCATCAGCCGCTCCAGGAAAAGTTCCGTCAGACCTTTCAGGGCAAGCAGATCGTCCTTTCCGTCGAACGGATGGATTACACCAAGGGCATCCTCCACCGGCTGGACGCCGTCGACGCGTACCTGACCGCGCACGAGAACCGCGACGACATCAAGTTCATCTTCGTCAGCGTGCCCTCGCGCGAAGGGGTGGAAGACTATCAGGAACTGCGCGCGGACGTGGAATCGCGCATCGGTCGGCTCAACGGCAAATACGCCACGCTGCACAACAGCCCGATTCACTTCATCCACGGCTCGGTGGAGTTCGCCGACCTGTGCGCGCTGTATTCCATCGCGGATGCCGGGCTGGTGACCCCGCTGGTCGACGGCATGAACCTCGTCGCCAAGGAATATCTGGCCTGCCAGCGCGACCATTCGGGACCGCTGATTTTGAGCGAGTTCGCCGGGGCCGCCGAGGAATTGTTCAACGCCCTGCTCGTCAATCCCTACGACGCGCAGGCCGTGGCGGAGAGCATCGCCCGTGCGCTGGCGATGTCTGCGGAGGAAAAGAGGTCGCGCAACGAGCCTATGCGCGAACGCATCAAGCAGCACGACGCGCAGTATTGGGCCGGTGCGTTCATCAAAGAACTGGAAGCGGCGACCCCCGCCCAGGCCGCCGCTCCCGAAACTGCGGATTTGAAGGCTGCGGCCACGGAATTCCGGCAGGCCCTGGCCAGCGGCGGCCCCGTGGGAATTTTTCTCGATTACGACGGCACGTTGCGCGAAATCGAACGCGACCCGACCGCAGCCACGCCCGACGGCAAACTACTGGAACTGCTGGAAACCCTGGCGGCGCGTCCCGGCCTGGATGTGACGATCATCAGCGGACGTTCCGCGGAGGATTTGCAGAAGATGTTCGGCGCGCGTCCTTTCGGCCTGATTGCGGAGCACGGGGCGTCCGAACGCGCCCCGGGCAGCCCGGAGTGGCAATTGCTGGATGGCCAGACCGACCACGCATGGAAGGAACAGGTGCGCCCACTTCTGCGGCTGGCCGAAGAGGCAACCCCGGGGACTTTCGTCGAAGAGAAGCGCACGTCGCTCGTCTGGCATTACCGGGCTGCCGACGCCGAGTTCGGAGGCTGGAAAGCGAACCAATTGGTCGAGGAATTGGGGGCGGTCACGGCCAACGAACCCGTCAAGGTGCGGCGCGGCAAGAAAATCGTGGAGGTGGTTTCCACCCGGGTCAATAAAGGTCTCGCCGTGGAAAGAATCCTCGGGATGAAGGGTTACCGTGGCGTGGTCTGCGCGGGCGACGACCAGACCGACGAAAGTATGTTCTCGCTCGATGCCGGCGGCTTGGTGTCGATCAAAGTCGGCCCCGGCGCGACGCAGGCGCGGTACCGCCTGCCTGACCCGGCGGCGTTGAGGCAGTTTCTGGAGAGCATCATCGCGGACTGATTTCCGGTTTTGCAGGGCAACCGTCCCGGTTGCCGGGCGAGGCCGCCCGTTTTGGCAATCGCAGGCGAGCCGTGCCCGCGGGCATGGGGTCCACACGCCAAAACGCGGCACCCGGTGAGGCCGCCCTACAATTTTTGACTGACAACCGCCGTTGGGCCGGAAACTTGCTTCAATCAAATGGAGAGCAGGTAACCAGGTTCCAGGCGAGCCCCCTCGGCCTTGTTCCTGCTGGAGCAACTTTCAGATAAACCGCACCGTTTTCCTTGCAGGCCAAGCTATGAGCAATTCCGATAACAGCCCTCGCGGTGGATTCCTCAGCCGCTTCTTCGGACGTGGCAGCGCGCCATCGCCGGAGTCCGCGCCCGTCGCCGCCGCGCCTACCCGTCCGACGATGCCGGGCGAAATCGCCATGATCTCGCCGGTCGAAGGACCATCCGGCGGCAAGCGTCTCGCGCGGCCCAAGAGCGTGCTGGTCATCGCGGCGGAGGATGCCGCCACCCGCCGCTGGCGCAAGGAAATGGAGCATACCGGTTACGGGGTGGAAGCGGTTGGCGACGGTCCGAAGGGACTGGATATCCTGTACGGATTTTCTTTCGATGCGCTTATCATCGACTTCCGCGCACCGGGCATCGACGGCTTGAACCTCCTGCGTGAAATTCGCAGCCAGGACGAACTCAAGAGCTTGTTCATCGTCGTCATGGCCGACGACAAGAGCGGCGACACCGAACAGGAAATGACCGCGCTCGACGCCGGTGCGAACCGCGTTTTTCAGCGCGGCGACGTGAAGCCGGACGAAATCCTCACGGCGCTCAAAACCGCGCTCTTTCCGCGCACTCTCCAGGCGCAACCTCGCGCCAAACAGGCGGCCCAGCCCCAGAAACTTTCGGCGATGACGCCCAATATCGCGGGCATCCCGATGCTGCCTGCCGCGCCAACTGCCCAGAAAACGCCGGAACACGGTACCGTATCCGGGCCCATGGCGCCCCCGCCACGCCGCACGATCCGCATTCCGGGTGATCCGCCCAAGGCAACCCAGCTCGGTGCGGCGGCGGTGAACAAGAAAATTCTCATCATCGACGCCGACGAAGCGGTCGCCGGCATCTACCGCGCCCAGATCGAGGCCGCCGGTTACCAGGTGGAAGTTGCCCTCGACGGCGAAACCGGGTTTCACGATCTCTACACGATCAACCCCGACGCGCTGCTGCTCGACCTCCTGCTGCCGGGCGGCCTGTCCGGCTCGGAAATCCTCAAAAAGACGCGGGCGCAGAAAAAATTCGAGAAAATCCCGATCCTGGTTTTCACGAACATCTACACCCGCGACGTGGAGGAAGAAGCCAAGGCCGCCGGTGCGTTGCGGCTGTTCAACAAGGCGGCGGCGACCCCGCGCGACGTCATCGACTCGCTCAACGAAATCTTCCTTCCGAGCGGTGCGGTGCTCGGCGGGGGCGCTTCCAACCGGCCAGCCTCCGCCCTTGGCAATGCCGCGCGGGTAGACCTGCCGCCGCTGGCGATAGGGATGACGCCGCCCAAGCCCGTGGCCGCCGCCAACGACAACGATTTCCAGGCGGAAATCCGCGAATCGCTGCTGCAGGGCGCGCCGGAATTCGTCAAGAGCCTGCGCGGGCTGTTGCAAGTCCTCCTGCGCAGTCAGGGCGATGCGGAGGCCCAGAGTGTGCAACTCCTCGAACTCTACAGCCGCGTCCACACGCTGACCGCCAATTCCGCCATCGCCGGCTTCTCGAAGGTGGCGCGTCTCGCGGGAGCGCTCGAAGCCATGCTGCGCGAATTCCAGGCCAAGCCCGAGGGGCTCAACGCCTCGACCAAACGCACGCTCACGCAGGCGATGGATTTCCTCGCGCAGCTTTTTACCAGCGCCGCGACGCACGAGAGCGGCGCGCCGCTCAACGAGCAAATCCTCGTGGTGGACGACGAGATCATCAGCCGTCGCGTGATCGGGCATTCGCTGGAGAAGGCGGGTCTCAAATCGACGGCGGTCAGCCATCCTGACGAGGCCATCAAGCTTCTGCAGGACCAACCGTACGACCTCGTGTTTCTCGACGTGGAGATGCCCGGCATGAACGGCTTCGAGCTGTGCAAACGGCTGCGCGCCATGCCGTTGCATGCCAAGACGCCGGTCATCTTCGTCACGGCGCTCAGCGGTTTCGAGAGCCGCGCGAAATCGAGTCTCAGCGGCGGCGACGACTTCATCGGCAAGCCGTTCTCCTACATCGAACTGGCGGTCAAAGGTCTCATTTACGTGCTCAAAGGAGCCATCGGCGAGGAAAAATCGTCGCCCACCCGCCGCTTGCCCGTACCCGCGCCCGACCCGCTCGTCCTGTCGTCCACCCGGTCATGATCGTCGCCCACCCGCCGCTCAGCGAAGCCCAGCGCCTCGCCGCGCTGCACGCTCTGCACAGCCTCGACACGCCGCCGGAGGAGACATTCGACCGGATCACGCGCCTCGCCACCGAGCTGTTCGCGCCGCACAACAAGAAGGCCGACAGCAACGAG
>CAXUHC010000102.1:846-14632 GCA_964250705.1 uncultured Chthoniobacterales bacterium | reverse complement strand
CGGCTTCCCCTCCACCCTGAAAATGGCCGGTGACGAGCGAGAGGGCACAAAATCCCTCGTCCTGGCGGATCAGACGGACCGCTGGCTCGCCCTGGTGCCAGGAGTAGGTCTGGACGAGGGGTCCCGCCGATTTTCCGGTGGTCCGCTGGACCCGGCGCATCACCATTTCGCCGAAGGGCGACCCCGCGCGCGCAACCTTGCCGCGGAACTCGTCGGGCCCGACCAGCGAGACGGCTTCGGTCGGCCAGTTGTTCCAGGCCAGCACCAGGCTCACGCCGTCCTGCAACCCGCCGAGCGACCAACGGCCCGCCGGGGAGGAGTCGCCGCTGGCGCGGGAAAAAGTACCGTCGGCGGAGATGGTCACCGTGTCCGTCCAGGCAGGGTGCACGCATTGCCACTCGCCGACAACGCTCCACGACGCCGTTTTCGTGGCCGGGGGGATCGCGGTCACGCTCTTGGATGTCGCTAAATCAGTTTCGGGAGATTGCGCCAGCGCCGACGAGCAAAACAAGACCAGGGGGAGGAGGGGAAGGAGCTTCATGATAAGAATATACGTGCCACGACGAAAAACCTTTGCGGAAAATCGGTGGCGGCATCGTTTGCATGCGGTCGCCCTGCCATTTCACCCCGGGCGCTCACGTTGCCAGCATCGACGCCAGACGTTCCCGCGCGCCGGAAAGGATCGGTTCGCCGTGGGCAAAGAGCAGCCGGGTGAAAGGCTTCTCCAGCAGGGTGGCCAGCGCACGGCGCAAGAGCTTGGGATTTCCGCAGTACTTATCCGGCAGCACGGAGAAACCATGCGAAGGCAGGTTGATGATCGCATCGCCGATGATCACGAGTCCGTCGCCCGCCGCCCGGTAAAGCGCAATCTCGCCCGGAGCCGCGCCGGGCAGCGGAATCGCCTCGAACGCGCCGTCGAACGCCGGTCCTCCGCCCGCGTCCAGCGTCGCGTCCGAGGCGAGGCCGATTTCGGCGGCAGCTTCGGGGTGGATGCAGACCGGCAGCTTGAACTGGCGTCGAAATGCCTCCGCCGCGCGGGCGTGGTTGGCGTTGGTCAGGACGATCCCGGCGGGTACGAATGGCGCCGTCAGTTCCGCGAGGGCGTCTGCGGCCAGCGGGATGGGGTCAATGAAAAACAGCCGTCCGGCGGCGTCGGCCACGGCGCTGGCATGGAGGTCGACCTTGCTGGCGGCATCGTAGGCCTGCCAGCAAAAGAGGCCGCCACCGAGGTCAGCGTATTCAGGAGCGGCGCGCATGGTTGGTCAAAAAGAATCCATCAGAACCGCCGCGTCTCCACAAGCTCTGTCATCCTAGGCGGAGTCGAAGGACCGGTAATTATCCAGTTGGCACACATGGACTGCCTCCGGCTGTAGCCACGGCGACAGAGCGCCGTGGCTACAGCCGGAGAATCCGAAAGGTTGGGCTGTGCGTTACATGGATAATTACCGAAGGACCTTTCGAGTGGTACCCGCTCTGCCTTCGCCCCGGCCCTTCGCCTGCACCCGCGCCAGCCCAAACGTTTCGGCGCATGGCCAACAACGAGGGGGCACCGTTCGCAGCTGGTGAGGTCCTTCGATTCCGCTCAGAATCACAGAGCTTTTGAGGGGGACGCCTACCGGCAAAATCGCTTTCGGCGGCTTGAAAAGCAAGCGCGCAAAGGGTAATTTCATCGAGTCCCATGGACGCTTCCTTTCCAGCAGGGTCTTCGCCCGCTCTCGATGCCCGCGCCCGGCAGGCGGCGGAGATCGTTGGCCGCCCGCAACATTACAAAATCTGCGAGGGTTGCGACTCAATCGTGGCCCGCCGGGTAGTCGTTTGCCCGAATTGTTCGAGTTATCGTTTCAACACGGGACGACAGGCAATCATCGATCAGGCGAGGCTGCTCGGCAGCCGCGAGCAGACCGGGGTCACGGCGGAAGATTTACTCTGATGGAAGCCGAAATCAGGTCCTGACGGCCCTCCGAGTCATCCCTATTTTTCGTCCGTCGCGGGGTAAGATCAGCAGCCACGCTCACGGAAGTAGGGGACGGCTTGGCGAGCCATCCGGGCCCGGGCGTGGCAAGGGAGTTGCTTGGAAAGAGGGCTGTCTCCCGCTCCTTTTTTCTCGCCTGTATGTATACCTACGCCTACCAAGCCCGCGACAACCACGGCAAGATCATTGCCGGTGTTCAGGACGCTCTCAACGAAGAGAACGCCATCACCTCGCTGATGAGCCGCGGCCTGATGGTGCTGACCATTCAGCAAAAGAGCGCCGCCAGCAAACGTAAGAAATCCACCAAGGTCAAGGAAACCGACCTCGTGCTCTTCACCCGCCAGTTGGCCACCATGATCGACGCGGGTATCCCGCTGGTCAGCGCCATGACCGCCCTGTACGAAACCTGCGATCCCAAGAAACAGGCCGGACTGCGCAACGTCATCGGCGACGTGACGGCCCGCGTCCAGGGCGGCGAGAGCTTCAACCAGGCGCTCGTCAAGCATCCCAACGTTTTCAACCGTCTGTACGTTTCGATGGTCAAGGCCGGTGAAACGGGCGGCTTGCTCTCGGAGATCCTCGACCGCTTGGCCGGATTCCTCGAAGCCAGCGCCCGTCTGCGCAAGAAAATCAAGAGCGCCATGACCTACCCCGTGGCGGTCATCTCCATTGCAGTCCTCATCACGACGTTCCTGATCGTGAAGGTCGTGCCGGTCTTCGCCGACATCTTCAAAGATTTCGGCAAGCCGCTGCCCGCGCCCACGCAACTCCTCGTGGACCTGAGCGACTTCATGCGCAACGATTGGTACTACCTCATCGGCATCCTGATCGCTGCGTTCGTCGGCCTCAGATTTTTCCTCAAAAGCAAGACCGGCCACGAACTTTGGAACCGCTGGCAGCTCAAGTTGCCGGTCTTCGGCGGCCTCCTGCACAAGATCGCCATGAGCCGCTTCGCGCGAACCTTCAGCCAGCTCATCCGCTCGGGCGTGCCGATCCTCGAAACGCTCGAGATCGTCGGCGGCAGCTCGGGCAACACGGTGATCGAACAATCCATCAAGGGCATCAGCGCCGACGTGGAGAAGGGCGACAACCTGTCCGTGGCGATGTCGAAAAAGACGATCTTCCCGCCGATGATGCTGCGCATGGTGGCCGCCGGCGAATCCACCGGCAAGATCGACGAGATGCTCGAAAAGATGGCGGACTTCTGGGACGAGGAAATCGAGGCGACGCTCAGCGCGCTGACGAGTCTGCTCGAACCCATCCTCATCGTGGTGCTCGGCGTGATCGTGGGCGGCATCGTCATCGCCTTGTTCCTGCCGATCTTCCAACTCAGCGAGGTCGTCTCCGGCGGCTAGGAAGGAAGGATGAAGGATGAAGGCCGAATAAGTTGACCGACGCCCGGCCTTTGCTCCATCTCTTCCCCGCCCTCCGCCTTCCGCTTTCATCCCTCATCCTTCATCCTTCATCCTTTCTTCCATGGAGGATCAAGTCGCGGCTGATTCAACGCGGGACCCCGGTGAGGACCAGTGGCGCGCCATCTTCGAGCATTCGCTCGACGCGGTGCTCATCCTCGACGACGAGCGCCGCCTCACCGACGCCAACCCGGCGGCCTGCGATTTGCTCGGCGCGTCGCGCCCGCAGCTCGTCGGCGCGTTCGTCAGCGATTACCTCGTGCCCGCGCCCCGGGCCGACCTGCCGGACACGACCCAACGTTGGCTGACCTTCCTGCGCGACGGACGGGACTTCAAGGAATGCATCGTCCACCGCGCCGATGGCGGCACGCGCTACGCCACCGTGCACTCGCGGGCCAACTTCCTGCCCGGCCTGCACCTGTGCACCGCGCGCGACATCACCGAGCAGCGGCTCGCGCAGGAGGCGGTCCGCTCCGCCGAGCAGCTCTACCGCTCGCTGATCGACACGACGGGCACGGGCTACGTCATCGCCGACGCGCGCGGCTTCGTGATCGACGCCAACGCCGAGTACGTCAAGCTCACCGGCCACCGCGAACTCGACGAGATCCGCGGACGCAATCCCGTGGAGTGGATCGCCCCGGCGGACCGCGAGCGGTTCGCGGTCGAACTGGCGATCTGCCACACGTCTGGAAAACTGCGCAACCTGGAAGTCGATTTCTGCCAACCCCACGGTGGCTCCGTGCCTGTGGAAGTCAACGCCACGCTCGTGCACACCGACGAAGGCACGCACCTGCTCTCGCTCTGCCACGACATCACGGGGCGGCTCATCACCCGCCGCGAATTGCAAAACGCCAGCCTCGAATTGGAAAGCCGCGTCGAACGCCGCACGGCGGAACTCGCCCGCGCCAACGAGCAGATCCGGGTCCACGCGCGCCAGCAGGCCGCCGTCGCCGAGCTGGGCCGCCTCGCGCTGGCCGGGGTCGGCATCGACGCGCTCATGCAACGGGCCGTGGAAACCGTGGGAACGCTTCTCGAAGTGAATTACGCGAGCGTACTCGAACACGCCGACCCTGAAAGCGATCAACTGGTCATGCGTGCCGGCGTCGGATGGTCCAACGAAAACCTCGGCCAGCCCGTCGCCGTCCTGGACCCCGCGCTGCTCGCCGCCTACGCCCTCAACCATCGGGAACCCGTGGTCTTCGAGAACATGGCCGACGAAACGCGTTTTCGCCTCCTGCCCGGCCTCGCACGGGCGGGCGTCGTGAGCGGACTCACCGTGCGCATCGACGGCGAGGGGCGGCCTTACGGGATCATCGGCGCGTACTGCACCAGCCCGCGCCGATTCACGGCGGACGACACGCATTTCTTGCTCGCGGTCGCCAACGTGCTCGCCGCCGCCGTGGAACGCCACCGGAGCGAGGAGATCGTCCGTCTCGCCCAGCAGAGCGCCGTGCAGGCCAACAACGCCAAGATCGAGTTTCTTTCCCGCATGAGCCACGAGCTGCGCACGCCGCTCAACGCCATCCTCGGGTTCAGCCAGTTGCTCGAAATCGAGCGCCTGAGCGGCGGGCAGCGCGAGAGCGTCGAACAGATCAACCGCGCGGGCCGTCACCTGCTCGAACTGGTCAACGAGGTGCTCGACATCAGCCGGATCGACTCGGGCAACATGAGCCTGACCCCCGAGCCGCTGGCGGTCGACGAACTGCTGCGCGAGGGCATCGATCTCATTCGTCCGCTGGCCGACGCGCGCCGCATCGCCCTGATCGCCGGGCCGGGCTGCCTGACGGGCGGGCAGTTCGTGCTCGCGGATCACCAGCGGCTGCGCCAGGTGCTGCTCAATCTGCTGTCCAACGCCGTGAAATACAACCGGCCTGCCGGGCAAATCACGCTCGACGGCGCGCCCTCGCCCGACGGCAAGCATATCCGTCTGAGCGTGCGCGACACGGGCGTGGGCATCCCCCCCGAGAAATTCCCGCGTCTCTTCACTCCGTTCGAAAGGCTGGGCGCGGAAAACACGGACGTGGAAGGCAGCGGCATGGGCTTGGCGTTATCCCGGCGGTTGATCGAGAGCCAGCACGGGGAACTCGGGGTCGAGAGCGTGCCGGGCAGCGGTTCGGTCTTCTGGGTGGACTTGCCCGTTGCCGCCGCTCCGGCGCCCGAAACGACGCTGGCCATTTTTGACGCGCTGCTCGGGGAGGTCTCCGACGATGCCGGTCCGGACGAATCCTTCCTTGCCGCCCCTGCCTTCATGCCGCCGCTGCCCCCGGAACGCACGATCCTGCACATCGAGGACAACGAACCCAACCGAAAATTGGTTGAAATGCTCGTCGCACAACGGCCCGCCTTGCGCTTGCTGACCGCCAGCAAGGGCCGGGATGGTCTGACGCTCGCGCGCCAGCATCATCCGGATTTGATTTTGCTCGACCTCCACCTGCCGGACACCACCGGCGAGAGCGTGCTCCACGATCTCCGCGCCGATGCGACCACGCGCGACACCCCCGTGGTGATGGTGAGCGCGGACGCCGCCGCGGTGCGGCGCAACCAGCAGGAGAGCACCGACAGCGCGAACCGCTACCTGACCAAACCGTTCAACGTGACGCAGTTTCTCCGGCTGCTGGACGACTGCTTCGAGAGCATCGCAACGTAGCCCGCCGCCGCTGTGGCCACGGCGCTCTGTCGCCGTGTCTGCGCTCACCGGACACGGCGACAGAGCGCCGTCCTTACAGCGGAAAGGAGCGTGCCCAACAAGCAGTCACTTGCAACCGCACGCGGTCACGATTGCCCGGCGCAACTCGAACGCCGTGGCCGGCTTGCCCAGAATCAGACTCACACCCGACGGCAAGCCCTGGGTTTCCAGGTTCGCGCCGCCGAACCCCGTGAGCAGGATCACGGCGGTCTCCGGACGCTTCGCCTTGGCCGCCACCGCCAGTTCCTCACCGGTCATGCCGGGCATCGACTGATCAGTCACGATCAAATCGAAATCGCTGCCTGCCATCTTTTCCAACGCTTCCTGGCCGCTGCCGGCGATCTCGACCTTGTGGCCGTCTTCGGCGAGCTGCTGCTGGATCAATTCGCGGATGATGTCCTGATCGTCCACGACCAGAATCCGCTGGATGCTGGCCCCGGTCGCCGCCACTGCCTCGCCCGCCTCCTGCTGCGCGACCGGAACGGCGTCCGCGACGGGCAGCCGGATGCAAAACGTCGTCCCCTGCCCCTTTTCACTTTCGATTTCCATCGAGCCGTGGTGCCGCTCAATGATGCCGTACACGGCGGAAAGCCCCAACCCCGTCCCGCGGTCGCCCTTGGTCGTGTAGAAGGGTTCCAGGCAGCGACGGCGTGTTTCCTCGTCCATGCCGGTGCCGGTGTCCGTGAGGCACAGCTTGGCCTCGCCGTCGTCGAGCGCGGAATGGATCGTGATGCACCCGCCCTCGGGCATGGCGTCCACGGCGTTGAAGATCAGGTTGGTCAACATCTCGCGCAGTTCGGCAGGGTCGCCGTTGAGCGCGGGCAGTGCCCCGAACTGGGTCTGCACTTCGATCTGCACGCCCCGGTTGCGCGCCTGGTCCTGCCACTTGGGCCGGGTCAGCGTGACCGCCTGTTCGACGATCTGGTTGAGATGCAGGATGACGCGGGTTTCGTGGCCCTCGTCCGGACGGTGAAACTCGCGCAGGCGGCGGACGATCTGGGCGGCATCCTGCGCGGCGGTGGTGATGGCATGAAGCTGGCCGATCTCGCCCTCGTTCGCGCGGCACTTGGCGCTGGAAAGCAGCAGGTCGCTGTAACCCAGGATCAAGGTGAGCGCGTTGTTGAAATCGTGGGCGATTCCGGCGGCCATGGTGCCGAGCGCGCTCAGGCGTTCCTGCCGGATGGCGGTGTGCTGGGCCTGGCGCAGTTTGGAAAGCGTGTCCTCCAACTGCGAGGTGCGCTCGCGGACCTGTTCTTCCAGGAGGATGTTCTGGTTCTGAAGCTGGATGTGCAGGAACCGGTTTTCGAGCAGGTTGCGGATGCGCAGCAAGACCTCGGACTGATCGAGCGGTTTGGTGAGAAAATCCTTCGCGCCCGCAGCCAGGGCGCGGTGCTTGGTCTTGGTGGTCACGTCGGCGGTGAGCACGAGCACGGGCACCGGGTTTTCCCCGGTAGTCAAGGCCTTGATCTGCTCCATGATGTCGAAGCCCGTGACGTTGGGCATGTGGAGGTCGAGCAGGACGAGGTCGGGCCGATGGTCGAGAAACAGCGCCATGGCCTCGCGGGAATCCGTCGTGCTCGTGATCCGGGTCGCACCGATCAGTTCAAGGATGCGCTCCAGCAGGCGGACGTTGGCCTGCTCATCGTCCACGATGAGGATTTTGGCTTTACCGATGGTGGATCGCAACATGGATGGAGAATTTCGGAAAGGCGCTGGCGTGGCCACCAGCCCGGGAGCGGCCCCCTTAAGACAGCATTCGGCGGACCACGCCACGGAAAGGATGAAGGATGAAGGATGAAGGCGGAGAGCGGAACACAGAGAATACGGTAAAACCGACTTTTCCATCCTTCATCCTTCATCCTTCATCCTTTCCGTAAAACTGCCGGTACATTCGCTCGATGGCCTCCTCCGGGTCTTCGAACATCAGGCTTTCCTTGCGCGAGTGGGCGAACCAGCCAAACGCGAACGGGCTGACCACCGGCGTCTCGCGCAGTAGCCAGTGCCAGGTCGTCTCCGCCGAGCACTCCATCCAGGCGCGGGCACCGTCCAGATCGAGGAATTGCGTGACCGACTGCCGGTAGGCCTCGGCGAGCAGCGGATGATCCGGCTCGTGTTCGTCCAGCACGCGGAAGAGGATTTCGGCGCTGAAACGCAGTTGCTTGAGCTTGCGTTCCTTGCCGGGAAGCTGGCGCGGCACCATCAATCCTGTTTGCGCCACCCCGCGAAACTGCCAGTGCACCAGTTCACCTTTCCTGAGGGCGAGACGCAGGTCGTCCTCGGCCCCGGCGGGAACAAAACATTCGCGCCATTGGGCGAGCGTCAGTTCCTGGAAACGTCCCAGCGTGAGCATGAATCCGTAATCGTCGGCCAGCACCAAGGCGTTGCCGCCCGCGAAGCGCGCCACCCGGCGGGCGACGATCCGCGAGAGTGCGTCGTTGGCCCGGCGGCCGATGAGGCTGTGAAAAAAATAGTGGCTGAGCTGTTCGTCGCCCGGCTCGCGGTAATGCTCGATGAGCATCAGCCCTTCGCGCGGCACCACGGAATAGCGCCGCTGCATCTCGAAGTGGGCCACAATCGCCTGGGCGTTGGCGAGCGACAGGTCCCACTCTTCCACCAGCCAGTCGAAGGGAGAGGGACGAAGGCCGGAGGCAAGTTTTTTCTCTTCCACCCCCTCTTCCCTCTGCGTTCCTCTTGTGTTCCTCTGCGTCCTCTGCGTTGAAACTCCGCCCTCCCCGTCCTGACCGTTCGCCCCATCGAGCAAACCATCCAACACCGTGCGCAGCCGCGCGATTTCCGCGCTCAGCCCGCTGGTCAGCGGGACCGGGGCCGCCGACCACCTCGGCACGTTGGGCCGCACGCCATCCGCCGCCTCGACCTTGGCCACCTGCCAGCCCGCTTCGATGAGCCGTACCACCCGCCCCCCGAGCACGAACACGTCGCCCTCCTTCAGGCCCTTGACGAATCCCTCGTCCAGCGTCCCGAGCCGCTTCCGGCGCAACATCACGTCCACCAGTCCCTCGCTGGCAATCGTGCCGATGTTCACCAGGTAATCCCGCCCGACCCGGGGCGTCGCCGCGAACATCTGCCCATCCACGACGCTCAACTTGCCGAACGTGTCGGCGTACGCCTTCGCCAGTGACCGGCCCCCGCCTTCGAGGTACTCCACCACGCGGTCGAAATCCACGCGCTCCAGACTCCGGTAAGGGTACGCGGCGCGCACGGTTTCCCAGGCGGCATCCACGCGGATACCCGGCACTTCGAGCGCCAGCCCGAGGAGGTGCTGCGCCAGCACGTCGGCGGCGTTTTCCGGCACGCGCACGGGGTCGAGCCGCCGTTCGCGCGCCATCCGGGCCGTCACGGCGCACTCGATCAGGTCGGTGACGTTCGTCGCCACGAGGATGCCGTGACTGGTGGCGTTCACCGAATGCCCCGAGCGTCCGATGCGCTGGAGCGCGCGCGAAATTCCTTTCGGCGCGGAGATCATGATGACGAGATCAATCGCGCCGATGTCCACGCCCATCTCCAGGCTGCTGGAACACACCACCGCGCGCAGTTCGCCGTTCTTGAGCCGGTCTTCCACTTCCAGCCGGACGTTCCGATCCAGCGAGCCGTGGTGGACTTCGATCCGGTCGGCGAGCTTGTGCAGCGCACCCTTCAAACGCAGCCCGAAGCTTTCCGCGCCCGCCCGCGTCTTGGTAAATACCATGACCGACCGGCGCGAGCGGACCAGCGCGGCGAGTTCCTTGAGCACCCGACCGGCGCTCAACCCGGCGGGCGGGTACGGGTCGCGCCGCACGGGTGAAAACACTTCCACCACCATCCGGCGCTCGGTCCGCGCCTCCGCCAGCACGCATGGCTTCCCCGTCCCGACCAGAAACCCGGCCATCGCTTCCAATGGGCTGATCGTCGCCGACAACCCGATCCGGCAAAGCGGCGACGCCTTGCCGCTCGCCGACTGCCGCGCCCGGAGACGTTCGAGGCGTTCGAGCGAAACGCTCAGGTGCGTGCCGCGTTTATTTTCCGCGATGGCGTGCAGTTCGTCGATGATGACGAACCGGCACGCGCCCAAGGCCTCGTGGTACCCCGATTGGCAGAGCAAAATCGCCAGGCTCTCGGGGGTGGTGAGCAGGATGTGCGGCGGACGCTGCTTGATCCGGGCGCGTTCCTTGGCGGGCGTGTCGCCGGTGCGCAGGCCCACGCGGATCGTTTCTTCGAGCCCCATTTCCTGCAAGGGGCGGTTGAGGTTTTTCTGGATGTCGTACGTCAGCGACCGCAGCGGCGAAATGTAGATGGCGTGGATGCGCCCCGGACGCGGTTGCTCGCGGACAAGAAAATCAATGATCCCTAGAAATCCCGCCAAGGTTTTGCCGCTGCCCGTGGGCGAACTCAGGAGCACGGACCGGCGGTCCAGGATCGTCGGGATGCAGAGTTGCTGCGCGGGCGTAAACCCGCCCGGATAGGTGCGCCCGAACCATTCCGCGACGCGCGGGTGCAAGCGCGCAGCGAGATCGGCGACGGGTTCGGCGGGTGGATAAAGATCGCGGGTGGCCAGAGTAGCGTCACCCTCGCGCAAAGCAGCCCATCGTCAAAAATGTAGGGATGGCTCTCCGAGCCGGTCCCTGTTTGTTCGGGAAAGCCGAGGATCTGGAGGATGCTTCTTTCTGGAAGAAAGCAAGGGACCGGCTCGGAGAGCCATCTTACCTTGGTCACTAGACCGCCCGCTCGCCGGTTTCCTCGGTGCGGATGCGGATGGCATCCTCGATGTTGTAAATGAACACCTTGCCGTCGCCGATCTTGCCGGTTTTGGCCGCCTTGATGATCGCCGCCGTCGCATCTTCGAGCAAACCATCGGCGAGCACAACCTCAATCTTGATCTTGGGCAGGAAGTCGACCGTGTATTCGCTGCCCCGGTAGATCTCCGTGTGTCCCTTCTGACGGCCAAACCCCTTGACCTCGCTCACCGTCATTCCTTCGATGCCGAGTTCCGCCAGGGCGTCTTTGACCTCTTCGAGTTTGAAAGGCTTGATGATGGCTTCGATCTTTTTCATAAGGAGGGCGAAAAATCAGTGACGACGAGGGACGCCCGGGGCGGCAGGATAAGCGCCACGGTGGTCCGCGCGTTCATATAGCAAAGCGTATGCCCCGGTGTAAATGGCCGGGATTCCGTGCAATATCGGCCTAAACTCGTGCGACCGGGGCCAGGATGTGCACAAAAAGGGACAGACGGATAAAAAAGGGACAGCAGATGGCTTACGCCCTTGGGTGAGCGTCATTGTAGGCGGTCTTGAGCCGCTCAACGGTCACTTTGGTATAGATCTGCGTGGTTGAAAGATTGGCGTGGCCGAGCAGGGCCTGAACGCTGCGGAGGTCCGCACCAGCGTCGAGCAGATGCGTGGCGAACGAATGCCGCAGTTTGTGCGGGCTCACGGTCACGGGAATATTGGCGTGCGGCAGATAGCGTTTCATCGTCAACCAGACCGACCGCCCCGAGAGCCGCTTTCGCAGCTTGCTGATGAACAACGGACCCGCGCGCACCCCGGCCTCCTGGCGGTAGCGCGACACGGCTTCCAACGCGGGCAACCCCACCGGGCAGACGCGTTCCTTGCGGCCTTTGCCGAAAACACGCACGCTTTCGGTGTAAGGGTCGAGGTCTTCGCAATTGAGCGCGGCCAGCTCGGCCAGGCGCAGGCCGCTGCTGTAAAAAAGTTCGAGGATGGCGGTGTCGCGCGCGGGCATCCACGCGGGAGCCTTGTCGGATTTTACGGTTTTGAGCGGGGCGTCGAGAAGGGCGTCGATCTGGGAGGCGGTCAGCGGCTGCGGCAGTTTTTTCTCGGCCTTGGGCAGGTGGAGCGCCTTGAGCGGGTTGAGCGCGAGGCCGCGCCGCTGGCAGAGGTATTTGTAGAACGAGCGCAACGCGGCGAACTGCAAACGGACGTAGGCGCGCGCCTGCCCGCGTTTCATCACGTCAAAGAGATAATCGCGGAAAGGCTCGGTCGTGCACTCGGTCCAGCCGGGAGCGCCGGGCTGGGCGGCACGGAACCCGTCGAGCGCACGGCTGTAGGCTTCCAGCGTGTGCTTCGAGGCGTTGCGTTCGTTTGCGAGGTAGTCGAGGTACGCTTCGACGAGCCGGTCTTTGGGGCGGGGCTTCTTGCGAGGGCGAGGACCTTTGTTTGGAGGCATGATGATCGGGCACCTGCGTGGCGCAACCTGGTCATCCAGGCGGTACCACGCTTGTGATGAAGGCAAGCACAACGTGGCTATGCACTCCAATCGCCTTGGTAAGAGTTACTGCCGGTCTGACCTTGCTACCGGAGAGGTCATCGAAAGGACCGAACCAGAACAATCTTATAACGCATCGCGGAACGGCTCGCCGTCGGTGATGGTGTAAATGTCTTCGGCGGGATCGGAGAGGAACTCGAAAACCTTACTTGATCCCGTTGCCCGCAACCAAGTCTCTTCGGAATCCAAGTCTGCTGTCACCGGGAGCACCGTCACGATGAGGCTGGCGTTGGCCGGTAAATCATACCGCTCGTCCAAACGACATGCTTACCATCGTAGTGAGCTTGTAATGTGATCACCGACATATCGTGTAAAATAATCGACCATTCACTCAAGGCAAGCCAACCCGTTCCTCACCATCCGCCCGCGCTGAAACCGTCGCTCGCGCCAAGGTGTTCGCCGCCAAACCCGCTGAACAACGGACTCAGCGTGTCCAGGTTCTTCTCGACCGCTTGCAGGAACACCGCCGCCCGCTCGCTGTCCATCGTGTCGCTGCCGCCGCCTAGCCCGATTTTTCCCGCCAGACGCCACACCTCGCTGCTCGGACCGGGTGCCGTGAACGACGAAAGCGCCTCGCTGCCGAATGCTCCTGACGACAGCCACTCGCTACCTGGCGCACCGACCCCAAGGGACGATTCACTGCCAAAACCACCGGACGAAAGCGTCTCCCCGCCGAGCGTCTCGCTGCCACCAAGCGCAGGAACCACCGACGAAAGCGCCTCGCTGCCAAATCCGCCCGACGACAGGTTCTCGCTCCCGAACGCCCCGGACGACAGGTTCTCGCTCCCGAACGCCCCGGAAGAAAGCGTCTCGTGCCGGTCATGCAGCACGCCCGCCGCCTCACCCGGCCCGCCCCCGCCCGGACTGCTGGTATCCGACGCGACCTCAAACCGCTGCCCGAGCAGCATTTCCAGCGTGTGCAGTTGGTCGCCGGTCAGGCGGTGCAACGTGCCCAGCAGCGGAGATACCGCCGACTCCCCGCCCTGCTGGAGGCGCGACAGAGCGATGGTCAAACCTTCACCGTGACCCATTGCGTTGTGAATCAACTCCAGCAACCGCTGGAAACTCAGGTGGAACGGCAGCGTGGCAAACGTCGGTTCCAGGTCCCCGGAAAGTCCCGGCGGGGGCATCGTCACCCGGCTGGAAATTGCTACGGGCTGCCAACTGCCGTCGCGCCCATGCTGGCCGAGTTCCACGTAGTAGCTCGCGCTCGGAAGCTCGACCTCCACGTAGCGCCCGGCATCGGTCGAGGCAATGTCGAGCCGCTTTTCCAGTTGCCCGTCACCCCGGAAAACTCGCAGCGCGTAGACCGTGTTCGGCGCGCTTTTCCAGTCGATGTCCCAATAAACGAAAAGCTGGCGGGGATCGTAGGCCACGAGGTAAACGCTCTGCGTGCCGTACGTCGCGGGCAGTTCACCGAGATGTTCGTAAGCCGGC
>CAXUHC010000102.1:0-836 GCA_964250705.1 uncultured Chthoniobacterales bacterium | reverse complement strand
GTCCGCTGTTACCGGTTCCTGCGAAAGCGCGAAGGGTGCTTCGGCGAGACGCGTCTGCGTCAACGCGTCGTCATCCGCGTTGGCAAAGGCCTCCGAACGGACGGGCGAGGACGTGGCAGATGGTTGACCGGGCTGGCTTTCACTCATATTGAAGAACGGGCCGTGGAGACATTTTCCCCCACTGAAAACGCCCGGATGCTAGACAACCATCCTCAAAACGCAACAGCTATCTCCACCGGTCGTGAAATTCGAGTGATCACCTGTTAACCCGCCAGCTTTTCCCAAACGCCCCAAATGCTGACCAAACGCGTCATTCCCTGCCTGGACGTCACCGGCGGGCGGGTTGTCAAAGGCACCCGCTTCCTGGCTCTGCGCGATGCCGGTGATCCCGTCGAATGCGCCCTGGCCTACAACGACCAGGGGGCAGATGAACTGGTGTTTCTGGACATCACGGCCTCGTCGGACGACCGGCGCACGATGGTCGACGTGGTCCGGCGGACCGCCGACCAGTGTTTCATGCCGTTGACCGTAGGCGGCGGGGTGCGCACGGCGGACGACGTGCGCGCGCTGCTCCACGCCGGGGCTGCGGCCCGCGGCGGCGGTGGCCGACAGCGCATATGCCATGATCAGGCCATCCCGGATCGAGTAGAACGCGAAGGCGAACGCCGCGATCGAGGGTAGCGCGCTCGCCGGCGAAAGCGCGCCGTGCTATAATTTTGCGGTCAGTGTACGGCGACGCCGCCCCTCTGGCGACGTTCGAGGACCGGGGACGAGGAGCGCAGCGGCGTGATCGATGGTGCAGATAAGGAAAAAACAGGCGAGGTGTCGGACGCGTC
>CAXUHC010000101.1:0-14639 GCA_964250705.1 uncultured Chthoniobacterales bacterium | reverse complement strand
CTTGGTGTTCGCCGCTTCCAAGTAGCCCGGCGACACGGTGAACACATAGGGGGAGAGTACCGCGTTGCTCAAGGCGAAGTCGGTGGTTCCAGGTGTGAAGATAGGCACTCCATGCAATCCACCTGTCATCGGCACGCGGCTGGTCGCCCCCGCCGCCACGACGCCGGGAATGCCTCGCACCGCTTCGAGGATCGCCTGCTCTTTGATGAACACCGCGTCACCGCCCGGTTCAAGTTGACTGAGGTCCGCGCTAGCCAGCAGAGCCCCCTGCGGACGGAAGCCCATCGGGGTATGAAGCAGGCGCACCATGGCGCGCATGGCCACCAACGAGGCCGTGACCAGCAGCGTGCAGATGGCGATCTGTGCTCCGAGCAACCAGTCGCGTGGCGCGAGGCCGCGCAAGGACACCGGCTCCGCTGACCCGCTTTTCATCGCCTGCGACGGATGGTTCCGCCACACCTGCCGTGCCGGAGCCAGGCCAAAAAGCAACGTGCTGACCAAGGTCAGGACCAAGGCACTCAGGTACACCCACCCGTCGACGCCAACCGCCAGATGGCCGTAAGGCGATTGCCAGTGGTTCAGCACCCCCAGCAGCAGACTCGCCGTCCATAAACCCGTCGCGCCGCCCAACAGCGACACTACTAGGGCTTCGGTCAAAAGCTGCCTCAGCAGTCGTCCCCGGCTCGCTCCCAGTGCTGCGCGGATCGCCAGTTCCCTGCGGCGGTCCGCCGCGCGCGCTGCGAACAGGCTGGCCAAGTTGGCGCAGGCCGCCGCCAGCACGAGCAGCACGAGCAGTGTCACGCTGTACAGGAAGCCACGGATCACGTCGCCATTGTCCCCATAAAGCCCCGGATGGATGAGCCGCAACGACACCCCCTTATCGGTTTGCGGGTACTCCTTGGCCAACTGGAGCGCGACGACATTCAGGTTGTCCACCGCTTGCTGGGGCGTCACGCCCGGTTTCAGCCGTCCAAGCACCGTCACCGCGTTGGCAGCCCGGTCGGACAGGTAGTCCCAACCCTCCACCGGGGCGGCGTTGACCATGGGAATCCAGTAATCCGGCCAGACGAACTGCTCGGTGCCGTGGAACGAAGCCGGGGTCACGCCGATCACCGTGAACGGGGCTTTGTTGAGCTGCACATTTGTTCCAATAATATTCGGATCTGCCTGGAACTCGCTGCGCCACAAACTATCACTCAACACCACGTAGGGCGCGGAGCCCGGCCCGTTCTCATCCACCGCATGAAAGAACCTGCCGACCTGTGGCTGCACGCCCAACAGATCGAAATAGTTGCCGGTGGTCTCGACGCCCGCCACGTTCCGCGTCGAGTGGTTCCGATTCAGCCGCGCGCTGGAATACCCGTTGTAGCCTGCCATGCCGCTGAAGGCGGTGTTACGCTCTTGGAAGTCACGCAACGCTGGGTAAGAGGTGGTCACCAGCCGCCCCTTGGCCCAGGCTTGTTGACGAACCTGGTAGAGGCTCGACGGATCGCTGACTGCCAGCGGGTGCAGCAGAACGGCGTTGACCACGCCGAAGACGACGACGTTAGCCCCGATGCCCAGCGTCAGACTCAGGACGGCGACGAGGGTAAATGCGGGCGATTTCCAAAGCACGCGCAACGCGTAATGCCCATCCCGCAGCAGATCCTCCAAGAATGGAACGCCGGCCTCGGCGTGGTAATCGGCGCGCACCGTTTCCATCGGGCCAAATTTCAGGCGGGCTTGGCGCGCGGCTTCGGCGGGAGCCATGCCGGCGCGGATGTTCTCTTCCGTCAGGGCGGCGAGATGGGCCTCGATCTCCTCGCGCAGCCGTTCGCCGCCGTGATGGCGGCTGGCAAAGTGGAGCAGTCGTTTGCACAGGCGGTTCAGGAACCTCATGCCAAATCCTCCGCTTTCACGGTCAAGAAACGTTCGATGATCGCCGCCGTTTGCTCCCAGGTACGCCTCTCCACGCCGAGGAGTTTGCGCCCCGCTGCCGTCAGTCGGTAGAATCGCGCCCGGCGGTTGTTTTCCGAGGGGCCCCATTCTGAAGCGATGGCTCCCTCTTGCTCCAACCTCAGCAGGACGGGATAGAGCGTCCCCTGGTTGACAGAGAGCAGGTCGCCGCTGATTTGCTCGATGCGCCGGGCGACGCCATATCCGTGCAGCGGCCCGAGCACGTCGAGGGTCTTCAAGATCATCAGGGCGAGCGTCCCCTGCTGGACATCCTTTTTCTGTTTCATATGGCTTCGGTCGTGCGTCTCCTATTGCTTTCCAACAGAAAGCTGTCGCTTCTCCTTTGGGAAAGCAACAGGTAATTTTTCAGGAATTTATGCAGCCGTATTTAATCCCGGTAATGTTTGTCTTGTTCTCGACTGAGGATACAAGGACGCTCATATCTTCATCAGATGGGGCGTAAAACTACGTTAGCGTCCCGCGCTTACAGGCTGCTCGACTACAAGCCTGTCTCGGGGGCAGACCGCAACTCGCTTCCGAATGAAGTGTCACTTGCTCGCTTGTTCGGCTTACACTTTGGGGCGTGTCATCCCCTTTTCACATTCTCGTCGCCGAGGATGATCCACACATCGTGGATATCCTCGACTACGCCTTGCGAGCACGAGGCTACGCAGTGCGCAGCACAGCGCGGGGCATTGAAGCCGTGGCACTTTGCGGTCAACTGCCTGCACCTGACCTGCTCATTCTGGACGTAGGTCTGCCCGACATTGACGGCTTCGAGGTCTGCCGACAGGTGCGCCGGTTCTCGGAGCGTCTGCCGATTCTCTTTCTGACCTCCCAAGGAGACGAGATCAACCGGGTGGTCGGGCTGGAGATCGGGGGCGACGACTACGTGACCAAGCCTTTCAGCCCCCGCGAGCTGATCGCCCGGATCAAGGCGTTGCGCCGCCGGTTGAATGTTCCGCCGGAGGCCCAGCCGTCTCCCGCAGTCATCCCGGCTAGCACGAGCGTCTTGCGCTATGGTCCACTGGAGATCAACGAAGAGAAGTTTCAAGCTCGTTGCGGGGGAAGTTTGCTGACCCTGACCCGGCAGGAGTTTCGGCTGCTTGCTCTTTTGAGCGGTTCACCGGGCCGGGTATTCACCCGTGAACAGGTGCTCGACCGCGCCTGGGAGGACGGCGGGGCGGTCACCGACCGCACCATCGACGCGCACGTCAAAAGCCTGCGCCGCAAATTGGCTGAAGCCGGAGGAAACAGCCTTGGCGAAGGTTTGATCGAAACGGTGCGCGGGGTCGGCTACCGCGCCCGTGAGTTGCCGTAAATGATAATCCGGTTCGTACCCGTTCGACCCATGAAGCTCGGCCTGCCCGGTCTACATTCTATTCATTGGAAAGTGTTCGCCTTCCACTTGGCCATGCTCGTGCTCCCGGTGAGCTATCTGGCCTGGGAACTACGCCAAAGTCTGGAGCGAACCCACCTGCAAGCCACCGAAGAGGGCATGATCGACACCGCCGCGCTGGCAGGCGACCTCTACGCGCGGCTGGCAGCGGACACGGGCGGCGATCCTGCGCAAACTACCGCGTCGCTCTCCCGGTACTTCGCCGACTTCGAGAGCTACCGCTCGGCCAAGTCGCGGCTTTTTGGCTTCACGCCCGAAGAGGCAGACACCCGGCTGGTCTTCTACGACCGGGCTGGCCGCGTTCTGTACGACACTTTGGATCATGCCCAGATGGGGCGTGACCACAGCAATGACCTGGATGTCCGGTTGGCTCTGGCCGGACGTTACGGAAGTCGCTGGCAACTCGACCGGCAGCGGAGCCGGGTTCTCATTTACTCGACGGTGCCCGTGTGGCAGCGCCGCACGCTGATCGGGGCGGTCAGCGTGCTCAAGCCCACGACGCGCCTGGTGCACTTCGTGGTCCACACGATCAAGGAGTTGCTTCTGCCCCTCATGGTGGCAACCGCGCTGGCGGCGGCTCTGGCCTACGTGCTCTCCGGCTATCTGACCCGCATCGTCCGTTCGCTGGCCATGCAGGCCGAGCGCATCGCCGCCGGAGAAGGCGGGGTGCGCCTGGAAACCTGGACCCGCAGCGAACTGGGTGCCCTGGCAAGGGCGGTCGAGCGGATGCGCCGCAAGCTCGAAGGCAAGGCGTACGTGGAGGAAACCGTCACCAACCTCTCCCACGAACTCAAAACCCCGTTGGCGGCGATCCGGGGCGCGGCGGAGTTGCTCGAAGACGGGGCCGTTCACGATCCGGTGGCGTGTGCCCGCTTTCTGACGAACATCCAGCAGGAGACCGCCCGGCTCGACGGCATTGTGGACGGACTGCTGCAATTGGCCCAGCTGGAGAGCGCGCCAGCTGCCAATCTCACTGCCACCCCTTTGGACCTCGCTGCCGCAGTGCGTGATCTCGCCGCCGGGACCTACCACGAGCGAGCTGCCGCTTTGGGCATCCGCTTTACCTGGAGCGTCCCGGAGACAGCGATGCGGTGCCAAATCACCCATGAGCATCTCCGGCAAATCGTAGGCAATCTCCTCGACAACGCGCTGCACTTCACCCCAGCAAACCAGGGTATTTTTCTGGAACTCGCCCGCGACCCAGCAACCGAGAACACTGCCCGGCTCGTGGTGCGTGACGAAGGACAAGGCATCGAGCCGCAAATCCTCCCGAAGATTTTTGAGCGTTTCTTCACGCCGGGTAATCCTCGCACCGGCGTGAGAGGGACAGGCTTGGGGCTTGCCCTGGTAAAATCCGTGGTGCAAGCAGCGCGAGGGAACATTGAGGTTCGCAGCAGCTTGGGCCAAGGCAGCGAGTTCGTCGTGCGGCTGCCCCTGGCGACGTAAATCTTCACGCAAAGATCACGCGGCCTTCATTCTCGCTTCACATCCGGGCGCGAGAGTATCGGCATGTGCTCACAATCCCGGTCGTCTTGGAAGGTTCTTGCCGTCTCTGGTGTCGCCGCGTTCGGCCTGGTCGGTCCCGCTCTCGGCCAACAGCCTCCACCAGCCCAGGAAATCGCGTCGCCACTCGTGCCGCCCGCGCTGCCGCCGATCCCTTCTGGCACGGTCACTTTGCCTTACGGTGAGTTGAAGGCCCTCTGGGAAGCCGCCCAACCGAAAGCTGGTCCTCCAGCACCAGCGAAAACTCCCGCACCGCCCGTGGCGTTTTCGGTGCAATCGGCGCGGTACGAAATTTCGTCTTCGGACGATGCTCGCCAAGTCACCGGCCAAGCCGTGTTCGAGGTCATTGGTTTTGCCGAAGGTTGGACCGCCGTGCCACTGCTGCCTGCCCAGGAAGTTCTTCTTTCCAGCGTGGAACCCGAGGGGACGTTGGTCGCGATCCGCGACGGGACCTACACTCTTTTCCTGGACCATCCAGGCCGACGGAGCGTGACGTTGCGCTTCTCGGCAGATGTACGAGAGGGAAAAACACCCGGGGAGCACGCGTTGCGACTGAGTGGCCCATCTGCTTTGATCAACGAGTTGCGTGTTTCCGGCGTCCCAGAAGGATGGTTGGCCGAGGTACCCAACGCAGCCCGTGCACCAAAAGATTCTCCCGTCACGACGACGGATGCACGCCAGGAGAGCAACGCCTCTTCCAATGTCTTTCGTCTGCCTGCCGACCAACCGTTGGTGCTCAACCTCGTCAACTCGCAGGAGCGCAAACCCGCCCCGCCACCGGTGCCGAGCGTCTGGCAGATGGACGCGCAGGCATTGGTCCGTTACGACGAAGGCCAGCTCGCCTACAAGGCCCGGCTACGTTTGAGCACCGACGCGGGCACGGGGACGACCGCCGATTTCCTTCTGCCTGCCGCCACCAACGTCCTATCAGTCTCTGGGGAAGATTTGGACTCCTGGCGCGTGGTAAAATCCGAGGCAGCGGGAACGCGACGCCTGGAAGTCGTCTGGAAGACTCCAGACACCTTGCGGCGGGAAGTGTTGCTCACCTACGAAGTTCCCCAGCCATCTGTCGAGGGTGACTGGCATCTGGACACTCCGCAGGTCGCGTCCAACGGAGGGCGTCTACGCAGTGCGCGGTATGTGCTGCCGATGATCGAAGGCGTGGAGTTTACCCCTAACGAGGGCGGTGCTTCCCTGCCAGCGGGCGACGCGCGCCAACTTCCGCGCTGGTTGGCCAGCGACCTCGCGGACGGCAGCTTTGCGGTGGTGGACCAGGACAAGCCGGCCCCGTCGGACAATGCCAGCACGCTGGTGCGAGTCCGCCGCCTGCCGCTGGTGCGCACGGTGCGGGCGACCGTCGAGCAGAGCCGTTTCCGCACGCGTTTGGTGGCGGACGGCGCGCTGCTCTGCGAGGGCACGGTAACTGTACGCCACGATGGGCCGCAGACCGTGGAACTGACGCTCCCAAAAGAGGCCCAACTTCTGTCCTGCTCGGTCAACGCCCACGATGCCCTGCCGGTAGACCGGGGTGGAGGCCGCATCGACCTGATGCTCCCGGTCGAACCCGCTGGAAAAACCACGCAAATCGACCTGTCCTACACGGGCCACCAACCGGCCCTCGCGCCGGTGGCGGGTCGGATCGCCCTGGCCTTGCCCGAAATTAACCTCTTCGTGCAAACGCTGCTCTGGGAACTGCAAATTCCGGAAGGATACGAACTGACGGCCCTGGAAGGCAATGTCGCCCTGGCACCAGCAGTAACGGCTCCAGCGTCGAGCGGTCCACCGATGATCCGGCTGTGCAAGGATCTGCTCAAAGGGGAACAACCCAACGCCGAACTATTTTACCAGAAACGTGCCGTCGCGCCCTGAACCTACCTCGCCCCAACAACGACCAGATCGCTCCATTCATCCTTCGCACTTCGTCTTTTTATGACTTTCAAACGCCTGCTCGTCATCGCCCTCATCTTCGGGGCCACTACCGTCGGCTGGTTCCTGCTCGGTGCCAGCCTCACCCAGCGTTCCGGGGAGCGTTCCGGCAGCCTCGGAGACGACGTGGCCGGAAGCTGGGGACCAGCGATGGACCAGCCGCACCCCGTCGTCTACTACACCTCGCCCGCCAGCGCAGACGGCAAGAAACGCATCGCCCCTGCCACCAGCGAGGTGAAGGTGGCCCTCTCCTACGAACCAAAGAAGAAAGGCCTGCTGCGTTACCGCACCTACCTCGTGGATTTCCAGGGCGATTACACCGTCAGCAATCCCACGCCGATCACCCAGACCTTCTACGTCAACTTCCGGTTCCCCTCGGCGGGGGCGTCGTACGAGAACTTCGCTTTTCGGCTGGGCGAGATCACTTCCACCAAGAGCGCGACGGTGGCGGAGGGCGTCACCGAAGCCGTGACGTTGGCCCCCGGAGCCTCGGCTCCGCTGCGAGTGGCGTACCGTTCGCGCGGGCTGGACCGCTGGAGCTACGGATTCGGTGACACAACGCGGGTACGCAACTTCTCGCTCTCGATGAAGACGGACTTCGCCGAGATTGACTTCCCGGTAGGCACCGGATCACCCGGCAAGCGGACGCAGGTAGGCGAAGGCTGGCAACTCGTCTGGAACTACCCCGATGTCATCGGTGCGCAGCCCATCGGCATGGCGATGCCCAACCTGCTCAATCCGGGTCCGGTGGCCACGCGCATCACGTTCTTTGCCCCGGTGTCTTTGCTGTTCTTTTTTACGGTGCTGGTCATCGTGGGCATCCTGCGCGGAGTGAATCTGCACCCGATGAACTACTTTTTCCTGGCGGCAGCGTTCTTCGCCTTTCAACTGCTTTTTGCTTACCTTGTTGACCTGATCCCGCTCGCGCTGGCATTCACGGTCGCGGCGGCGGTGTCCTTAGCTCTCGTGGGAGGGTACCTGCGGGCGGCGGCAGGAAAGACGTTCGCATGGATCGCCGTCCTAGCGCAATTTGTTTACTTGGTGCTGTTCAGCTACTCGTTCTTCTTTGACGGGCTGACAGGGTTGACTATCACCATCGGAGCCGTGGTCACCCTCGCGCTCCTGATGACCCTGACCGCCAAAGTAAATTGGGCGGCAAAGTTCGCCGGTATACCCGCTATTCCAACAACCTAGAGACTTGGCCTGACACACCAAGTGGATGCTGAAGGACTGAAGATACCGTCGACAAACCCAAAAACATTTGACGAAGGAAAACAAGCCGGAGGATTTTTACATCCCCCGGCTTGTCCCAACTTCTCAACTCGGTTTAATGGGCACAGGCTCAAACCGTGTCGGTCGCATCGAGTAAGATGCACGGCCCCGGCTCAGCGAGCGGATCGCGTTCGCGTAACCGAAAAGCTCGGCTAACGGTGCTTCGGCCTGGAGGGTCACCTCCACGCTGTCCGCGCCACGAGCCTGCTCCTCGACACCCACGATACGCCCGCGCCGCCGGTTCAGGTCGCCGAGCAGATCGCCCCGGTACTCGTCCGGCGCGACGCACTCCACGGCCATGATCGGCTCCAGCAGGATCGCTCCCGCTTGGCGCAACGCCTCCTTGACCGCGAAGATCGCAGCCAAGCGGAACGCCAACTCGTTGCTGTCCTTGGCGTGGGCTTGGCCGTCGATGATCTCGACCGCCACGTCCACGACGGGATGCCCACCGAGCACACCATCAGCCAGTGCTTCTTCTACGCCCTTACGGCACGCAGCCATGAACTGCCGGGGGATCACTCCCCCGACAATGCGGTCCTCGACTAGGTTGCCCTGACCCCGCTCGCGCGGGGCAACGTGGACGCTCACCTTGGCAAACTGGCCGACACCGCCGTTTTGCTTGCGCTGTTCACCCACGCCGGAGGCGGCGCGGGTGACGGTCTCGCGGTAGGCGATGCGCGGCTGCCCCGTGGCGGCCTCCACGCCGTGGTCGAGGGCGAGCTTTTGCTGGATGACCTCCAGGTGCAACTCACCCATGCCCGCGACGAGGGTCTGGCCCGTCTCCGGATCTGCGCTGACGTGGAAGGTCGGGTCCTCGTCGGCCAACCGGCCTAAGGCAGCACCCAACTTCTCTTGGTCGGCGCGTGTCTTCGGCTCGATGGCCATCGACACGACCGGCTCGGGAAAACTCGGCGGCTCCAGGAGCACCGGGTAGTCCTCCTCGCAGAGGGTGTCGCCAGTGCGCACGTCTTTGAAACCCACGACGGTAGCGATGTCGCCCGCCGTGCAGACCTCCAGTTCGCGCTCTTTGTCGGCCTGAAGTTGGAGCAGACGGGTAACCCGCTCTCGCTTTCCAGTACGCGGGTTCAGCAACGTGTCCCCAGGACGCAAGGTGCCCGAGTACACGCGCACGAAGACCACGCGGCCCTTGTGCCGGTCGCTCCACAGCTTGAATGCCAGCGCACACGCCGATCCTTGCGGATCAGCAGGCAACGCCACGGCTTCACCCGTGTCAGGCTGCTCGCCCCGCGCCGCCGGTTTGTCCAGCGGGCTGGGCAGGTAAGCGACCACGGCATCCAAGAGCGCGGGCACTCCCACGTGCTTGAACGCCGAGCCACCGAGCACGGGCACGAAGCGGCCTGCCAGCGTCTGACGACGGACGGCGGCGTGCAACTTGGCAGCTGTGATCTCCTGCTCGCGCAGGAAGAGGTCGGCAACCTCCTCGTCGAGTTCCGCCAGAGCCTCTATCAGTTCCGCCAGGGCACGTTTGGCCGCCGGAAGGTGTTCCGGTGCTAACGGTAGCGTTTGCACGTTGCCGTGAGCATCAGGCACGAGCAGATGTTGGTTGATTACGTCGGTCTGGCCGACGAGACCATCCTCCGCCCCGAGCGGCAGCACGACGGGCCAAGCATTCGCGCCCAGCTTGCGACGCAACTCACCCGCCACGCGCGCGAAGTCCGCGCCGGTGCGGTCCATCTTGTTGATGAATGCCAAGCGGGGTACACCGTACTTGTTAGCCTGCCGCCAGACGGTTTCCGATTGCGGCTGCACGCCGGCGACCGCGCAAAACACGGCCACCATACCGTCGAGCACGCGCAGGCTGCGCTCCACCTCGGCGGTGAAGTCCACGTGACCGGGCGTGTCGATCAGGTTGAGCCGGTGGTCCTGCCAAGTGCAGGACACGGCGGCGGAATTTATCGTGATGCCCTTGTTGCGTTCCAGCGGGTGAGAATCCGTGGTCGTGTTGCCGTTATGTACCTCGCCCATCTGGTGGATAGCACCGGTGTGGAAGAGGATGCGCTCGGTCAGAGTGGTCTTGCCCGCGTCGATGTGGGCGGCGACGCCGAGATTGCGGGTACGTTCCAAGCTGGAGAGCATTGGTGAACCACGGCAGTCCTGCACTTGGCCGGGGCTGACGGTTTGCATGGTGGGATTGAGGGTGGGTAGGTTTGTGTTCATAATTTGTTGGTTGTCTTCTTGGGTTGGTGTTGAAAGCGGTTCGAGCGCGAGGACGGGTTGAGCCAACAAAAAAGCCCTGGGTTGAATGACCCAGGGCTGACAGGTGGCAAACCAGCGCGTTTGTCTCGCGCCTTCGCCGCTTGTGGTATTTCGGTGAGGGAAAAGAAGTTGCTCTTCTACGCTCTACCGGAAGGTTCCGCCTGCGGCGCGATGCTCCTGTGCCCTGGCAGAAGCCTGCCGGGCAACGATCTGATACGTTTGGAGGAGCGCGCGCATGGTCGCAGTTAGAACCGATGGGAAGATTAGCTGAACGCGGCTGATGTGGTCAAGAGCTAATTTGCTGGCGGCGAGGCGGTGACGCTGCGTAAGGATAGGAGCAACTCATTGAGGTCGGCGCGTCCGGCGGGTAGTTCAGGCAGCGAGCTGCGTTCAGCGGCGGCTTCCAGTTCGGCCAGCAGACGATGGAACTCAGCCTCGTGAAAGGCGACATCGTCGTCGGCCAGTGTACCCTGCTCGGCCCCGGCGCGCTTACGGGCGATGAGTTCATCGACGTGGCGCAAGTGGAACTCGCCCTCATTGAGCTTAACGAGGTTGGCTTCTACTTCACCCGTGTTCATCAGGTGGATGCCCGTCAGCAACACCCGGTATACGTAGAGCATCGGTTTGATCCGGCGGGGGTGTTCTTTCTCAAAGAGCTTCCACTGATTGTGCGCGAAACCTTTGTAATGGTGCTCGTGGTTTCGAGTGATGCACCGCCGGGCAATGTCGCGCAACGCATCGAACTGCTCCTGCATGGCGTGAACCACCAACGGCGAGAAAATTTGCTCCAGTACATAGCCGTTCTTTTTGAGCACGAGCCGGAAGAATTTGCGTGCATCGTGGGTGACCAGATCTACTTCCAGACCGCCGATGATGCTCTCGTGGGTCAGCGTCTCGTCAGCGACTTCCAAACCCAACAGCTTTTCAGCGGGCAGCAGATGAATGCCACGCAGATCGAAGTCGCTGTCGGCAGAGGGAAAACCGTAGAGGTGCGCGCCGCTGATCGTCGCAAAGAGCAGCGGGTACGGGTGCGCGGCCACCGCTTGGCGCAGGCGTGGGTCGTCGGTGGGGTTGTCCGGGTTCATAGGCGGGTGCGGCGAGCGCGCAAAAGGAAATCGTTGGCGGCGGCATAGTCGGGCCGCTCGGGCAGGCTGGTGGAAGCGAAAGCGGCGTCGAAGCGGGCGTGCAGGTCCAGGCGCAGCCTGTTGGCCTCCTCCCAGGAGAGTTCGCCGCGCTTGATGGCGAGAAGCTCCTGGCGCACATCCTCGGGTACCCGGACCACGAGGTCGCCTGTCTCCAAAGCCGTGATGCCAGAGCGCAGCAGCCGGATCAAGTGCATGGCGTGCTTTTGCTTGATCTCGCCCTTGGCGCGCAGGTCCTGCTCCAGTTTTTTGAACTGGCTCAATACGTAGCCGTTGTAGGTCTTGTAGATGAGCTTGGACAGAAACACGCTGCGCATGGCGAGGAGTTCCTGCGCCAATGGTTCAGCGTGTTCGACCAGCGGCGTGTGCAGGCACTCTAGGATGTTCGGGTTGGCCTTGAGAGCCATGACCAGAAACTTCTGCAGCTCCCAGTAGCACTCCTGACCTGCCTTGTCCTCCAACTGCTCGGGCGCGCCGAAGAGGCTCCAGTGCAGGTCGGCGGGCGGCAGGTAGATCCCGCGCCGGTCAGTATCCGAGTGCTCATCATCCAGGCCGTAGGCGCGCGAGCCGACCACGCAGCGGTAGATGATGAAGGGGCGTAGTTCCTCCATATCATCCGCCTGCACAGCCGCCGCGTCCATCTCCTCACTGTAATGGTGCTTGAGAATAGAAAGCTCGTAGCGGTGCAAGGCTGCCTCGGTGCCGTCCGCAAAACGCACAAGGTAAGCGTGCACCGCATCCGTCGGCACTTGGAAAATTACCCCGACAGAACCAACCGACTTCGTTCTCGTACTGTGAAAACACTGGGCCTCCGACCGCGTGACCACACGGGTTCCTTGCGGGAGAAGCAAATTTGGAGATGGGATGGTTCCCATCCCAAGATCATCCTGTTGCCGGGCGCAAAAATCAAAACGATGCTGCCTCGAACTTATTGCTATCGCAATCCTCATCGCTGACGCGCGGATCTTACCACCGAGTGCGACACCATCCGCCAGTCGGAGTCTAGATCGCTGGATCGAGTGCCTGCTGGAACGCCGCGTAGGTGTCTTGGGCGGATGACGTGTCCAGCACCGAAAACAACACGTGCTGAAAGCGGCCAGCCCAAGCACCTACTCCCAAGTGCGTAGCAAAGCTGGCAGCTACCACCTGCGGATCGTTGCGGAACACACCGCAGCCCCACGCCCCCAGCACCAACCGTCCGTAGCCATGCGCTGCCGCCATTGCCAACACGCCTTCGCTGCGGCGGCGGAACACCTCCGGGATCCGCGGTAACTCCTCGGGCCTCGTGTTGGCCGCCGCGCCCGCGTTGGGAGCGGGGCTCGTGATGAACGTAGCCGTTTGCGGTTGTTCGAGCAGTGTACCCTCGTCGTTTCGGAAGACCGGGCAGCCGGGCGAGAAAATCATGGCGTCCGAGTACAGGAGCGACGGCGAGGCACGATGCCGCTCGTAAAACTCCGGTGCTCGCAGCAACGAGGCATACAGGGCGGAACTACGCGCCAGCGATTCCTCCTGTGCTTGGCTGCCGTTGAGAAAACCGCCGCCCGGGTTCTTAGCGGAAGCGAAGTTGAGCACCGCCACCGGCTCCGACGATGCCGCCAGGAGGCGGGTGAGACCTTGCAGCGTCGTCTCATTGACCACTTCGATGACCGTGCGGTGGACCGGCGATGGTCTGGACAAGGCGGTGTCGCGCAAACGAACCCACTCTTCCGGCGTGAAGAACCGTGTGCCTTCCAAGCAGGCGTGCAGTGATGGGGTGAGATCGACTGATCGGCCCGTCGGCGAGCGGTAAGTGCCGCGCTCGACGATCTCCACCGTTTGCTTGGCGAGTTCGAGCCTGGTAGAGCGTTTCATCGGTCGGAACCTTGTTTGACGTCGCGCGGTAAAATCGTTATCAGAAGAGGCAAAGCAGGAGTGCTCCTCATCTACGCCACCGGTAACGCACAAAGGACCACAGCCCCGAGAACTTGTAGCTTGGGTCCACGTAGTGCTCGATGACGTAGAAAGCAAAGTAGTACGCGCGGCAAAAGCCCCAAACGCAAATCAACAGCAGGACTGCGTCGATCAACGACGGGTGCTCGGTGAGCAGCAGACCGGCGGCCAGCAAGCCCAAGAACAGAAACAAGGCTCCCTTGACCTTGATCCAACGCGGATCGGTCAGATCGCGCAGGAGGCCTTGACGCTGGCGGTCAGGCCCCTTCATGCCAGCAGAGTTCATCGGGCAGGGTGAAGGCGGCATACTCAATGTGCAACACGCGGCGGCGACGGCTCGCGTTGCTCAGGCGGCCCGAGGCATGGAGGAGCAGCGGGCGCATGAGCAAGGCGTCACCCGCTGTCACCGCGCAGAGCACATCGGCCTGCCGGGCGCGTTGTTCCTGCACTTGGGCAGGCGAGAGGCGGCCCAGGCGGTGCGTGCCGGGCAACACACGCAACGCGCCGTTGGCCTCGTCGGCGTCGTCCAGATGCAGACGCACGGCGAGCATTTGTTCCAGAAGTCCGATGGGCGGCTGGACGTGTGGGACGCCGTCCTTCATGCTCCACGGATCGAAGCCGGGCACCTCGGCGCGCGAACGCACCGCCAACGTCAGGTCCTAGTGCCAAGGCACAAGCCAGTTGCTGGCCGATGACTTGTCGAAGAAGATGGCGCGCACCGGGAACGGCTCGTGCGCAACGTGCGGACGCACGAGATCATGCAGACGCGGTGAGCGGGCCAACTCTGCAACCAGAGGTAGCGCCAACAGCCCGCGTCGCCCGGCTCCAGAGACGGAACCAAGTGCGTCAGACAATTCCTGTTGTTCGAGGATACCGAGGACACCGGACGCCACCGCGAACCCGTCTGACTCTACTTCGTAGTGCATCGTTTTCTTGTCCGATAAAAACTCTATGCCAACCAGTGGTTCTACTCACATCACTTTGAGTAGCGCGTGGTCACTCTGCGCAGAAGCGAACTCCAAGCACGCGGCAATGTCCTCCGCCTCCAAATGGGGGTAATCGGTCAAAATTTCCTCGTGGCTGGCACCTGCCGCGAGCAATTCGAGCACATCCTTGACCCCCACCCGTAAGCCGCGGATGCACGGCCTCCCCCCCCCGCATTTGCCGGGTTCGCTAGTGGTCCGGGTGAGATAGTTTGGCGTCACCTTCCCACGAGTTTGCCGTAGCCACGAGCCCGGCGCAAGGCGGCGTCGCACTTGGCTTCAGGCCAAAGTGCGTCAACCACGCTGTTCTGGCTGGCTCAAGTCGGCCTCGCA
>CAXUHC010000100.1:7515-14682 GCA_964250705.1 uncultured Chthoniobacterales bacterium | reverse complement strand
TCCGGGCACCCTCCGGCGTCGCGGCGAGCAAGCACAGGCCGTCGCCGTTGCGCTCGCCCCAAGCCAGGTCGATGCCGACGATTACAGCTGCCGGTACGTCGGTAGAAGCCATCTGATTGGTAGTCGTATTCATCCCTTGCCGTCTCCTCATCTGGTGTTGGTCGCCCGTAGGATAGCAGCTTGCGGATGACGCCGGGAAGTCGCCATCCCGCCCCGTTCTGCTATGGTCCCGGCAACCATGTGGACCGGGCGTTTTCAACAGGCAACGGACGCGCAGCTACGCGCTTACAGTGAATCCATCTCCTTCGACTGGCGGCTCTATGCCCATGACATCGAAGGCAGCATCGCCCACGCGGCGGCACTGACGGCGGCGGGCCTGCTCACGGAACCCGAGCGTGCGCAGATCGAAGCGGGCCTGCGCCATATCGGCGCCGAAATCGCGGCGGGGACGTTCGCATTTCGCACCGAACTGGAAGACATCCACATGAACATCGAGGCGGCGCTCACCGCGCGGGTCGGCCCCGCCGGGGCGAAGCTGCACACCGCCCGCAGCCGCAACGACCAGGTCGCGCTCGACCTGCGGCTTTACCTGCGCGCCGAGATCGCGCAAATCCGCCGGGCCTTGCGGGGGATGCAGAGCGCGCTGGTGGCGCTCGGCGCGCGCGATCCCGAGGCCGTCATGCCGGGTTACACCCACCTGCAGCGCGCGCAGCCGGTCCTGTTCGCGCATCATCTGCTGGCCTACGTCGAGATGTTCGCCCGCGACGACGACCGGCTGGCGGACGCCGCGCGCCGGCTCGACGTGCTGCCCCTGGGCAGCGGCGCGCTGGCAGGCTCGACGATCACCCTCGACCGGCGGCTGATCGCGCAACTCCTCGGCTTTTCCAGGGTCAGCGAGAACAGCATGGACGCCGTCAGCGACCGGGATTTCGCCTGCGAATTCCTCGCGGCTGCCGCCATCATCGGGATGCACCTCTCGCGCCTGAGCGAGGACGTGATCCTCTGGGCCACGAGCGAATTTGCCTTCCTGACCCTGAGCGACGCCTTCACTACCGGCTCCAGCCTCATGCCGCAGAAGAAAAATCCCGACGTGGCGGAACTGACCCGGGGCAAGACGGGTCGGCTCTACGGCAACCTGTTCCGGCTGCTGACGATTCTCAAAGGACTGCCGATGACGTACAACCGCGATTTGCAGGAGGACAAGGAAGCCGTGTTCGATTCCGTGGACACGGTGAAAAACGCGCTCGGGGTGTTTGGGGCGATGATGGCCGCGGCGCGGATCGAAAAGGCCAACATGGCCCGCGCCACGAGTGACCCGCTCCTGTTGGCGACCGACTTGGCCGATTACCTGGTGCTCAAGGGCGTGCCGTTCCGCCAGGCGCACGAGATCATCGGCAAGCTGGTCGCGCTCAGCCTGGAGCGGAAGGTCGGCTTCGCGCAGTTGCCTTTGGAAGACTACCGGTCGGCCAGCGAGGCGTTTGGCGAGGATGTGTATGCCGTGTTGGACGTGCGCCGTTCGTTGGAACACCGGCAGGGCATCGGCGCGCCGTCGTTTGCCAACGTCGCCCGGCGGCTGGAAGCATGGAAAAACATCCTGAGCGCCGAATCATCTCCCTCCCCATGAACAAATCCTCCCTCATCAGCGACAAGGACGGCTGGCGAACGGTCAGCACGGAAACGGTCTACAAAGACCCGCACCTCCGGGTGACCAAGCAGACCGTTTTCACCCCTACCCGCCAAGAAAAACCCACCGCCTGGACGGTCGTCCACCGGAAGGCCGCCGTGGTCATCGCGCCACAGACTCCGGAGGGAAAATTCGTGCTGGTCCGCCAGGAGCGCATCCCGGCGCGCGCGCTCATGTGGGAATTTCCCGCGGGTCAGATCGACGAGGAGGACTCCGACGACGAGCGCATCGTCCGCGAAACGGCGGTACGGGAATTGCGCGAAGAAACCGGCTACCAACTGGCGGCGGGCGTCGAAATGATCCCGCTCGGCTACTTCTTCACGTCGCAGGGGTTCACCGATGAGCACAACCACCTGTTTCTGGCCAGGGGGGTCGTGTTGTCGAAGGCAGGCGCGTCGCACGTCGAAGGCGAAGGCATCACCGATTGCCGGGAGTTCACGCCGGAGGAGTTCCGCCGGATGATCGCGGAGGGCGAGATCAACAACGCGAACACGCTCAGCATGTACGCCATGCTCTGCGCGCGGGGTCTGTTTTGAGCAGGCAGCGCCGGCTGCCGGTCGTCCACCCAGGTCCTGACGGCTCTCCGAGCCGGTCCGTAGATTTTCTGGAGAGATTTGATCGTTATTTGGCTACCGGCCGGAAAATCAGGGAGTGCCTCGGAGAAGCATCCCTACCTTGGCAGCTTGAACGGAAGCCGCTTCTCTGCTATTGGCTTTCCTCCCCGTAATGTCCTTTTTTCTCCGGCCCATCCTCCAGAAGCTTTTCAACGTCCGCGAGAGGAAGGACACGGAGATGGTCAAGCCGTTCCTCGATCACCTCGAAGACCTGCGCTGGATGCTCGTCAAGATGGTGGCCGTGCTCGGCTTGACGATGGTCGCGTGCTTCGCGTTCCGTGCCCAGCTAAACCACGCGGTGATGCTCCCGCTGCACGTCATCCCCGAGCCCTCCGCCTGGACCTTGCGCGGCCTCGGACCGACCGATTCCGTCAACACCTCGCTGACGCTGGCCTTTTATGCCGGGATCGTCCTGTCGTTTCCCTTTCAGCTCTATTTCCTCGCCGGATTCGTGCTGCCGGCCTTGAGCCAAAAGGAAAAAGCCTACGTCCTGCCGGCCATCGCGTTCAGCACCGCCCTGTTTCTGACCGGGGCGTACTTCTGCTTCGGTTTCGTGCTGCCCGCGACGCTGAAATGGCTCTGGTACGACGCCAAGCACATGGGCTTCGACCCGACGTGGACGGTCGGCACCTATTTTTCGTTCGCCACCCAGTTCGTGCTGATTTTCGGGCTGTCCTTCGAGTTGCCGGTCGTCGTTTTCCTGTTGGTGCAGCTCGGGCTGCTCAGCGCGGAAATTCTCCGCAAGACGCGCATCTACGCGTTTTTTATCATCATGTTGCTGGCGGCGTTCATCGCCCCTTCGCCCGATCCGATGACGATGGGCGTGGTCGCCGGTCCGATGCTGCTCCTCTACGAAGGCTGCATCTGGCTGGCCTGGTGGCTCGACCGGCGCCAGCAACGCCGTCTCATGAAGCCTACACGCGAAGGGTAGGGAGGAGCGTCCCGGCGCCTCCCAAATTCACCCAACGTGCGTGGGGCGTGGAGGAAAAACCGCGTGCGCAGGGTGCGCGCGCAGATGGCGTCTACCATCCGCGCCGCAGTCCCTCCCATTCCCACGCGCCACCGCGCAAAAGCAGGGGCGCTCCTCCCTACTGACTTTGGAACCGCCGGCGCGGCTGGCCAAGAAAATCCGCTGGGACTCAGAGCCCGGCCCCGATCTCGCTTTCGGGTGTGCGGCCTTCGTCCTCATCGTCATCGTCGTCGCCTTCCTCCAGCGCGCCGATTTCCTGCTCGATGCTGCGCCGCCAGGGCCGGGAGAGCCAGGGCCGCAGAAATCCGTACATGAGGTAGGTCAGGAAAACGACCGCCGGCATCCACTGGTAAAAGCGGGTCGTCAGCAGGATCACCACGATGATCACCAGCAACGCGGGCACCGTGCGCTGCGTGCGCCAGTTTACCGCCTTGAAGCTCGGGTATTTGAAGTGGCTGAACATCATGTACGACAGGAACACCATCAGCGGCGGCAGCGCGAACTTCCACGCCCCGATTTGCTTCTGATCCTCGTCGAACCACAGCAGCAGTTCGGTCAGCGAAGCGATGACCCCGGCGGCCGCCGGGATTGGAAAACCCTTGAAACTCTTGCCCGCATCCTTGGGCGTCTGCGCGCCTTTGTCCGCGTCTGAAGCGGCGGAAATACAGTTGAACCGCGCCAGCCGCAGCGTGCCGCACGCCAGATAGAGAAAGGCGATGATCATCCCCACGTCACCGAACTCGTCGAGCACGATCTTGTAGACCAGCAGCGCCGGAGCGAGCCCGAAACTCACCGTGTCCGCCAGCGAATCGAACTCCCGCCCGAACGGGCTGTCCTGTCCCCCCAGACGCGCCAGCCGCCCGTCGAGCACGTCGAACACGCACGCGCCCAGGATAAACCAGATCGCCGTGTGAAACTGGCCGATGGCCCCCTTGGACCACACGGTATCGTGCGCGTGCGCCATCCCCTGCACCGGCACCTGCACCAGCGTGCCGGTGATGATCTTGAGCGTCGCCGCGAACCCGCAGAACAGGTTGCCCGCCGTCATCAGGTTCGGCAGCAGGTAAATCCTCGGATCATAGGGATCGGGACTGCGGCGGGGGATGAAGGCCATACGGAAAGGATGAAGGATGGAGATCGAAGGATGAAGGATAAAATTGGAGAAACGTTTGGATCAGCGCATTCTGAATCCCTCCGCCTTCATCCTTCGTCCTTCGGTCTTCATCCTTTCCCCAATCGCGCGATGATCGTCACCCCGCTCTGCACGCGGTCACCCACCTTGCAGACGATCTCGGCGCTCATCGGCAGGTAGACCTCCGTGCGCGAGCCGAAGCGGATCATCCCGAAGCGTTCGCCCCGTGCGACGCTCTGCCCGACCGTGGCCCAGGCCACGATGCGGCGGGCAATCGCCCCGGTGATCTGGCGCACCACGACCGTCATATTCTGGTGTTCGATGGCCCAGACCCGGCACTCGTTGAGACGCGTGGCGTCGGGATGCCGGGCGTCGAGCATCTTGCCCACGCGCCGCTCGGTGTAGGTCACCGTCCCGGCGACGGGCGCGCGGTTGGTATGCACGTCGAACACCGAGAGGAAAATCGCCACCCGCTTCATGGTGGCTTTGACGACCTCCGGTTCCTCGACCTCCTCGATGCCGGCGATGACGCCGTCCGCGGCGGCCACCACGATGTCCGGGTCGCCGGGCACGACGCGCTCCGGGTCGCGGAAAAAGTAAAACGTGTAAAGGATCAACAGCACGCCCAATAGCGAGAGCCACGGCGTGAGCAGTCCGAGCAGAAAGGTTAGCACGATGAGAACGGCGAAGATCCAGCGAGCTTCGTAAAGGGTTTGTCCACGCATTGGACGGCCAGTGTAGCGAAGGATCGGCCCGCGGGCAAATCCAAGGTCCGGTTGGCTCCCCAAGCTGGTCCCTTGCCTTTCTGGCCCTGCCGTCCCGACCATTCCCCGGGGAAGCCAGGGACCGGCTCGGAGAGCCGTCAGGACCTGGACGTTTCCAGGTGCTTGGCCAGCTTGCCCTGCCTCTTCAGGTCGATCAACTTTTCGACCTCCGTGATCCGGAGCCGCGGCTGCGTCTGCTGCAATTGCCGGTAGGTGGCGATCACCTGTTCGGTCCCTGCGACCGGATCATCCTTCGTTTTGTTCTTGTCGAGCTGGGACTGCACGTTCCCGGCGACATAAGCCGTCAGCAGGACGGCACCCGCTTCCTCGCGCACCTTGTTGACGCCGATCCAGGGCAGAAATTTTTGCGACACGACAATTTCCACGTCCGGGCTTTCCTGGGCGAACCGCAGGATGATGGGCCGCACCATGCTCCCCTGCTGGTTGGACGGAGTCCGCCGGAAAATGGTGATCGCCTTGCGCACCGTGTCCTTGTCGATGGAAGATCCCGCCGTTTTCGCGCGGACGCCGGTGCAGGAAATCAGGAAAACGACGATAAAGACGACAATTCGGTTCCGCATGGGGCGCGGAGCATACTCAATAATCCGTCCGTTGGCTAGACCCCAGTCCCTGAAATTGCGCGGGAAAAAGTGGCGTGCGAACTTGTATTTGGAATCATTCTAAATTAAGCTTTCAGTCCAGTTGATTCCGGTTATGCACGATATCGCCAAACACGCCGAGACCGCCACCACCGATTGGGCCGCGCTCCGGCGTGATTTTCCCATCCTCGACCAGCAGGTGCACGGCAAGCCGCTCGTCTATCTCGACAGCGCGGCGAGTTCCCAGCACCCCCGGGCGGTGATCAACGCCATCTCGCACTATTACGAGCACGACCACAGCAACGTTCACCGCGGCATCCACGAACTGAGCAACCGCGCCACGGCGGCCTACGAGGCGGCGCGCGTGCGCACGGCGGAATTTATCAACGCCCGCAGCCCCAACGAGATCGTTTTCACGCGCGGCACGACGGAATCCATCAACATGGTGGCCGCCGCCTGGGGTGGCACGCACCTTCGGCCGGGCGACAAAATCCTGCTGACTGAACTGGAGCACCACGCCAACATCATCCCCTGGCAGATGATCGCCAGGAAGACCGGCGCGCAGTTGGTCTACATCCCGGTCCTCGGCGACAGCGGCGTGCTCGACCTTTCCAAGCTGGACGAACTGCTCACCCCCGAGGTGAAGATTTTTTCTTTCGTCCACATCTCCAACACGATGGGCACGATCAACCCGGCGGCGGAACTCTGCGCCCGTGCCCGCGCGCTGGGCGTTTGCACGCTCGTCGACGCGGCGCAGTCCGCCGGGCATTGTCCCGTGGACGTGCAGGAGATCGGCTGCGACTTCCTGGTGTTCAGTTCGCACAAAATCCTCGGTCCGACCGGCTTCGGCGTGCTCTACGGACGCGAGGAGCGTTTCGCGGACATGCCCCCCTACCAGGGCGGCGGCGAGATGATCGCCCGCGTCGACTGGCAGGAAAGCAAGTTCAAGCCCGCCCCGCACGGCTTCGAGGCGGGCACGCCGCATGTCGCCGGAGCGGTCGGGATGCACGCGGCGATGGACTATCTGGACGCCGTGGGCCGCCGGAACATTTTCGAGCACGATCAGGCCCTCGCCGCCTACGCTTACACGCGCCTGAGCGAACTGGGCGGCGTCCGGCTGTTCGGCCCCGGCGTGGACCGTGGCGGCCTGGTCAGTTTCGTCCTGGGCGACGTGCATTCGCACGACGTGGTATCCCTGGCCGATCAGCACGGCGTCGCCCTGCGCGGCGGGCACCATTGCAACCAGCCGCTGCACCGCAAGCTGGGCGTGCCGTCCAGCGCGCGGGCGAGTTTCTACTTCTACAACACGCGCGAGGAGGTGGACACGTTCATCGAAACGCTGGAAAAAGTGCGCGCGTTCTTCAATCGCTGAATATGGACATGGATTTCGAGGAACTCTATCAG
>CAXUHC010000100.1:4206-7505 GCA_964250705.1 uncultured Chthoniobacterales bacterium | reverse complement strand
CGATGCGACCGTCACCGTCAGCGGCGACAACCCCACCTGCGGCGACGAGGTGGCTCTCAGCCTGAAAATCGACGACGCCGACCGGCTCGAAAAGGTCGGCTTCACCGGCGCGGCCTGTTCGATCTGCACGGCGTCCACGTCGCTGATGACCATCAAGATCAAAGGCAAGACGCGCACGGAAGCCAGCGAGCTTCTGGACGCCTTCCAATCCATGATCACCGGCAAGACGCCTGAATCCGAGGCACCCAGAACCCTCGGCGACCTGCGTCTCTTGAGCGGGGTAGCCAAATTCCCGCAGCGAATCAAGTGCGCCACCTTGGGCTGGCATGCGCTCAAGGGCGCGCTGGCGGAGAGTGGAGGCGGTAAATTCAGTCTGGACAACACCGATGGCGCGAAGTTTTGACCCCGTGCGCAAACTTTTGTAAAATCACCCCCATGAAAGCCCGTATTCGCGAATTGATCCGTGCCGTGCCGTTCCAGCCTTTCATTGTTCGCATGGCGGATGGACGAGAGTACCGTGTCGATCATCCGGACTTCGTCTTCGCCTCGCCCAGCAATCAGTCTTGGATTTTCATCGAAGACCCTGAAACCGAACGGCTACATCAGTTGTCAGACTTGTTGATTGCCAGCATCGAACAGGCGCCTGACACCAGTCTCGCCACCTGATTTTCCTGTGACCGCCACCCTCGACCCCTCGCTGCCCATGCGCGAACTGCTCGCCGTTTACCCCGGCGCGCAAAGGGCGCTCTTTCGCAAGTACCACGTCGGCGGGTGCAGCTCGTGCGGGTTTGCGCCGACCGAGACGCTCGCGCAAATCTGCGCCCGCAATCCGCACATGGATTTGCAGGAGGTCACCGTGTTTCTCCAGACCAGCCAAGAGGAAGACCGCGCGATGCAAATCACGCCGGATGCACTGCAAAGCTTGATGCGCCGCGCCGAAACCTCGCCTGTTCATCTCCTGGATATTCGCACGCGCGAAGAATTCGACGCGGTGCACATCCCCGGTGCGCACCACTTCACGCAGGACCTCATGAACACGATTCTCATGCGGTGGCCGCGGGATGCCGGGCTGATCGTCCTCATCGACCACCAGGGAGCGCGCAGCCTCGACGCCGCCGCTTATTTCGCCGGGCATGGTTTTACCAACGTCAAAGGCCTCCTCGGGGGAATCGACGCTTGGAGCGAGCAGATTGACCCGACCCTGCCGCGTTATACTTTGGAATAGAGTATTAACCCCGTGCGAACCGCCGCCCTCTCAGGCGGTACTTTCCACCATCAGTTTTCTGGGCTATGCTAACCATCCGATGACGGACGAACCCCATACCTTGCAAGCCCGGATCGAAGCCGCGCAGCAGAACCCGCAAAACCTCGGCGAAATGGCCGACGCCGATTCCGTCGGCACCGTCGGCAGTCCCGATTGCGGTGACATGCTGCGGATGTGGGTTAAATTCAAGGATCAGGATGGCAAGAGGGTCATCGACCGGGCCACCTTCCAGACCTTCGGCTGTCAGACCGCGATTGCCGTGGCCAGCGTGGCCACGGAGATGATCGCGGGCAAAACCGTGGCCGAAGCGCTCGCGCTCTCCGGCGAAGAACTGGCCGCGCCGCTCGGCGCGCTGCCGCCGATGAAGATTCATTGCGCGCAACTGGTCGAGGGTGCCTTGCGTTCCGCTCTCGCGCCAACGGAGGCTACGATTCCCGTGACCGGCACCGGCACACCTGCGCCGGCGTCCTCGCCCACTTTATTTGATCAACTGAACGGCGGCCAATCCGGCAAGCCGTTGAAAATCATCATGCGTGAGCCGGTTCTCCCGCAACGCTGATTCCGTTTTTTTCATTGATACATCATGCACGAGAACTCCGAGATCGTTTTGAGCCGGGATGTGGAAGCCATCCAGATTCCGAGCGGAAATATCATTATCCTGCCTGCCGGGCAGACGGTGGTCATCACCCAGTCATTGGGCGGCAGCTATACGGTGGCCTCGCCCATCGGGTTGTCGCGCATCACCGAGCAGAATGCCGATGCCCTGGGTCTAACCGCGGACGGCGCAAACCAGGAAGTGCCGTTCACGGACGCCGACCTCGATCCCACCAAGCAGGAAAAAGCGGCCTGGGAAAAACTGAAAACTTGTTTCGATCCCGAAATTCCCGTCAACATCGTCGACCTCGGTCTGGTGTATGATTGCCAGATTCAGCCGGCGGAAACGCCGGGCAAAGGCAGCAGCATCAAGGTCCAGATGACCCTCACCGCGCCCGGCTGCGGCATGGGGCCGTCCATCGCGGCGGACGCCGAAGGCAAGCTGCGGACCATTCCCGGCGTATCGGAAGCGGAGGTCGCCCTCGTCTGGGACCCGCCGTGGAACCAGCACATGATTTCCGAGGCCGGCAAGATGAAGCTGGGCATCCTGTAATTTCCAGTTGCCAATTGCACGGAATCTGAGACTGTTCCCCTCCTTTTCAACGCAGCTTTAAAACCCGTTTTCCGTCATGTCCCAGCATCGCAGCCTCAAGGGCGCTTCCAAGATCACCGTCAAGCGTAATGTTTTGAAGCGTTTCGAGCGCGTCGAGTTGATGAAGAAGCGCGGTCTTTTCAAGGCGGGCACCCGCGTCATCGGCCTGCCCAAGACCAAGCCGGAAGCCTAGCAGAAAGGATGAAGGTTGCAGGATGAAGGATGAGTAGGCGATCCCGGACTCTTCCTTTTTCCACCACTTCCCTCTTCATCCTGCAACCCTCATCCTTTGCGTCTCAACCGCTATCTGGCCGCCGCCGGGCTGGGATCGCGCCGGGCGTGCGAGGCTCTTATCACCAACGGGCGGGTTGCCATCAACGGCCAGCCTTGCATCAATCTGGCGACGACCGTCGGTCCTGACGATTCCGTCAAGGTCGACAAAAAGGTGGTCCACGTTCAGCGGTCGGTTTACGTGCTGCTCAACAAGCCGGTCGGTTTCCTTTCGACCCGTACCGACCCGCGCCAGCGCGACACGGTGTTCGACTTGCTGCCGGAGGATTTTCCCCGGCTGTTTCACGTCGGGCGGTTGGACCAGGACAGCGAAGGTTTGTTGCTGCTGACCAACGACGGCGACTTTGCCCAGCGGCTCACGCATCCCCGTTACAAGGTCGACAAGGAGTACGAGGTCTACGTGGACCGGGCGTTCGACATGACGCTGGCTCCGAAGCTGCACCAGGGTGTTTTCATCAAGATCGATCCCGAGCAAGAGGGCCAGCCGCCGCAACGGGTCCGCGCGCGGGCGGAAGCGATCTACAAACTCAGCGCGCAGAAGCTCAAAGTGATTTTACG
>CAXUHC010000100.1:0-4196 GCA_964250705.1 uncultured Chthoniobacterales bacterium | reverse complement strand
GACATGGCGTTGGCCGAGAAACTGATGGCCGGGGTGTTCATCGCGGTCGATCCGCCGCAGCCGGGCGCACCGCCGGAACGCGTCCGCGCCCGGGCGGAAGGGATTCACCGGCTCGCGCCGAACAAGCTGAAAATCATCCTGCGGCAGGGATTGAAGCGGCAGATTCGCCTGATGTTTCTGCACGTGGGTTACGAGGTGAAGCGGCTCCAGCGCGTGCGGCTGGGAGGATTGAAGCTCGGCTCGTTGCGCCCCGGCGAGTGGCGTTATCTTTCCGACCGCGAGGTGGCGGCGCTGAAAGGAAACTCGTAATCGTGGTAGGGAGGAGCGTCCCTGCTCCTCCCCAGTATGCCCGACCGCGCTCGGAAACCGAGACGCCGGCGGCGCGCACAGGCCAACGGCTATCTCCTTTGCGCGTGTTTTGCGCACGCGGCTTTCCCTCCAAGTTCCCTGCACATTGAGCAATTTTGGGAGGAGCGGGACGCTCCTCCCTACCCTCTTTTACTTTTCGCCGTTTCCTCCGTACCTTCCGGGCGTGTCCACCCCGCGCCTCTTCCGGCTGTTGCTCTGGGTCCAATGGCGCAGCCTGCTGGCCCGCGTGCGCGGCATCCGCCGACGCTCGCCGCTGCTACCGGTCCTGCTCGTGTCGTTCATCGTCGGGTACCTGCTCGTCGGATACTTTCTGTTCCACCGGGGGTTGCAGTTCATCTTCACTTTCCCGGCGGTCGGCGCGCTGCTTTCCCAGCGCATTCTTTATTTGATCTTCGGCTTCTTCTTCGTGATGCTGGTGTTCTCGAACTTCATCATCGGCTACAGCACGCTCTTCAAGAACCGGGAAACCAACTGGTTTCTCACGCTGCCCATCAGGCACGTCGATATCTACCGCTGGAAGTTCCTCGAAGGCGTCGTGGTTTCCAGCTGGGCGCTCATCTTCCTGAGCGCGCCGATGATGGCGGCGTTCGGCCAGGTCACCACGGCAGACCCGCTCTTCTATCTCCAGATCGCCCTCACTTACCTGCCCTTCGTGGCGATCCCGGCGGTCATCGGTTCCGCGTTGGTGCTGCTCATCGTCGCCATCCTGTCCAAGCCTTGGGCGAAGAAAGCGGTGCTCGCCGTTGCCGTGCTCGCCGTGGTCGGCACGGTTGTTTTCGTGCGGCCTGCCAACGCCAACGACATGGGCACGCCCTCCGACGTGCGCCTCTTCAACCAGCTGCTGCGCCACACCCACTTCAGTCTCAATCCCTACCTGCCCAGCGCCTGGATGGCACACACCGTCCTGTCTTGGAGCGGCGGCTTGACCCGCGAGGGTTACTTCTTTTTCTGCCTGCTGCTGAGCAACGCGCTCTTCGGTCTGCTGCTCGGATTCGAGGTGGCCAGCCGGTTTTTCTATGACAGTTGGGCGCGGGCGTTCAGCCACCGCTCGGAGCGTTCGCAGCTCAAGGCCGACACCCGTCGGCAGGCGCGCCTGCGGCGCGGTCTGGTGGAAACCATCGTGCAGTCCGCGCCGGTGGCCGCCCTGGTCAGCCGACCTGTGCGCGCGCTGGTGCTCAAGGACACGCGGGTTTTCTGGCGCGACCCGGCGCAATGGTCGCAGGTGATGATTTTCGTCGGCCTGCTCACGATCTACGTCCTCAACCTGCGCAACGTCGCCTACGACATCCAGAGTCCGTTCTGGAGCACGATGATCTCGTACCTGAACCTGCTCGCTTGCGCGCTGACCCTCTCGACGCTGACGACGCGTTTCGTCTTCCCGCAATTCAGCCTGGAAGGCCGCCGCCTGTGGATCGTCGGCCTCGCGCCGCTGGGTCTCGGGCGCGTCCTGATGCAGAAATTCTGGTCGTCGTGTCTCGCGGCCACGGGGGTGACGGTCGGGCTCATGGCCGCGTCGAGCGCCATCCTCAAACTGCCCTGGACGCAGATCGCCTTTTTCGCCGGCGCCATCGCGCTGATGAGCGGCGCGCTGTGCGGACTTTCCTGCGGGCTGGGCGCGCTGTTTCCCAATTTCAAGGAGGATAATCCTTCCAAGATCGTCAGCGGATTCGGCGGCACGCTTTGCCTGGTGGCGTCGTTTCTTTACATCGTGCTTTTCATCACGCTGCTGGCGTTTCCGGCGAGCCTGCCGTTCACCTGGCCGCACCTGCCGGCGGAGACGCGCCACCTCGTGCAAGCGGTGTCGGGCAGCCTCGCCGTCGGCCTGAGCACGCTGGCCATGACCGTGCCGCTCGGGCTCGCGCGAAGGCGCTTGAAAAACATGGAGTTTTGACGCCTCTTCTGTATATCTCTTTTTATGGCAGAACGATTTGGCAGACCACCCGCCGACCCCAACAACGGACCCTCCGCCCGGCCCGAACTGGAGGACGATGACGCCGTGATGCCCGCGTCCGCTGCCACGCCCATCGTCGCGCGCGGCCCCGGCAGCGAACGCATCGACAGCCAGGTGCAAAAGGCGCAGGAACAACTGCTCAGCCTCAAGCGCCAGCAGGAGCAGATCGAGCGCCAGAAACGCGAACTCGAAGAACTCAGCCGCCGCCAGGAGGAACTCGAAGCGGGCCGCGCCGAGATGGTCGAAAAACTGACCCGCTCGTTGGTGGTCGTCGAGCGGCAGTCGACCGAGGCGGCCAAGCACGTCGAGCAACTGCACGCGACGGGCGAATCGTTCGCCTCGCACCTCCACGCGCTCGAAGGCATCAACCCGAAGAGCTGGCCCGCCACCGATTTGCAACGCGAACTCAGCCGCGCGCTGGGCATGGTCGATCACGCCCGCACGGAGTTCAACCAGCAGAAATCGCGGATCGCCACCGAAGCTGCCGACGGCGGCGGGAGCGGCATGTCCGGCAGCGACACCTACGACCAGATGTTCGGCGCGGAGACGGATCATACCTTCTTGTATTGGCTCAAGGCCGGCGTGGCTTTCACGCTGCCCCTGATTCTCCTCGGATTGGCGGGAATTTGCATTTTTCTGTGGCGCACCATCAGCGGCCTGTAGTAAACAAGGAGTGTTGCTGAGAGGACGATGGCGGACACCCGCGCGTGGTGTCCGTGCCTGCTCCGCGCGCACCCTTTTTCGCTCCCTGCTGCCCCGTCATGCCCACGCCCAAGAAGTCCAAACCCAAAGCAGGCAAAGCCGAGGGCGGCGCGCTCGATTCCAAGCAGCGCGAGTTGCAGGAACAGCAGAGTCAGCTCCAGGCAAAAATCGACGCGCTCCAGCGCACGATTGCCGACGCTCCCAAGCGCGCCGAGGAGGAGCGCCAGCGCACCCGCGAGGCGTTGGCGCAAAATTCCCAGCGGCAATACACGCTCGGCGCGTCCACGCTGGACACCCGCCACGTCGAGGCGGCTGCCGCTGCCGGGCGCACCCGCCCGGGAAAGGGTCGGCGCAAACCGGCGGTGTTGCGCGCGGAGAAGAAAGCGGCCTGGGTGCAGACGGTGGCGCTGGTGGTCGGACTCGCGTTTGCAATCTGCTGGGCGATCAGCCATTTTTATCCGCTTTAACTTTTCTCACGCCATGGCTGCTCCCGAATTGGATGTCCGTTACATCGCGCGGCTCGCGCGGCTCGAACTCAGCGACGAGGAGGTCGCGCGTTACCAGTCGCAACTTTCCAACGTGCTCACGTTCGTCGAAACCTTGCGCAAGGTAGACGTCAGCGGGGTCGAGCCGACCGCGCATGCCAGTCCGGTGTTCAACGTGTTTCGCCGGGACGAGGCGCAGCCGGGCTTCACGGCGCAGGAAGCCCTGGCCAACGCGCCGCGTCAGGCGAACAATTTGTTCGTGGTGACGAAGGTGGTGGAGTAAGGGCCGCGCCGGCGGCCTTCCAAACCAGGGTCCTGATGCCTCTCCGGGGCGCTCCCCGTTTTGCACTTTACCCTTGTCGGCAAAATGGCCGTGGTCCTAGACTCCCGGGCTGCCATGAAATCGCTGTTGCTCTCCCTGTCACTCCTGCTGTTCGGTTGCGCTTCCCATCCACTCACGCAAAACGCCGGCGGCCCCGGTTTCCCCGCCCCCAGCTTCGGCCTGTGGCACAATCCCTACGCCGGTGATGCGAACCTCGCGGCGGTGGCCATCACGAGCGGCCTCACCAATCCTTATGACCAGTGGGGTTTCGCCCACACGCAGCCTAACAGCCTCTGCTTCGCATTCTGGGATGGACGCGTGCGGCAGGTACAATTACGCACGGATGGATCGGTCTGGGATGATTTCT
>CAXUHC010000099.1:12286-14958 GCA_964250705.1 uncultured Chthoniobacterales bacterium | reverse complement strand
GCCTACGCGCAGGGAAAAACATTTCTTGGCCAGTAGCGCGTTGCCGCCGTAGCCCGACCCGACGCTGATGATCTCGTCGTCCTGCGGAAAATGGCAGATGAAACGCCGCTCCGGGTTGAGGTCGAGCGTGGAATGCAGCCCCCGGTTGAAACCGCCGTCCCGCGCCATGTGCTCCAGCGCCGCCGTGCCCATGCGGGTCACCTTGCGCAGGTTGAGCACGACGTAAATCGAGTCGGTCAGCTCCACGCCTGCCCTGGCCAGCGGCGAACCGGGCGGCCCCATCAGGTAGGGCACAACGAACATCGTGCGCCCGCGCATGGCTCCGTCCAGCAGCCCACGCAGTTTCGCGCGCATGGCCGCAGGGTCCGACCAGATGTTGGTCGGTCCCGCCTCCTCCGCGGTCGGAGTGCAAATAAAGGTCAACTGTTCAACCCGCGCCACGTCGTTCGCGGCGGAACGGTGATAATAGCAGCCGGGCAGCTTCTCCTGGTCGAGTCGGGTCAGCACCCCCATCCGGCAGGCCTCGGCCAGCAGGAAATCGTTTTCGGCTTCAGACCCGTCGCAGTAGAAAATCTGGTCCGGTTGGCAAAGACCGGCGCTTTCGTCAATCCAGGCGGCGAGCGCAGGATGCCCGGGCCGCCCGCTGCCCAGCCCATCCGGGGCCGGTGGGAGCAGGAGACGGTCGGAGACGGGAGCGTTCATCGAGGGCTAACGGAAAAATTGCCGGGTCGGCATTGTCCCATTGACCGCTGGAGGTGTCAAACCCGGGCGCTGCGGCCCGGCAAGGTCGGGTTTGCGCCTCGCACGCTCCCTGCTTAGTTATCGGGGATGTCTGTAGAACTTCTCATTGGCGACCCGGCGCCCGGCTTCCGCACGGTGGCGGTGGGGCGAGGCTATCCGCCCGCCGGAATGGAACAAACCCTCGACGCCCTGCGCGGACGGCGCGTGGTCCTGTATTTCTACCCGCAGAACGACACCCCCGGTTGCACCGAGCAGGCCTGTGCCATCCGGGACATCTGGGAAAAGTTTGCCCAGCAGGCCACTCTGTTCGGGGTCAACAACGACACGCCGGACGGCCACCGCCGCATCATCGAGAAGCTGGGCCTCCCCTTCCCGCTCCTGTGCGACGCGGACAACGCCATCGCCAAGGCCTACGGCCTGTGGCTGGGCGACGGCGGCGGGGGCGATGCCGAGGGCGGCGAGTCCACCGAGCGTTCCACTTTCGTCATCGGTGCCGATGGCCGCATCGAGGCCGTGATGCGCCAGATCCGCCCCGCCGAACACGCGCGGCTCCTGTTGGCGATCCTCAACGCTTGAAAGGCGCCACAACACGGTCCGGCGGCAGGCGGGAGTGGTGGATCGGGCTGCTCGGTTCCTGGGTGCTCCGGCTGCTGGTGTGCACCTTGCGCATCCGGGTGGACAACCCCGCGCGTCTACGGGCCTGCGTCGCCGAAAAACAGTATTTCCTGGTTTTCTGGCACAACCGGCTGCTCATGGTCCCGGCAGTCTGGAACCGGTTTTTCTCGCCGCGACGCCGCCCCTTGAGCAAAGCCATGACCAGTACCAGCCGCGACGGCGAACTCATCGCGCAGTTTCTCGGGCGCTTCGGCATCGGTGCGGTGCGCGGGTCGGCCACCGAGCGTGGGTCGGCGGCGCTCCGGGAATTGGCGGGCCTGCTTAGGCGCGGACACACCGTCGCCATCACGCCGGACGGTTCGCGCGGGCCGCTTTACGAGATCAAGCCTGGCATGGTCCTGCTGGCGCAACTCGGCGGCCAGCCCATCCTGCCGATTTCCTTCGAGTTTTCGCGCGCCTGGCGGCTCCGGAGCTGGGACCGCTTTTTCATCCCCAAGCCCTTTTCCACGGTGACTTTTCTGATTGGTGAGCCGCACCGGGTCCCGCGAACCTCAACCCCGGAGGAATTTGAATACGAGCGCCGACGCTGCCAGGCCGCCATGATGGCGCTGGTGAGCGAGCCCTGAAAACGACGCTACCCGGCTGGAACTCTACAGCCGGGTAGCGTCTACCTATGGCTTGTCCGGCGGATGCTTAACTCGCCGGACTTCCAAAATGCTCCGGGGCAATCCCGGTCTGCTGAAGTATCGGTCCGCCACCGGCGTCCGGCTGCTTCGGCTCGCCCCAAAATCCGGACATTTCGAGCGACTTCCGCCAGTTTTTTTGCAAGGATCACCCCAAAGCTACGTACCCTCTAGAAACGCCCTTCCTATGGTCTCTTCCAAGTTTTCCCTCTCGCCCCGGCTGCTCTTTTCAGTCCTGCTGCTCATAGTCGGCACCCTGTCTCTTCCCGTGCCTCGCCTGCAAGCAGCGGGCAACGCCCCGGCGGAACTGATCCTGCGGGGTGCCGCCAGCGGTGAAAAGACAGCCGCGACCGACGAGCAAATCCTGACTCCGAGCGCGGCCTTCGAGTTGCGGTGCGCCGAGCCGATGATCTCCCCGGAGCGCGTCGGCAGCGAGGAACCCACCTCGCCGATCATTTTCACCCCGCCCCTCCCGGGCACCTTCCGTTGGACCAGCCAGCGCGGCGGCGTCTTCACGCTGTCCGCCCCGCCCGCCCTGGACACCGTTTACCACGCCGCCGTCCGGCCGGACCTCGCCCGCGCCGATGGCCAGCCCCTCGGGGCCCAGGACGTGCGCGCGGCCACGCTGCGCTT
>CAXUHC010000099.1:5759-12276 GCA_964250705.1 uncultured Chthoniobacterales bacterium | reverse complement strand
GCGGCCTACCGCACCCCGGCGATGGAAACCTGGTTCGGCAAGTTCTTCGACGGGAAAGACCTCCCGTCGCAACCGAAGGTCCAGCTTCTTTTCAACACCCCGGTCGATCCCGACAAACTCGCGCCGTTTTTAAAGTTCCAGAACGCCGCCGGTCAGACCGTCGCCGCCACCGTGCGCACGCCCGACCAGGACACCGAGAAATTCTTTCCGCACATGACCTTTCAGGACGCCGGGGGCCGCGCCGCCTCTTCCGGCGCCTTCCGCGGCAGATCGGCCTCGGACCGTCTGCTCCCCGAACGCACCTGGACCGAGCTTTTCCACGCCGCCCACGCGCCGCCGGACGACAAGGTCAAAACCGCGCCCGCGCTCAACCGGGTGATCGTCACCCCGGCGGAGGCCTTGCCCGTCGGTGAGGGCTGGACGCTCGCCGTCGCGCCGGGGCTGCCGAGCGCGGACCCGGGCGTCAGGGTGCCGGGGGCGGCGGCGTTCGCGGTGGGCAACGTCATGCCGTTCAAGGTGACCTGGGCTAAGCCCGAGAACAGCGGCGAGGACGCCCGGCAGATCACCCTGCATTTTTCCAAGCCGGTGGCCGGAGAAGTGACCGCCGAAAACGTCGAAAAATGGGTGCACGTCACGCCGCGTCCCGCAGGCCTGGGTTTCACCGTGCCGAAGGCCGGGAACGAACGGATGAATCTCCCGGTGGAAATCACCGGGAAGTTTGAGCTCGATCAAAAGTACGAGGTAGCGGTCGATGCCGGGCTGCCGTCGTGGACCCCTTACAAGCTGGACGACGCGTACCGGCAGGACGTGTATTTCGCGGAGGAAACGCCGCTGCTTTCGCTGCCCGAATACACCGCCCAGCAGTTGAGCAGCGGGCGGCGCGAGTTCGCCCTGCTGGCGCGCAACGCGCCGGAGTTCCGGCTGCGGGCCAAGCTGGTCCCGGCGGAAGCGGCGGCCAGGGCGCTCATCGCCTACGAGGCCGAGTACGTCAACCACGACTCCGACGCGGGCGGCCAGAAGCGCATGGATTTCGACAAAGCGCCGGGCAAGGTCATCTACGAAAAAGTCCTGCCGGGCGCGAAAAGCACGGACAAGCCGCAAACCATCACGCTGAAATGGGACGACATCCTGGGCGCGCGGCGCAACGGGGTCGTGCTGTTGGAAGTGGAGCAGCCCACGCCTTCCGCCGGGCAAACCAAACGCGCTGGGGCGCAGGCCCTGGTGCAGGTCACGGACCTCGGGGCGATCTGGAAGACCGCGCGCGGCGGGGAAATACTCGCCTACGCGTTCTCGCTGACCGATACCCACCCGGCGGCCTCGGCGCGGGTGCAACTCCTCGACGAAAAGGGGCTCCCTCTGGGCGAGTCCCGGGCGGACGGCGACGGGCTGGCCCGCCTGCCGGGCAAGCTGCTGGACAAGGCGGCCTGGCTCTCGGTGAGCACCGGCGAGGATTGCCACGTCATCTCCTTCGAACGCGGGCAGCGCACGACGGTCGGCACCTACGGATTCCACCTGCCGCCGACCGCCTATTCGGCCTTCGATGACGACGGGGACGACACCAGCAAGGCCGTGCCCAGCGTCCGGCGCACGGTCCTGTTTTTCAGCGACCGGGGCGTCTACAAGCCGGGCGAAACCGCGCAAATCAAGGCCACCGTGCGCGAATGGCACGACGGCGCGCTCGCGGCTCCCGCGCCCAAGACCGCCGCCACGCTCCGGGCCTACGACGCCCGGGGCCGGAAATTCTGGGAAAAGGAGGCCGCCGTCAGCAAAACGGGGTCGCTGACCGAGTCCGTCCCCCTGCCGAAGACCACGCTGGGCCGTTACCGCGTCGTCGCCAGTTTCCACGGCCCGGACGAGACCGCCGCCAAGGAAAGCGAGGACGAGTCCGGCGACCTGGAGGACGCCGACGACGAGGACGACGACACCGGCGGCGGCTCGGCGGGTGCGAGCGTGTGCCGCTTCCAGGTGCAGGAGTTCCAGCCAAACCCGTTCGAGGTCACGCTCAGGAAGCCGGACTACCCGGTGGGCGCGGGCGAAACGCCGGTCGGCCTCGCCGCGCACTATTATATGGGCAAGACGCTTTCGCACGCCAAGACCGTGTGGTCACTCAAGGCCGACGACGCCCCGTTCGAGCCGGCGGGCTTCGACGAGTACCTCTTCTGCACCGGCCCGCTGGACTACCGGCTGCGCAAGGAACGCGGCGAACTCTCGCTCGACGGCCAGGCCGCCCTGTCCGCCGACGGCACCCTGACGATCTCGCCCAACATCGTGCTCAACGCCGCGCAGCCGACTCCCCGCAAGGTCAACCTCCAGGCCAGCGTCACCGACCTCGACCAGCAGACCGTCGCCGCTCACGCCCGCTACACCGTGCACAGTTCGGACTTCTACCTCGGCCTGCGGCAGATGCCCGACGTGGTGCGCGCGGGCGAACCGCTGCCCGTGGAAGTCATCGCGGTCAATGCGCGTGACGGGCTACCGCTGGAGGCCGCGGCGGTCAAAGTGACGGCGAAGCTTTTCCGCGTCGAGTGGCATACCAACCGCGTCGCCAACGACAGCGGCAACAGCGACTACGACAACAACCCCCACCTCCTACCCGTCGGGAACGTCGAAATGGACACCACCGCCGTGCGCAAGTTGGGCAAGCAGTGGGAACCCGCCTCCCCTCCCCTCCCCTCCGCCTCTGCTCCGCCTTCATCCTTCATCCTTCATCCTTCATCCTTTTCTCTGGTTCCTACGGAACCAGGAGAATACCTGCTGGAACTGACGGCGCACGACACCCACGGGCGGCGCGTGCTCACCAACACGAGTTTCAGCGTCCTGGGCGACAAGGAAGCCGAATGGTCCTACCGCAACGCGTGGCAGGCGCCCCTCGTGCCCGACCGGGCGGAATACACGCCGGGGCAGACGGCGACGATCCTCGTAAAGACGCCGATCAGCGGGCGCGCCCTGGTGACGGTCGAGCGCGAGGGCGTCTCGCGGGCCTTCGTGACGGACATCGCCAAGCAGCGGCCCGCGATCCAGGTGCCGATCCTGCCCGGCGACGCGCCGAACGTGTTCGTCTCGGTGGTGCTCGTGCGCGGCGCGGGCCAATCGACGCGCCGGGTCAAGCAGCCGGAGTACCGGGCGGGCTACTGCCAGTTACTCGTGCCGAAGGCCGACGCGCGGGTGGCCGTCGAAGTCAAACCCGCGAAGCCCGAGTACGAGCCGGGCGACGGGGTGGACGTGCAGGTGGACGTGACCGATCCCGTCACGCACGGCCCGGTCGCCGGGGCGGAGGTCACGCTCTACGCCGTGGACAAGGGCGTGCTGAGCCTGACCGGCTACAAGACGCCGGAACCGCTCCGGGCGTTCTATCGCCCGAGGCCGCTGGACGTGCGGACCGGGTTGACGATCCCGAACTTACTCTCCGAGGACCCGGACGACATGAATTTCTCCAGCGACAAGGGGTTCGCGGCGAACAAGGGTTACCTCGTCGGCGGGGGCGGCGGTGAGGGTCAGCGCGACCGCTTGCGGCAGAACTTCGTGGCGTGCGCTTATTGGAACGCGGCGCTGGTGACGGATGCCCAGGGCAAGGTCAACGCGCATTTCCAGGCCCCCGACGGCCTGACCGAATATCAGGTGATGGCGGTCGTCAACCAGGGCGCGGGGCGTTTCGGCAGCGGCGAGGGCGCGTTCCGCATCAACAAGCCCGTGATGCTCGAACCGGCGATGCCGAGGTTCGCCAACGTGGGCGACCATCTCACCCTGCGCGCCGTGGTGCACAACCAGTCCGGCGTCCCGGGCGAGGCGGAAGTCTCGGTCGAACTCGACGACAAGGCGACCACCACCGGCGCGGACGGCCAACCCGCGGACACCGCCCGCGTGCGGCGGGTGCCGCTGGCGGTGGGCGAGTCGAAGGCGGTGGAATTCCCGGTCGAGTTCCGCAAGACGGGCGAGGCGGTCTGGACCTGGCGCGCGCGCCTGGCGGGCGGCGGCCCCGGCGCGGGAGCGTGGCGCGACTCCGTGCGCACGACCTTGAAAGTCGATCACCCGACCCCGCGCCGCTCGGAGGTCGCCTACGTGCGGGCCGAAGGCGAGCGCACGGACGACCTGCTCGGCAAGATCAACCCCGAGCTGATGGAAGGCGAGGACGGGACGATCCAGGTCAGCCTTTCCACGAGCCGTCTGAGCGAACTGCGCGAGAGCGTGGATGAACTCCTGCATTACCCGTACGGGTGCGTCGAGCAGACGACTTCCAGCCTGCTGCCGTGGCTGGCCTTGCAGGATTTCAGCGACGCATTGCCGGACCTGCGGCGCACGCCGGAAGAAGCGCAGGAGGCCGTGTCGAAGGGAATCAACCGGCTGCTGTCCATGCAGACCGATTCCGGCGGGCTGGCCTACTGGCCGGGCGGCGGCGGGCGGCAGCCGCACCCCTGGGGCAGCGCGTACGGCGCGCTCGGCATGGCGCTCGCCAAGCGGGCGGGCTTCTTCGTGCCGGAGAGCAACCTGAACAAACTGTGCGAATTCCTGAGCACCCGGCTGCGCTCGGACGACAAGGACGCCCACGACACCTACCACGAGCACAACACGACGGACCGCTGTCTGGCGCTCTACGCCCTCGCGCTGGCTGGCAAGGGCGAACCAGCCTACGACGAGCAGTTCTACAACCGGCGCGACTCGCTCAACGCCGAGGACCGCGCGCTGGTGGCGCTGGCCATCGTCGAAAACAAGGGTCCGGCGGAGATGGTCAAGGCCCTGCTGCAACCCGCGCCGCAGGACGCCGTCTCGAAGGACAACTGGGATGATTTCACCAGTCCGGCCACGGTGGAAGGCATGCGGCTGCTGGCGTGGTGCCGCTTCCAGCCGCGCGACGCGGGGATCGACGACCGGTTGAACCGCCTCCTCGACGAGCGCGAGGGGCGCGGCGGCTGGCGGACGACGCAGGGCAACGCCTGGGCGCTGCTCGCCATGTCGGCCTACGCCCGCGACGTGGAAAAAGCCGGGGGCGCCGCCGCCGGGACGGTGTCGCTGGCCGGGCAAACCCGCGACTTCCAGCTTGGCGGCAAGAAGCAGGCGTTCGCCTGCGAGTTCCCCCTGGCCCTGGCGGCCTCGGGCGGCGGGAAGCTGGCCGTGCTGAAAACCGCCGGTCGCAGGTTCTACGTGCAGGCCCGGGTGGAATCGCGTCCGCGCGGCGGGACCGAAGTAAACCGGCAGGCGGCCGTGGGGAGCGAGGATTACAGCATCGTGCGGCGTTACCAGAAGGTGCTCAACGACGGGAGCCTGGCCGACGCCGAAGGATTGAAGGTCGGCGACCGCGTGCTGGTGAGCCTGGACATCCACGCCCCGCGCCTGGCTTCCTACGTCGCGGTCAACGATCCGCTCCCGGCGGTGCTGGAAGCGGTCAACCCGGAGTTCAAGACGGCGGACACCGGCAACGCGCCGTCCACCGGAAATAATTGGTGGGTGAGCGACTTCAAGGAATTGCGCGCTGACCGGGCGCTGTTCTTCTGCGACCACCTGTACACCGGGCGCTTCCGCTTGCAGTACCTCGCGCGGGTGCGGGCGGCGGGCACGGCGACGGCCCCCGCCGCGAAGATCGAGGAGATGTACCACCCGGACCGCTTTGCGGAAACCGCCGCGGGCAAGGTGACCAGTTCACCGTTGGAGTGATCAAGCTTCCGGCTGTAGCCACGGCGCTCTGTCGCCGTGTTTGCTTCTGTGGCGCGCTCCCACACGGCGACAGAGCGCCGTGGCTACAGCCGGAAGACTTTTGGCCCATGTAGGCAAATTTTGACCAATGTTGAATACAAGGGTGGCGATACTGCCCCGCATCTTATCCCGGCGACTTGCCCTCCGAGCCGTGCTGGGGTTATCAATCTTGGCCGTCCTTGGCCGGTTGGCCATGTGCTTCGTGCCGCTTCCGGCGGGATTGAGCCAACCGCCCGCGGTGAGTCTCGTCGTGACCGCCCGCGACGGCCAGCCCCTGCGCGAACTGCTGCGCGACGGCCACTACGCCCGGGCGCCAGTCCCGTTCGAGCGCCTCCCGGCGCGGTTGCGGCAGGCGACGCTCGCCGCCGAGGACAAGCGGTTCTACACGCACGGCGGCGTGGACCCCTGGGCGGTGCTGCGCGCGGCGGCGGGACAGCTCGGCTGGCGGCGGCGCGAAGGCGAACTCCGCTCGGGCGGGTCCACGGTCTCAGAGCAACTGATCAAGCTGGCGCAACCCCGTCCACGCACGCTGTGGTCCAAGGCGTTGGAAGCCGTGCAGGCTTGGCGGCTCGAAGAGGTCTGGAGCAAGGACCGCATCCTCGCGGCGTACCTCAACCGCCTGGACTACGGCAACCTCCATTTCGGCTGCGCGGAGGCGGCGCACGCGTACTTCCACAAGCCGCTCGGCGATCTCAGCGTAGCCGAGGCCGCGTTTCTCGCCGCGTTGCCGCAATCCCCCACCCGGCTCAATCCGTATCGTCATCTGGCTCGCGCCACCGCGCGCCAGCAATGGGTGCTCCGGCGCATGGCGGCCAACGGCGACCTCACC
>CAXUHC010000099.1:3349-5749 GCA_964250705.1 uncultured Chthoniobacterales bacterium | reverse complement strand
TGCGCGCCGACGATATCATCCGCACCACGGAGGCCCGGCACGCCCGCTGCGCGCAGGAGCTGTGGTCCCGCATGGCGGCCAACGGCGACCTCACCGCCGATGAATGCCGGCGCGCGTGTGCGCAGCCGCTGCGGTTGACCGCCAAACGTCGGCCTTTCGAGGCCCCGCATTTCGTCGATTGGATGCTCGCGCATGGCGGCGGGAGAGCGTCGGCCGCCGCCCGTCCAAACGGCGAGATTCGCACCACCCTCGATCTCGGCTTGAACCGCTTCGTGGCCGACCGGCTGCGACAGCATCTCGCGGGATTGCGCTCCGAGCATGTGGGCAACGGCGCGGTGGTCGTCATCGACAACCGGCGCGCCGAAGTCATCGCGATGGTCGGCTCGACCGATTATTCCGCGCCGCGCGGCGGCCAGATCAACGGCGCCTGGGCGCGCCGGTCGCCCGGCTCCACGGTCAAACCGTTTACCTACCTCCTGGCGTTCGAGCATGGCTCCACCCCGGCGGACATCGTCGCCGATCTGCCCACGGAATTCCCGGCGCGTTCGGCGATCTACCGCCCGCAAAATTATAGCCACCGGTACTACGGTCCGGTGCGGATGCGGGTCGCGCTGGCCAATTCCCTGAACATCTCCGCCGTGAAGGTGCTGGCCGACCACGCGGGCGGCCCCCCGGCGCTGCTTTCCAGGTTGCGCGACTGCGGGCTGTCCACCCTGCCGTTAAACGCAGATCACTACGGGCTGGGTCTGACCCTCGGCAACGCCGAAGCGCGGCTGATCGAATTGACCAACGCCTATGCGTGCCTCGCGCGTCTCGGGAGTTACCGGCCGTGCCGCGTGCTGGCGAACGCTCCCGACGCCGGACCGCCTGCCCGCCAGATTTGTGATCCCCGCGCGGCCTATCTGATCGCCGACATTCTCAGCGACAACGCGGCGCGGGCGCTTTCCTTCGGGGTGGATTCCAACCTGCGCTGGACCTTCCCGGTGGCTTGCAAGACGGGCACGAGCACGGATTTTCGCGACAACTGGGCCGTCGGCTACACGCCGGAGTTCACCGTGGGCGTGTGGGTCGGCAACTTCGACGGCACGCCGATGATCGACGTTTCGGGGGTGACCGGCGCCGGTCCCATGCTGCACGAAATCTTCGAGCGGCTGCACGCGCAACACGGCACCACCTGGTACCCGCGACCGGCGGGAATCGTGGAAACGCCCATCCACCGGGTCACCGGCCACGGGTTGCCCGCCGCCCGCCTGGGCGAACCGGACACCGTCGCCGAACGCTTCCTTGCCGAGCGTCCGCCCGCGCCGGAGCAACCGGCGGACTACGACGCCCAGGGACACGTGCAGTTGCCGCCGGAATACGCCGCGTGGCTGGACAGCGGCGACAACTGGCTGGCGGGTCAGGCGGTGGTTGCCGCCAGGACGCGGCCGGTCGCGTCTGCCGGTGCCAACCCACCAACATTCAACGTGGTCTCGCCGATGCCGGGCACGATTTACGTCCTCGATCCCGACCTGCCGCCGAGCAGCCGCCTGCTCGGCCTCCGCGTCAGGGGCTGCGACGATCCGCGCTGGGAATGCCGCACGCTGGACTGCCAGGCGCGCGACGGCCAGGCCACGGCGACTTTGCAGGAAGGCAAGCACACCCTGCGCGTGCTGGACCCGGCGACCAACCAGTGGCGCGAGACGTGGATCGTCGTCCGCACGTTGTGAGCGGTCAGCCCTCCCGCCGCAGACGGCTGTGGCGGATGCCGTAGAAAAAATAGATGACCAGCCCGATGGCCAGCCAACCGACGAAGCGCAGCCACGTCAACAGCGGCAGGCTGAGCATCAAGGCCCCGCAAAGCAGGACGCCGATGATCGGCACTGTAGGCACGAGCGGCACCCGGAAGGGCCGCTCGCGCCCGGGCGCGCTGCGGCGCAACACGCAGACGCCGATACAAACGAGGATGAAGGCAAAGAGCGTCCCGATGTTCGTGAGGTCAGCCAGGTCGCCGATGTCGGTGACCATCGCCACGCCGCCGACGATGAGCCCCGTCCAGATGGTGGTGACCCAAGGGGTGCGGAACTTCGGGTGAATCCGCGAGAAATATTGCGGCAGGAGGCCGTCGCGCGCCATCGCGATGAAAATGCGCGGCTGGCCGAGCTGGAACACCAACAAGACGCTGGTCATGCCTGCCAGCGCCCCCGCGCTCACGATGGCCTGCGCCCACGGCTTGCCGTCGAAGGCGGTCGCCAACGCGGCGGAATCATTGAGGTACACGGTGTACTTCTTCATCCCGGTGAGGACACCCGCCATGAGGACATAGAGGATCGTGCAAATGACGAGGCTCGCCATCATGGCGATGGGCAGGTCGCGCTGCGGTTTGCGCGTCTCTTCGGCGGCGGTCGAGACGGCATCGAA
>CAXUHC010000099.1:1861-3339 GCA_964250705.1 uncultured Chthoniobacterales bacterium | reverse complement strand
CCCAGCGCGATGAAGAAAACGACGACCGCCACCTTGAGGATGACGATCCCCGTATTCGCATGGACGCTTTCCCGCACGCCATAGACCAGCAGGATCGTCACCAGCGCCACGATGATAAACGCGGGCAGGTTCACCGCGAAGGGGTGCCCGGCGATGTGCGGGAGGGTCGTGGAGGAAAAATCCGCCAGCGCCGCGCCCCCTTTCGCGAGCACGGTCTGGGCGGTTCGGTAGTCCGTCACCGCCCAGAGTGGAAATTTTATCCCGAAGGTGGCACAGAGCTTGAGAAAATATTGCGACCAACTCACCGCCACGGCCATATTGCCGACGGCATATTCCAGGATCAGATCCCACCCGATGATCCAGGCCACGATCTCCCCCATCGTCGCGTAACTGTACGTGTAGGCCGAACCGGAAACGGGAATCATCGCCGCCAATTCCGCGTAACACAGCGCCGCGAAACCACACGCCAACGCCGCGACCATGAACGAAAAGATGATCGCCGGTCCCGTGCCCGCCCGGCCCATTTCCAACGGCGAATGCGTGACCCAACTGTGCACAAACTTGATGACCGGCGTCGTCCAGGTATCGGCGGCGGCGGGAGCATCACCGGCGGCGGCGGTGCCGGCCAGCGCAAAAATCCCGGAGCCGATGATCGCGCCGATGCCCAGGCACGTCAGGTCGAGCGCGGAAAGCGAGCGTTTCATCTGCCGTTCCGGTTCCTCGGACTCGCGGATCAGCAGTTCGGGACTCTTGGTTTTGAACAAAGAAGGCGCGGGCACGGCTGCCGTGTATCCCTTTTTTGGCGAGGACGGTCAATCTCATACTCCCCTAGCCGCCAGATATTTTTGGATCACCTTCGCCACGGCGGCAGGTCAGGCGCTGCAAACCCGCGGAAATCGCGGTAGAATGGGTTTTCGCGACATGAGCAAGGCATTCACCAAGGAATCCGACACGGAGCAGCCGGACGAGTTGATCGGCCAACGCGCGTCGGCCTCGCTGCCGCCGGGCGTCAGGAATTACATGACGCCCGGCGGCGCGCGCCGGTTGCGGGAAGAACTCGCGCGGCTGGTGGAGGTAGCACGCCCAGCCTTGGCCGAAGCTTCCGACCAGGACAGCGAAATCGGGCGGCAGCGTCGCAAACTGAATCAGCGCATCGCCGACCTCGAACAAATCCTGGAGTCAGCGGAGGTGGTCCCCACGCCGGAGCAGCCGGACGCGCGGCAGCGCGTGGTCTTCGGCGCAACGGTGACGGTGCGCGAAATCCGCACCGGCGAGCAATCACGTTACCAGATCGTCGGGGTGGACGAGGTCGATCTGGGGGATGATCGCGTCAGCCTGCATGCGCCGATTGCCCGGGCGCTGATCAATACCCGGCCCGGCGAGCGGGTCCGTTTCCGGTTTCCCGCCGGGGAAGAGGAACTGGAAGTCGTGGCGGTGGATTACGACCCTTCCGCCGCCTGACCGCCAAAAAACGGAAC
>CAXUHC010000099.1:0-1851 GCA_964250705.1 uncultured Chthoniobacterales bacterium | reverse complement strand
GAACGCGCCGGTTGGCCACAACCGGCGCGTCGTTTGCTGAGATACCGCTTGGTGCCTATCCGACTATCGAATTGCTCTCACTGTAGGGACGGCGCTCTGTCGCCGTGTCTGCTCTGGAACAGACACGGCGACAGAGCGCCGTGGCTACAGCCAGAGGTTATTCGGATAGGCACTTATTTGCCAAACGCCTTCTTCAACCCATCGGCGGCGAGTTCTTCCGCCTGGGCGGCCTCGTCGATGACCGCACCCATCCCGAAGAATTCGTGGGTGACGCCCGGGTACATCTTGTAGGTGACCGGCACCCCGGCTGCCTTGAGTTTCTCCGAGAGGGTGATCCCCTCGGTGCGTAGCGGATCGATCTCGGCGGCGATGATCGTCGCGGGCGGCAGCCCCTTGAGGTCCGTCGCCTGCAAGATCGAGATCCGGGGATTGTTCCCGTCCTCGGGCTGCGCCAGATAGTATTTGAAAAACCACTTCATGCCTGCGGCGCTCAGCGGCTTGCTCTTTTCGTTCTCCTGGTACGACTGCGTGGTGAAGTCATAGTTGGCTACCGGATAAACGAGCACCTGATAAACGGGCATCTGGACCCCTTTCTTCTTGGCCTCCAAGCCGATGGCGGCGGCCATGTTTCCACCCGCGCTCTCGCCGACGAGGGCGACCTTCGACGGGTCGCCCTTGTAGGTCCCCGCGTTTTTCAACACCCACTGGTAAGCGGCAAACGTGTCGTCGTGCGCGGCAGGAAACTTGTCTTTCGGAGCATGCCGGTAATCCGTGGAAATCACCAGAGCCTTGGTCAACTCACAAAGCGCGCGGGGCGAGGCATCGTAGGAATCAATGCTGCCGACGACCCAGCCGCCGCCGTGGATGTAGAGCACCGTCGGGAACGGGCCGTCGCCGGCGGGAACGTAAGCCCGCGCGTCGACCTCGTTGCCGTTGCCGACGTCGATCTTGAAATCCTTCGTCGAGCCGGTGAAAGGCGGCGCTTTCTTGCCTTCCTTGGTCATCACAATCTTGACGGCGGAGGCGATGGTCGGCGCGGCCTTGGCGACCGCGGGCACCGTATCTTCAACCGGCACGGGGCTCAGGACGGCATAGGCGTCGAGCACCGACTTCATTTGCGCGTTTGGCTCGGCCTGCGCGGCAACGGATAAAAAGGTGGCGGCAAGCGCAACCCCGGCGGTAATCAGCGGCGTGCAGCACCACCCTCGCTTTGGATCTATTGAAACGGTCATACACGGTGGAATTCGCCGCGTCCGCTCCGAATGGATTGGCGCAAATGATCTTTTCTACGGGTACAGGAACCGGCACGGGGCCGTCAGTACGCTTCATGTCTGCCCACGCTTCCGACCTTTCCGCCGACCGCAACTGGCGGCGTTTCGTGTGGTTTCGCGTGCTTTTCAACGCCCGGTGACGGAGGCAGGGCCACCCGTTTCCCACGCCTTTCCTCCGATGGTTCCAGGCAGGCCGCCAGCACCGCTTCTAGAGCGCACCCGATTGGGTAAGCCGCGCGCTTTCTTCTGTGCTGTCATCCTGAGCGAGAGCCGAAGGATGACAGAAAGAGACGCGGAGCCGCTCACCCAATCGGGAGCTGCTCTAAAAAGTGATGCCAACCTGGCCGCGGCGGTATTACCGGACGATTCTGATTCTAAACGCGCCGCCGCGCGTGTATTCTGGCAACAACCATGCCCGTTTCCCAAAGCAACAGCCCTCTGGCCATCAACACCCCGCTTGGTCCCGACAAGCTCTTGATCGTCCATGCGACGATCACCGAGCAGCTCGGGCGGCTCTTTTCGATAGAGCTGGAGCTTTCCAGCGAGGACCCCGCGCTCGACTTCAGCGCCATCGTCGGCG
>CAXUHC010000098.1:2375-15111 GCA_964250705.1 uncultured Chthoniobacterales bacterium | reverse complement strand
AGCCGGACATCCATCCGGAGGAGCGGGCCGCGCTCGACGCCTTGCGCGAGGTGCGCTCCATCCCCGATGCCGACCCGGCAACGGTACTCAACCGTCTCAAAATGCTTCTGTCCACCGGACGGCTGGATTACGGGCGGCTGGCGCGCTACGCGCTGGCGGAACCACCGCGGGTGCGCGCGCTCCTCGGCGCGATAGGTGAGGACCTCTTGGCCGAGTCCGACAGACCGGTGGACCGCGCGGCCGTGGAACGTCTGCGCCGGAGCCTCAACGCGTTCTCGCGCTACGGTCTGCCGGCGCGAGCCCATCGTACCCTGGCGCACGCCGCCAGTTGGCGGATCGTCGCCGATCCCCTCTGAAACAGATCATGGCTTTTCTTGGCGATCACCCCGAATTCCCCGCGCTGGTGCGGATCGTGGCCGAGCGTTTGCAACTCCTGCCCGTGCTGGTGCTCAAGGACTACTGGGCCACGCGCGTGCTGCGCGCTATCGCCGCCGACGCGCCGTTGCACGGTCAGGTGATCTTCAAGGGAGGCACCAGCCTCTCCAAAGGCTGGAAGGTAATCGACCGCTTTTCCGAGGACGTTGACCTGCTCCTGACCGGACCGGCGTACGGCGACGTGCCCGCCGGCGGCGGCGCGCGTGAAAGACTGCTCAAGCGGGTCCGCACCGTGGTGGAAACCGCCACCCCGTTGCGCCTGCCGTCCACGGAGAACATCGCGCCCGGCGAGTTCCCGTTCTACTATTTTCGCGGTCCCTACAATGGTTATCTGCGCTATCCGATCCCGACCGTTGAAGGCGAACGGGCGGATGCCTTCAACACGGTGCTGGTCGAGATGGGTTTTCGGGGCGGCAGCCACCCGCACGTGTCGCTGCCGCTCAATTCTCTGGTCGCCGACCATCTGGCGGCGTTCCCGTTGGACGATCCCGCCGCCTTGAACGGGTATGAGGAAGATCTGGCGCCGTTTGCCATGGATTTGCTGGACCCGAGCCGCACCCTGGTCGAAAAGCTTCTGGCTATCCACGTCGCGTTGTCCACCAACGACCTCGACCGTTTCAGCCCACGCCACCTTTACGACGTGGCGCAGCTCTTCGACAAATTGCCTGCCATCGAAACCTTCGTGCGCGGCACGGAATTCCCGGCGCTGGTGCGCGCCGCCATCGACGTGAGCAATCGGTTCTATGACGCCAATCTCGACCCCGAGGCGTTCGATCTCCGGCGCAGCCCGGTGTTTACCCTGACCGACGACTAAACGACCCGGCTGCGTGCGCGCTTCGAGTCCGAGCGAGGCCTCTACTTCGGCCAGCCGCCGACCTTCGACGGACTGCTCGCAAGTTTGGCCCGCCTGCGGGCAGCGTTGGAGGAAAATACTCTGTCAGGAACGTAGGATGGCAGCGCCCGTAGCGGAGAATTTCGTCAGGGCTTTCGCATGAAGCGCGCTGACTTCCTGTTATTCACAGGAGAGTGGCGGCAGCCGCCTGCCGGTCGCCGGAGCCCGGCACGGACAAAGCTCTGAGGCGATTGGCGTTGCCTGGAACGCCAAAGGCAGGCCGACTGTGAAGAACGACCGGCGCTTGCCGCCACAAGCGAAGGCATTCCGATTCCTCGGGCGGGCTTATGCCCGCATCCGTCCCGCCGCAGGCTTTTCCCCGGATGCCTGTCCCGCGCCGTTGCTGAGCTTCCGCGCGGTGATCGCGTTTGCCCGGCAGTCTCTTTTCTGCAAGGTCCCGGTGGGCACAACAAATTTGTGAAAATCGTGCTGAATCGATCGTGGAACATCTCTGTTCCCTTCATGAATCATATGCGATAATGCGTTCCTGTGCTGCTTTGACAGGCATCGACACTCGAATTTTTTCGCTGTTTTCTCCAAACCATGAATTCCACTGTTCCCGACTTCCTTGAGTCGTTCGAAAACCTGACTTCACATTTCGACGAGCACTTCGGAGAACTTGGCTCCAACGGGCGGGGAGATACTTTTCTCAACCTCGCGGAAAAACTTGTTCCGTTGTCTGACGAATTCTCCCGTTTTCCAGCTCCTGTCCCAAATACCAAAAAGAGCCACGATAAAGGTGTTGATTTGCTCACGAGCGAAGCTGTAGACGGCCAGATTCTCTGCGTTCAATCAAAATACAAAATTAAAGATAAACCCGCTTTTGATAGCATCATCAGCAAGTTCAAAGATTTTGAAGCGTCGCAGCAAAAATCGAAACCAGCGCCAGACCTCTTCCCGGACCCAAAGGAAGCGGAGGCCGCTCCCCCGATCCCCGTATTTGCTGTAGTTACCTCATCGAAACTTGAAGGAGTCATCGAGAAGTACAGACAATCTACCCTCGCTTCTAAAGCTTATTACGAGTTGCTGTGTGCAGAAAGACGACTTCTAATTCTGGACGGCCCAAGAATCCTTATCATCCTGCAACATCTTTATCGTAAGGCCCATCTCACCCCGGTCGATGTTGTTGTAAAATCGGTTAATAAATGGTTCCATACGGAAGATGTTTACATAGGAGGAATTCGCGGGAGAGATTTGACTGACCTGTATGAAAAACATGGCGATGCACTTTTCTTCGAGAATATTCGCGACTTCCTCGGTCTCTCAAGCGGGCGTATCAATACAAGTCGTGAGACTGTCAACCAAGAAATCATACACACGATCCGCGAAGAACCGGGGAGAATGTTGACACGTAACAATGGGATAACTTTTCGCGCAACGTCCGCAACCGAAAACCCGGACGGTTCATTGCGTCTGACATTGGCAGCGATTGTCAATGGGTGCCAGACTACCATGTGCCTTGTAGGATGCCGCCCTGTGTCGGAGGAATGTTTGGTACCTATCAAAGTCGTCGTTGCCGAAGATGCTTGGGATATCGCCAAAGCTACAAACTATCAAAACCAAGTAGCAAGAGTGGACCTCGACTTGGCTCGCTTTCTTCGTCCACAACTCGCTCGACGCGCGGCAGCACGATTAGGGTATGCGGTAGGCCCAGACAGCGAATCGACTGCGTCCGCCGTTCTCGACACAATCTATCAAAGCAAGATAGACTACGATGAATTGAGATTGTTATACCTTGGACTGTTCAGCCGCAAGCCGAACAACATATTCGAAGGCAACTACACAGAGCTTCGATCTGATGTATTAGCTCAACTCTACGGGAAGGACGAGAATGAAGAACAAATTTTCTTCGTGCTTCTTCTCATGCTAAAACACAGTAAGGATGCACTCGCAGACTGCCAACAACTTTTCTCGCATGAAGAGTACACCCACCTTTTCAAAAGATTCTTTCTTGATGACAAGCCAAAATATCGATCTTTTCTTTCAGTCGCTGCGGCTGCTGCTTGCGTAAGAAGCGATCTTTCTGTAAGAGCACCGGATGCAGATTCCGAAACCCTCAGAATGCGCAGCTTCCTGGGCAAGTGCCGCGACATTTTGGAAAACCATCCTGGCCAGTACACCGCTGCTTACGTCAATGCGTTTGCAGTAATCGCAGACAGTTTACTGGACGTCGTTTCTGGAAAGGATGATTCAGACATTCAGCAAGCAATGTACAAAAAAGTTAGTGGCATGGCGTTCGACTCGATCTATAAGCGTATTCTACTGAAATTTGATTTGGAAAGCAGACGAAAATAGGCTTGTTGCTCCTACGCCGTTTTAGCCGTGTTGTCGGCGCGCATGATGTCGCCTTTGAGGCCTGCGCTGCCGTCGGTGATCTCGAACGTGCCGTCCGGCTTCTTCTCCAGGTCGAGCGCCAGTCCCGAGATGGGCAATTCGAGGCCGCTCAACCATACGAGCGTCCATTCGCCGTCCGAGGCGATGCGCTCGCGCATCCGGTCGAGCCGCGCCTGGCCATGAATCTCCGTGCCGGCGGGCACGATGAGCCGTCCGTCGTGCCAGAGGTCTTCGGTCACGAGTCCAATGATCGGCGTGCGGATGGAACTGCTGTCCACCGTCACGACCAGCTTGCATTGCAACAACCGGCCAAAAGGAGCGTAATTGTCCGAGACAACCGTGGTTTCCTCGCTGCCTTCCGTCGGCGGATTGTAGTAGAGCGACAAGGGGGGAATCTGCACCTTCTGCGGACTGGCTCCAGGCGTCGGGGCCGCCTCTGCAACCACGGGCTGAGGGGTATCTTTCGGAGCAGGCGTCGGCGTCGGCTTCGGATCGAAAGGAATGACCGGCTCCGTGGTTTTGATCGGACCGGAAACGCCGGTGACTTTAGCGATCCGGGTCGTCAGGTCGCCCGCGTCGCGGCGGCAGGACTTCAAGCCCGTGCCGGCAAATGCCAGTCCCAAGCCGACCAACACCAGAAAACCCAGCAGCTTGCCGGTGGGCGTTTTGAAGAAAACGAGAATCTTTCGCGGGTTCATCCCCTCAAGGAAAAGTAGTGGGTTATTCGGCTATCGGTGAGGAGTCGCGGACGGTAGCACCACGGTCTTCCCATCGCCCTTCGCGGGGAAAAGTGCCGTTGATACGGCAGGTGCCGGACTGCCTGCGGAAACGACGACGTAGAACGGGTTCTTGATGCTCAGGTCGTTGCGTCCGCCGGTCGGCGTGCCCGTGATCGCGATGTAGGCGGGTTCGCTGCCGTTGGGCGGGATCGTGCCGCTGGCGTCGCTGATCGCGTTGGTAAAGACCAGGTCGCCCGCGCGGATGCCGAGCAGGTTCGGCGCGTAGGACACGGTTTCCGCCGTTTTGTTCTTGAAGGTCAGCTTGAAGACGAGCGTGTCTGCCTGCGGAAAGCGGTACACCTCGTCCACCGTGACGACGAATTGCGGGTAATCCGTCGGCGTGCCCGGTTTGGCGACTTCCACGTCGGCAATCGACTGCGGATAGTTGGCGGCCAGGAGCGGATAGGACTTGGCCTTGTCCATCATGCCCAGAAGCCGGTTGGGCGTCACGGCCGCCGGAGGGGCCGGATGCTTGTTGACCCCGCCGTACACGAAGATCGCCGAAAGCACCGGTTCCGTGCTGTCCACGACATCGAGCACGTAGGTCTTGTGGTTCCAGACGACGTTGAGGTTCGCCCGCACGCCGTGCTGCAACGCTCGCAACGAAAGAAAATAACTACCCTTGTTGTAATCGACTTGGAAGTAGTCCAACCGCCCGCCGCCGGTCGTGAACCGGCTGCCCTGGATCGCCGTGATGGGTCCAGGGAAACTGACGGTCGTCACCGTGTCGCGGGAGACGGGAATCGTCTGCACCGAATACTCGTCCAGCGGATAATTTCGCACGGAGGGATTGTCCGGCGCGGCGTGGGCAACGCTGGCGGCGAGCGTCGTTGCCACGGTAAAAAGAAGGGGGGAAAACTCGTCTCATTTCTCGTCGTAGCGGAAGGAATTGACCACCGTGGGAAAGCGGGCGTTGGAGAGCATGTCGGGGTTGCGCAACATCTTGAAGGAAAGCGTGAAGGGGACTGCCTCCGTGAAGGGTCGGTCATTGAAAATGCCGGCGCGGATGAGTTGACCGCGCACCCGGCAGAGCACGAAGTCGCTGCGGGTTTCGAGGATCGTCACCTCGCCGATTTCGGGCTTCTGGTGGATCTGCTTGGCGCGGGTTTCCTCGACCGCCTTGGCCTGCTGCTGGTACGCGCCCTGCAACGCGGATTTGCCGAACATGCGCTGAAGAAGTTCTTTGTGATCGAAGCTCTCGGGATTGCGTTCCAGAAACGCCGTGGTCGCCAACCGTGCCTGCGCCGTGTGCAGCGCCGAGGCTTCCTCGAACTCCAGGGTGGGGGAGACGAAGTAGGTGTTGCTCGGATCGACGACCACGACGCGCTCACGGGCCTTGAGCACGGGCACGAGGAAGAACGGCTCGGCTACGGCCACTCCGACGCCGGCCATGGCCACGAAAAACCACAGGAGCGCCGTGCGATCCTTGTCCACGAAGATTTTCGTGGGGTTGAGCGAACCACGCCGGAACGCGGGTTCGGGCGCGGCCGGCAGCGTGTCGGCGATGTCGTGTTGGTAAAGAGTTTCGGCGGGAGCTGTGTCCATGAGACAGGATCAAAAACAGGTCGATGAAACGGATTAGTTGCCCGGTTTGGGCAGGGAGTCGCCAGCGACGGGTTTGCCGGTGGCGATGTCGATGATCCGGGCAACTTCTTGGTCGAGAGATGTGTCCGCGCCGGTCGGAGAACCACCGCAGTCTTCCTGCCACCGCCGCTCATGGTGCTTGCACCTGACGTGGACGCGCGGGAATTACCGGACACGCCGCCAGCCCCACCGCTGCCTGTGGATGCGGGTGTGGACCCCGCCGCTGACGGAGCCGCCGAAGCCGAATTACTCGGGGTGTTACCGGAACGGTTCGGCGTCTGGGGCGGCATGACGACCGGAGTGCCGCCAGCGGCGGGACTCGGTGCGCCACCACTCGCCGCCGTGTTCGTGGACATGGGGGCCGGGGTGGAAGGATGACTAACGGGGCCAGCGGGACCGCCGCCCGCAGCGCCCGGCAGAGGTGGCGGGGTGCCGGAGCTTCCACCGCCCGCTGGAGCGGGGGAAGTCGGTGTTTGGTTGCCGGAGGTCGTTTGAGGATTTTTGCCGTTCTGGGTGGTCTGCGACCGTGAGCCGCCTTTGCCCGACGATGATCCGGACGACCCACTGGATCTGCTGCCTCGCACGATTGATGCGACCGCGCCGCTCATGGCCCTGTGGCCGTTGCCGCCGCTCATCGCGGCGTCCACCAAACTGGCTCCCCCGCCGAGCATCGCTCCAGTGGCCGCGCGTAGGGCCGCGCCGATGCCAGCCGACCCACCGCCTGATGACGATGCTCCCGCCGTGGTGCCGCCGCTGGCCACCGGTGCGCTGCCACCCGCGCCGCCTGCCCCCGCTCCTCCTGCGCCCGCCATCGCGGCACCTCCCGCCAGGGACGCGCCGGTTGTGACCGCCGCGCCCGTTGCGGCGGCCAACGTGTTCGCTACACCCGAGAGCAGCGCGGAACCAGCCTGCGCGCCGGTCGCCATCACCTTGGAAATGATGACTGGAGAGATGACCGTCGAAACCAGGAGCCAGACGGCGATGATGAGCAGCGCGAAGAACGCCTCGTTGAGCATCAACAAATTCCCGGCGACCGAGAAGAAACCGGCGTTGCCGAAGAACTGCACCAACCCGTACGTGCCGCAGGCGCTCAAAGCGAAACCCAAGGGCCAGCTCACGAGACCCACCGTGGTCATCAGGTAATTGACGGCGATTCCCCGGGTGGATCGCAAAGCGAAGAAGCCGACAAATACCGGGGAAAGCGCGTAAGCAAAGGTCAAGAGGATTTTCTGGAGGACCAGAAACAACAACACGATGCCCTTGGTGATGTAGCCCAAAAGTAGAAGCGCTCCGGCCATGATGGCGCGGAAGAACGCTTCCACGTAACCCTCATCGGAATCTTTCTGCTCTGCTTTGACCTGGAGCCGGATCAAGTATCGCTCGGTCTGTTTGCCGAGATCGTACTGGTCGCCCGTGAACGTCGTGCTCACTGCCGTCGAAGCCTGTTGGAACCACGGTTGCCAGTTGGCGGCTAGTCCCACCAGGATCGTCAGCAAAATCAGGTGGAAGAGGATCGCGCGATAGCCATCGCGTGCCACTCCGATGAGGCTGGCGATCATGAGCACACTCATCACCGGTAGCAGGTGATCGCGCAGACCGCTGATGGCTTGCTCGAAACCCGGCAACACCTGGGTGTAGGTTGGGAAAGTGGCGAGGATCATAGGAGGCTAAGAGAAGGGAGGAGAAGCTGGCTTTTACTGACCGTCTGGAGCGTTGAAGCGGCTCGTCGCGTCGTTGAAATCCTTCGCTCGTTTCTGCGCCGCCGCGGAGGGGGTGCCCACCGGTGGCGTATCGAGCGTGAAAACCGCCGGTGAAGACAACGGACGACCCGCCGCCACGGAAGGAGCCGTTTGGGTTGGCGGGTGGGGCTGGCGCGTCGCGCGGTGCGCCACGGTGAGCGCGACGGCGACCAGGCTAAGCGCCACGACGAGGATCAGGAAATTCTTTGAGCGTTTCATACACCGATTCGTTTACGATTAATTGCCGCCGTTGAATTTGGTGGAGGCGTCGTTGAAGGACGTGGCGAACGCGTCGGCATTCGCCTGCCGCTTCAACTGGGCGTTGTTGTCGTTCTGGAGTTGTTGCACCGTGGCTTGCTGCGCCGCAGCGGCTTGTTCGGCGTGCAGGTCGTTCAAAGCGCTGGCCTGCGCCACGAGGACGCCGTGGAGTTTGTCGATCTCGGTCTGCGTGGTGGCAGCATCGAGCTGATTGAGCGTTTGCTTCATCGCCGTGCGCAGGGCCTGGATGCGCGCCAGCGTGTTGTCCTGGACCGCCTGAAAGTTGGACACGGTGCGGCCGACCGCGTCGTACCGGCGGTAGAGGTCGTCGTTGTGCGCGATGGTCGTGCCCGCAGGGGTCGTCGTGGAAATACTCAGGTACAGACCGTGTCCGTTGTCCTGCAAAGCGGACGCGCCGCTCGCCAGGCGACCCAGGGCGTCGACCGTCTGACCCACGCCGGTACTTTTGAGTTCGGACACGGCGGAACTCACGCCCGTGACGTTCACGATCTGGGAGGGATCACCCACGATCTTCACGTAGGTCGTGATCTGATTGAGCGTCTGCGTGGCTTTCTCGATCTGCTGGACCTGGTTGTTGACCATGTCCACGTACTTGGCCAGATCCTCGACGTGATCGAGCGTTCGGGCGATGTCCGACTTCGGGTCGTAAACGACGTACTGGGCGCGGGAGAGGGGAGCCGAAGCCAACAGGGCGACGGCTGCCATGGGGAGAATGAAGAGACGAATGGTTTTCATGGGGTAGGGAGAGGGCTATTCTTCGATGCGGAGGGTTCTGGTTCGGGGCGCGAGGATGGCACCTTGCTCGGTGGTTTCAGGCAGGGGAATGTCGTAAAGAGAAACCTGGCCCGGCTCGTCGCCGTCCTGACGTTTCTGTAGGGCCTGCTGCGCCCAGTAGAGCTGCTTGGTCGCATCCGATTGGCCGCGCTGGTAGCCTGTCTTTTCCGCAGAGTCCTGCCCCTTCTGGATCTGGCTGCCCGCCACGTCCGCCAGAAGCGCGCCGCCACCGGCTCCGGCAGCGGTGATGAGCGGGTTGCCGTGGCTGAGTTTACTGGCGATGGCGCCGCCGCCTGCGGCTCCGAGCACGTCGCCACCAGTGCGAAGTTGAGTCGCCGAACACCCGACGAGCGGAATGGCAGCCAGGAACGCGGCGCACCTGACAGCAATCGTTTTGAATTGCATCTGCATGGATTTCTTTGAGGTTTTGGCAAAGGGGAGGGGAGAGGTCAGCGCGCGGCTTCCGTGACGATGCCCTCCACCGGGTCACCGTAGGCGCGCAGAGCTTTCGCGCGGGCGTCGAAGTGCTCGCCGCTGCTGCTGGAGCAGTAGAGCATTTCCTTGGAAACCACGTTGTTGACCGTGCCGCACACGGGCCGGGTGGCGTCCAGGTGCAGGGTGGTGAACGCGGCGTACTTCTGGGCGCTGGCGGGCTGCTGCTCGGGCAGGGGATAGCCCATGATGCGTTTGCGCACGATCTCGGGCAGGGCGATGTCGCGGCCGATGTCGTCCAGGTCCGCGCGGTCGTTCTGCTTCATGAGCAAAAACTGCTTGGAATTGCCGAAGACCACCGGCCGGATGCCCGAGTTTTTGAACCGGGCATACTGCTGCACGATCGACACGTTCCAGACGTTGAACTTGCGCAACTGCGCGTAGCTCTCGCTGACGATTTCCTGGCCGCCGGGGATGTCCATGAACCGGGCAACCTCCTCGTAGACGATGCGTTTGCGCAGCGCGCGCGGCAGCGTCACGATGTGCTGGCGGGTATAGTTGGCGATCAGGAAACCTGCGGCGGTTTTGAGATCCCGCGCGGCGTCCGGGATGTAGCCAAGTTCAAAGTGTGCGATGCGCCCGGTCAGCGACACGTTGGACACCCCATCAAAAAGGGCACCGTAAGCGCCGTGCCGACACCAAGGCAGGAGCATGTCCGCCATTTGGCTGACCGCCTCCCGGTTGGTCTCCGAGTAGCTGCCCAGTTGCAGGCTTTCCTGCAACATGGAGTGGGTCGGGTACTGGTCGGGCGAAAAACGCGAGAACGCCAGACGCATGACTTCCTTCTGTGTGGACGGCTCTTTGAGGAAGCGGACGACTTCGCCATCATCGAAAGAGCGAACGAACGATTCCGCTTCATCCGCGCGAGCTGCATCGGTGCGCTGGTCGCGCAGTTCGGCGTAAGCGTCGAGCAGCGTCGCTCCGGGCTGCATCCGCTCCTTGCGGTAACGGCTGACGGCGAGTGCCTCCCTGGCGACGCCCTCAAGCTGGAGCGGGTGCGCGTTGCTCCAATCCTGAAAAGCGTCCTCGTAGAGTTGCTGGAGGTATTTGCCGACCTGCGCCTGGCGCAGCGCCTGACGGTCCGCGTCGGCTGCGTCGCCGATCATTCGGCAAACGAGCGCCGTGCAGGTGGCCAGTTGCAACGAGGAGAGCGGCAACCCCTGAGTATCGAGATAGTTGAGCGTCAGCGTGCCGTCCGGCTGGAGGATGATCGGCTGCGCATCCGCATCTACGGTCTGTGTGTAGATGCCGTAGGAAAGTCCCTCCTCGATGAGCACCGTGTAGTGGTAGTACGGCTCGGTCTGGGTGAGCAGGTCACACATGTTGACCGATTTGCCCGCGCCAGACATACCGAGCAGCACCGCGTGCTGCGGACTCATGTTGCCCACCTCCCCGGCAAAGGTTTTAAGCCCGATGATGTTTTGTTCGTCCCCGTCGTAAATCGCCTCCGCCGTGGCGAGGTGCCCGGTGAACGTGCTGGAAAAAGGCAGCAAATCCGGCAGGTAATGGCTCTCGGCGTAAAGGCCATGCGCCGTGTAGCGGCCCCACGCCCAGCCGGGCCAGGTCATGTAAAAGAGCTTCTTGGTCGTCGTGGCGACGTTGGCCTCGAAATACTGCGCGCCGTTCATCGAGTTGATGGCGCTCTTGATCGCCGCGGTGCTGGCAGCAAGGCCCTCGCGCGTTCGATCCCAGATGCGCACGACGAAGAGCGCATTGAAGGGCAGCGTCACGCCATCCATGAGTGCCTTGATCTTGCGTTCCTTCTTTGCCAGGACGGAGAGGAAGGACACCCGCTTTTCGGCGGCGTAATCACCCGCGACGCGGTCGTGCGCTTTTTCCTCTTTGATGATTTCCGCGCGCACCGGCAGCGGTGTCACGTTGACTGTGATCGAATAGTCGAGGATGCGCTGCGCCGTCAGGCGGCGGACCAGGCCCGGGAACGTCCCCTTGGGCCATTGGCGCAAGGTCAGAATGGAATGGTAGTGGCCATCCATGAAAAAGCCGGAGTCCGGCAGGCCCACGCACTCGGAGAGCCAGCAGTTTTCCTGGATGGATTTCTCGGGTCGAAACGTGGCTAGCGGATCGTAGTCGAACCGCGCCGTGACCGCCGGATTGAGGAACCGATGGAAATTGCGAAAGTGCTCGGCGTCACCCATCGGCAGCACGCGCGCACCTTGACCCGTGAAGATTGAGGAAAGCAGTTCGTGGAACTGGGTGAACTCGCTGCTGAGTTCGTCGAGCAGCTTGTCGTAGTAGTTCTGCAACGCCGAGCCGGTCAATTTGATGCCCGGCGCGGCCTCGATGCGGCGGCTTCTCGCGCCGCAGCTTGCGCTCCTTCATGGCATTCCAGTAGCGCAGGAACCGCTCGTTGCGGCAACGGCGCGTCCAAGGATTGGCGCTGCGCGCCGTTTCCTCCCGGTAGCGCAGCAGTTCCTCGCGGTAATCGCTGTCGCAGTACCATTGCACCTGGAGACGCTGGCTGGGTCCGAGCGTCGCCAGGGTCAGACTGATCTGGTCATGGAAGCGATTGAGTTCGGCGTCGTCCGCGTTCTGGAAGTCGGGCACCTCGAAGGTGAAGCCTTTGGCCACGATGCCGCCCTTGTCGAGCGACCCGAAAATCATCAGATCACGGGCGAAGAACCCGTTGGGAGCTTGTTCGAGCATGGTCTATTTCTCCTTGCTGAAATGCACGGGTTGCCGACGCGCGTCCGGTGCCCAGTGGCGGCCAACGATGACGAGTTCGAGCATGTCCAGCGCGTAACCGGGCGGGCGGCCATTCTTGAAGCCGAAGACGTAGACGAGCGTCAGACCGAGAGGCACGGCGGCCACGGTGGTCGAGGTGGTAAACGACGCCTCCAGGGAGGTGAAAAGCATGAGCATGATCCCGACCGAAAGGGCGGCCCCGACGATCAGAGCAAAGAAGGACGAGCCTTCCATGCCCCAGATCGAGCCTTCGGAATCCTCGCCGCTGTTCGTCTCCGCGAACCGTAGACCGCCGCCGTTTTCGTTCATCCGTTGTTGACCTCTCCGCTCACTCGAAGGTTCTGAGTTAACACGATTGTATGATTATGTGATAGTATTGGCTTCCGTCGGCGATTACTGCCCGACCGAAACAGACGAGCCGCTGAGGCCGAACGCGGTGAAGAGGGCTTTGAGGATCGCCGGTGCGCCCGCGATGATGAGGCCGCCGACGATGGCCATCTTGCCTTCCTCGGCGCGGCCGCCCCGGATCGCCATGCCGCCGCCGGCGATGACGACGACCCCGAGCAGAAAGCCGATTTTCATGACCGTGCTCAGCGCGCTGGAGGCGCCCGAGTCGAAGTCGGTGCCGCCGGCCTGCGCGAGCAGGAACCCGAGGTTGAGCAACCCCGCGCCGAGCTTGGGCGCGGAGGCAGCGGTGAAGAAGTTGAGGGCAGCAGTTTTGATGT
>CAXUHC010000098.1:0-2365 GCA_964250705.1 uncultured Chthoniobacterales bacterium | reverse complement strand
AAGGTGCTTTGCATGCCCGCCACTTTTGCGAACACTTGGGGTCACACGCCAAAAAATTCATCCGGCCATACACCAATTCATTTTCTGCACCCGACCATGACCGCCGCCATTCCCACCCGAGAACGTCTCGCCCGCCTCCCGGAACACCTTTCTTCCCGTATCCGCGGGCAATCCGAGGTTATTAGCCGCGTGGCCGCCGTGCTCCAGCGCGCGGAACTCGGACTGACCAAACCGGGTCGGCCAAAGGCGAGTTTTCTATTCCTGGGACCCACGGGCGTCGGCAAAACGGAGTTGACGCTCTGCTTCAGTGACTACCTGCTGGGCCGCGATAGCGTGCATCGCTTCGATATGAGCGAGTACCAGAACCAGAACGCTGTGGGCCTGCTACTCGGCGAGCACTTGGGCGAGCGCGGGCTATTCGGCGCGGCGCTCGACCACTGCGCCACGGCCACCCTGCTCTTCGACGAAATCGAGAAGGCGCATCCGCGCGTGCTCGATCTGTTTTTGCAGATGCTCGATGCCGCGCGGGTCACCCTGGCGGACGGTAGCACGCTTGACCTGAGCCGCTGCTATCTCGTCATGACAAGCAACCTGGGGTCCGCCGAGGTGATGGGCCTACACCACTCTGCCTACGCGACGATGGAGCGGCACGTGCTCACCCGCGCCCAGCAGTCGCTGCGCCCGGAACTCTACGCCCGCCTGACGGAAAAGCTGGTGTTCAACCGTTTGACCTATGACGTGCAGGTGGACATCGCCCGGCTACGCTTGGCAGAGGAAATCGCGTTTTATAGCTCACGAGGACATGAGATTGGTGCCGGAGAGAATGTGCTCAACCTCCTCGTGCGGGTCGGTTATCACCCACGCCTGGGCGCGCGGCCTTTGCGCGACACAGTGGAAAGGCTCGTTGGCAACGCGGTTACCGCCGACGTGCTGGCTGGCGGCAACGGTTCAGGCAACCTTTGCGTGCAGGCAACGACGGATGGATTGGGTTTGGAAAGATCGTCGTGATTCGTGCTAGATTTACTTTGCACGGACCGCGATCACTCCGAGCGCCACCACGATGATTCGGATCACCGAGTTAAGAACCTTTTCCAGTTTCTGCACCCTTTTGGGATCGATTCCCCAAAAGGCTTTTAGCAGGACAACTACCTGATTGCGGGCAAAGGTGGCGATGATCACGGCGGGAATTGTGCCTGCTAACAAGCACAAATACCACAGCCCCGCGTTCACATAGCTGACCATCGCAGACGAGGGGACCGGCGGCCAACTTAAGAGGCGCAGATACAACGCCCCCCAGATCACCTGGAGCATGCCTTGGAAAGCCAGGAGGATAAACAGGACGACGCTGCAAGGGGCCGCCATCAGAAACAAGCGGCGGAGTGTTAGCGGCGCAGGCAAATGTAGCGACAAGCCGGCAAGGACGACGAATGTCAGCCAGAGCCATTCTTGCATCTCCAGCGTCACGTCTTCGCGGATCAAGATGAAGGCAAACACCGCCGCCAACAAACAACTGGTGGCGATACCCTCCCAAAAATCAGTCGTCTTCGCCGCCGCAGGGGGATCAACACGAGAACGGGGAGCCTGCTTCATGGATTGATTTCCAAAAGGGTGGTGACGTACAACTGCGGGCTGGGTGCCAGCCATCGCTTGGGGGTTTTCAGTTCGAGCTTGCGCGCGATGTCCTCCAGAAAGCTGACACAGTCGTGCTCTATGAGGACGTACTCCTGAGGCGAACTCCATTTCTCCCGCAGTTCAGCGGTTCGCCGAAATTGTTCCTCGCTGAGTACGAGCACCAAGGCGTAGCGAGAAACACTCGGCGGCTCGCTCGACCGAGCGCCGGAAACAACCGCCGAAAGGTCCGACTCGTTCCAAAGTTTGCCGCTGACACCGTGCCAAACTCCTCGACCGAGATTGAATTCGTCGGCGTAGAAGCCGAACGCCGAAGAACGCGGTGCCGGTTCGCCCGGCACAAGTTCCAACCAAGAAACGGAAATGTGTCCCAACCGCTGAGTGCCCCACGCAACGACCAAGAGAAGGTAGCGTTCTGATGGATCGTTCTGGTTGACTGCACGATCTTTTTCCGGGCGCAGGTCGATCTTTTTCGCCGGTGCCGGAAAGTCCCGCAATTTGAACTTCAAACCGAAGGCCGACGTTAAAAACAAACCTAGGAGAAGGATGCCGAGGTAGGTTGCACGAGGTACATTGGCTGATCCCACGCTTTTGCGCGCTGACGCCGATTCGTCGCGGGACGCCTCCATATCTGAGCGTTGCGGCTCGCTATCCGCTTCCGGCAAAGATGGGTCTGGCTTCATTGGCATACAGTAATTTGCGCAGCAACCGGCCACGGCAGCCGCTTGGTCGGACA
>CAXUHC010000097.1:6032-15230 GCA_964250705.1 uncultured Chthoniobacterales bacterium | reverse complement strand
GCGCGGGCGGACGCGGGGCGGCGGGCGCGGAAGGCGGCGTGGCACCGCCGGGACCAGCCGCCGGGGCCGGAGGAGCGACGGGGCGGGGCGTCAACACCGGCGGACGCGTCAGGTTGGAAAGCTTCCCGGACTCTTTCTTGACGCCTTCCGCCGCCGGCGCGGCGCCGAGCGTCGGACGCGAGGGCAGATTGATGCGGACCGTCTCCTTTTTGACCGGGGCAGGACCGCCGCTTTCTCCAACGGTAGGACGAGGCGGGAGGGTGATCCGGACGGTTTCCTTTTTGGGTTCGCTCTCGCTCATGGAGACAAATAATAGGGGTAAAACTGGGGGATGACTGCTTAAGAGGCTCTCAGAATTACGAGCCGAGCCAAAAAATGTCAACGTTCCTTGCGCGGCGTCAGCCGAATTCTCGCATTTTTTTACCTTGGCTCCGGCCCGGACGGGTTTCGGGAGCCTGGTTCGCCGGCTTCAGCGGGTGGCGGCCGGCGTGAACAGGCGCGCGAAAAAAGCGTCCATTTCGCCGTAGGCCGCGGTGGCGGCTCCGGCGTCGTAGGCGGTGGGCCTGCCGGGATCGTTGCCCGCTTCGGGATTGGTGAAGGCATGCACGGCGTCGGCGTAAGCCACCAGGCGGAAGGGAACCTTGGCGGTGTTCATTTCGGTCATGAACCCGGCCACGTCGGCGGGCGGCACCAGAGGGTCGCGCGAGCCGTGCAGAACGAGGATTTCCTTGGCTTTGATCGTCCCGGCGTCGGCAGGCCTGCCGGTTTTGAGCGAGCCGTGGAAAGTCACGACGCCGCGTACGTTCGCGCCGGAACGGGCGAGTTCGAGCACCGTCGCGCCGCCGAAACAGAAGCCGATGGCCCCGACGCGCTCAGGGTCCACCCCGGGTTGTTTGAGGAGTTCGGCGAGCGCCGCCTGCGAGCGAACGCGGAACAGCGAGGCATCCTGATAGAATTTCCCGGCGAGCTTGCCCGCTTCTTCGGAGCTTTTGGCGTGGACGCCTTGGCCGTACATGTCGAGCGCCAAGGCAACGTAGCCGAGTTTGGCGAGTTGTTCGGCGCGGGCTTTGGGGAACGGTCCGTAGCCGGTCCAGTCGTGGGCGACGAGGATGCCGGGGACTTTGCCTTCGATTTTGGCGGGCCGGGAAACGCATCCCTCGAAGGTGTCGCCGCCGATCTGGTAAATGACGGTTTTGGTTTCGATGGGCACGTCAGCGGGCGCGGCGGAGAGGCTCATGGCGGGCAGGAGCAGCAGGAGGACGGCGAGGAAAAGAGAGCGTTGCTTGGGCATAAACAGAGGGGTTATCCACAGATTACGCAGATTTTCGCAGATTGTAGAACAGGGATCGGAATTTTTCTCTCTCCTTTCCTCCTAATCTGCGAAAATCTGCGTAATCTGCGGATAACCCCTCTGTTTCCGATGCGCTCCTACCTCGACCTGCTCCAGTGCGTGCTCGACCACGGCACGCCCCGCGCCGACCGCACCGGCGTCGGCACCCGCGCGGTTTTCGGCGCGCAGGCCCGTTTTGATCTGCGCGCCACGTTTCCGCTGCTGACCACCAAGCGGGTCCACTTCAGGTCGGTCGTCTACGAGTTGCTCTGGTTCCTGCGCGGCGAGACGAACACCGCCTACCTGCGCGCACACGGCGTCACCATCTGGGACGAGTGGGCCGACGCCAACGGCGACCTCGGCCCCGTGTACGGCAAGCAGTGGCGCGACTGGCAGGCCCCGGATGGGCGCGGCGTGGACCAGATCGCCAAGGTCATCACGGACATCCGGCGCACCCCGCACAGCCGCCGCCTGATCGTCAGCGCGTGGAACGCGGGCGAACTCGGCCAGATGGCGCTGACGCCGTGCCACGCGCTGTTCCAGTTTTTCGTCGGAGACAACGGCGAGTTGAGCTGCCAGCTCTACCAGCGCAGCGCGGATCTTTTCCTGGGCGTGCCGTTCAACATCGCGTCGTACGCGCTGCTGACGTGCATGGTCGCGCAGGTGTGCGGGCTGAAGCCGGGGGAGTTCGTGCACACGTTCGGCGACCTGCATCTGTACGACAACCACGTCGAGCAGGCGCGCCTCCAGCTCAGCCGCGAGCCGCGCCCGCTGCCGACGCTGTGGATCAACCCGGCGGTGCGGGACATCGACGCGTTCCGGTTCGAGGATTTCGAGGTGGTCGGCTACGAGCCGCATCCGGGGATCAAAGCGCCGATCGCGGTGTGAACGGGTCGCGAGATCGCTCGACACCGCGTTCCCCTGAGCTTATCACGTTTCAAATAGCCGCCACTTTACCGAAGAAACTTCGCCACCGCCTGCGCCAGCCTCCTGCGAGCCAACCTGCATTCTCATGAAAGCCATCGTCGCCATGGCGCGTAACCGGGTCATCGGGTTCCAGGGGAAAATGCCCTGGCATCTGCCGGAGGACTTCCGTTGGTTCAAACGGGCGACGATGGGCGGCGCGCTGCTCATGGGGCGCAAGACCTTCGATTCCATCGGACGCGCCCTGCCGGGTCGGCGGACGTTGGTCGTCACGCGCGGGCAAATCGTCACCGACAGCCTGGACGTGGACACCGTCCACGATCTCGCCGCGTTCCGGCCCGAGGACCACGCGCCGCGCGAAACGTGGGTCGTGGGCGGCGCGGAGATTTATGCGCAGACCCTCCCGCGTTGCGCCGAACTGTATCTGTCGCTCGTGGACGCCGAACCGGAAGGCGACACGTTTTTCCCGCCTTTCGAGGACGGTTTCCGGTTGGCCGGAATCGTGCTGCAAGCAGAGGGGTTCGAGGTGCGGCGATACGTCAACCTGATCCTCCCATCCGCTTGAAAGCCTACACGATCTTCCGCGCGCTGGGATGCGCCCTGCTGCTCGGCCTGTGGACACCGCAGGCCCGCGCCGCCGATCCGGTGGTGGAATCCGCCGCGACCGCACTCGGCACGCTCACCGATCCCCAACGCCTGGAAACGCTCTCCGACGAGGCGTTTCGCGCGCAACTCGGCCCGGCGCTCGGCTGGCTGCACGTCGCGCGGCGGCGCGACGTGGCACCCGAAGCCGTAATCACGCGGGCCTTCGGGCGCAACGGCCTGGGCGGCGAACGCGCCCGGCTTACCCGCGAAGCCCTGCTGCGCAACCTCGCGCGGGCCGACGCGTGGGAGCTTTTCCGCCACGACGCCAGCGCCCGCGCGATGGCCGTCGGCAAGCCCGCGCTGATCGCGGCGGGGATGCACCAGGGACACTTCGCCGAGGTGGCGGTGCTGCTGCCCGAGGGGCTAGGCCAGGAGAGCGGGCGCGAATTCGCGTGCCTGGTGCTGCGCGCAGACGACGAACTGCCGCCCGCGCCGGTGCGCCCGTATCCGCGGCAGTCGGGCGACCGGATGGCGGCGATTTTCCCCGCGAGGCCCGAGCGTGTCCGGCGGGCGCGTCCGGCGGTGGTGGTGCCGGTGAGTTACGATGATCCGCTGCCGGTGGATTGAGCTTCCGGTAAATCCCCGCTTGTATCCCTCGCTTCTCAAGCCATGCGGTGGCGGCGGGACTCGTCGATCTCGCGCAAAACCTGGCGCGTTTCCCAGCGGTTGCGCAACACCATGCCGCCGCAGATGAACAACAACACCCACAGCACTTTCAAGGGAGTGGGCCGCCACCAAGTCGCCGCGGGCCGGGTGTAGGTGATCAACAGCGGCGACGGCGTGGACAGCCGACCGGCGGCGTCCACGGACACGACGCGCAGACACACCTGCGTCTCCGCCTCCAAACCGTGAAGGTGCGCCTTCACGTAGCCGGGCATCCCCTGGAATTCCACCTGCGCGTAAGACCGCCAATCGACCACGAGCCGGTCGTCCTGATCCAGCGAGAGGTAGCGAATCTCGACCCGGTAGCGCGTCGGCGCGGGCGCGGGCACCCGCCAGCGCAGGTCGAGCGTGGACCGGCCCCGCTCGCGGAGTTCCACCGCCGTCACCGCGCCCTCTTCGGTCTCGGCGGGGATCGTGACGCCGCCGGACGGTGCGGTCGGCACTCCCCCGGGGAAATTCGGCTCCAGGCGGGTGGGGCCGCTGCCGACCGCCGACGGGCCAGCGGCCGCCGGGGTGCCGACCGCCGCAAAAGCGGCTGGCCGGGGAGTGGCGTCGGCCACCGGCAAGGGCGATCCCGCAGCGGGATTTCCGGCCCCAGCGGAAACCTGAGACGAGGCCGCCGCCGACCGGGTTTTCGCCTCGGCCCCCCCCGGCGCCGGGCCGCCGAGACCCGTGCCGACCAGCCGCACCCCGCCGCCGGCCTCGTGGCGGAAATGCATCGTGTCGGTGTACACCCGCCCGGCCTGCGGCTTGAAGACGAGCGCGAACGTCTGGCTCGCGCCGCGCGGCAAGCGGTAGTCCGCCGGGCCTTCGACCACCCAGGGCACGGGCGGGTCCAGACGGCCCGCGGTTTCGCCGCCGCCCTGGTTGGTGAGCGTGACCTCCGCGCGGGTGGCTTCGCCGACCTTGACCGCGCCGAAATCGAGTTCGCCCGGGCTGACCGCCAGCACGGGCGCGGGCTCCTGGATGCGAATGGTGACGGTCGCCTCGGCGGACACGGGGCTGGTGCGGGTCTGCACGGCGTAGGTGAACGAGTCCTCGGCCGCGTTGTCGCCGGGCCGGGGCGTGTAGACGATTGCCGCCGTGTTGAGCGTGAGCTGGCGCGGATCGCCGTCGAACGTGCCGTGAGCGGGCGGCGTGCGGATCATGAAAGCGACCATCTCGCCGGAGTGCCCGCGGGCGCGCAGCACGACCGTGACGACGCCGCCCTCGACGACGCCCACCACCTGCGGCACGGCGTTGGGCGGCCGCTCGCCCTGCCGCTCGTTGTTGCGGTCCCCCGGAAACGAGGAACGGCCGGGGTTCTGGATGTCGGCCCGTGCCGGGTTCAACGGAAGCAGGAGCGCCCCCGGGAGCGCCAGCGTGGCCAACAGGAGGCTTGACCAACGGAGAAAGCGCAGAGGCATGGAAAGCACGGGGGGTTGATTATCGCCGCCCGGTTATCTATCATTGCTGCTCCGTCGAGCACAAGCCTATCCTTCCAGCCATGACAGCCTCCGCCCGGTCCCGACGCCCGTTTCTTTTTTCGACGCGCCGGACCGCCGTGCTGCTCGGGGTGATGCTGCTGGGGACGCTCGGCGGCGCGATGGCCGCGCGCGCCCAACTGGTGCCGTATGCCGTGCCCACGCCGACCCCGCAGCCGCGCGGGTTTTTCCTGTTCCGCGCGCCGCAGCGGCCGGTGGTGCAGGCGGTGCCGCTCCAGGAAGGGCCGAAGGTTTCCCAGAGCCTGATGGCGTTGCCGGGTCCGCAGCCCAACGTGCGGGTAACGGTCTCGCTCTCGCGGCAGCGGGTGTACCTGTTGTACGGCAACGACGTGGTGATCGACTCGCCGGTTTCGAGCGGCAAGGTCGGGCATTTGACGCCGACGGGGCGGTTCGCGATCCTGGAAAAGCAGCCGAACCATTACTCCAATATTTACGGCAACTTCGTGGACAAGAACAACCGGGTGGTGCGCAGCGGCGTAAGCGAAAAGATCGACACGGCCCCGAGCGGCACGCATTTCGAGGGCGCGCCGATGCGGTGGTTCATGCGGCTGACGAACGGGGGCGTGGGGATGCACATCGGCATTTTGCCGGGGTACGCGGCGAGCCACGGCTGCGTGCGGCTGCCGGCGGACATCGCGCCGCTGATCTACGAGCGGGTGAAGGTCGGCACGGTGGTGACGGTGCAGGAATAAAGACCTCTGGCTGTGGCCACAGCGCTCCTCCGCCGTGCTTGAGGCTTCCGAACCGGACACGGCGACGGAGCGCCGTAGCTACAGCCGGAGGGATATGGCCTAGCCGGTCTTCCTTCTCAACAAATCCAGCGCGGCCTGCGAAGCCCGTTGCTTGAACGCCTCGCGGTCGGTCGGCATGAAGTGTTCCTCCACGGTCGGCTCCGCGCCGGAATCATCGGCCAGCGCGATAAAGAGCGTGCCCACCGGCTTGCCCTCGCCGCTCTCCGGCCCGGCCTCGCCAGTGGTCGCCAGCGCAAAGGTCGCCCCCGTCGCGGCCCGCGCCCCGGCGGCCATCGCGGCGGCCACCGGCGCGCTGACGGCCCCGCTTTCCTCGATCAACGACGCGCTGACGTTCAGCAGCGCGGTCTTGGCGCGGTAGGCATAGGTCGTCAGGCCCGCGATGAAAACGCAGCTCGCTCCCGGCACGTTGGTCAACCGGTGAGCCAGCAGACCGCCCGTGCAACTCTCGGCCACGGCGAGCGTTTGCCCCCGTTCGCGCAACCGGCGCACCAGCACTTCCTCCAGGCTCTTGCCGTCGCGCGAGAGCAGGTCCGATTGGAGCGCCGGGAGGATGACGGCCTCGGCGCGTTCGAGCAAATCGGGCGTGCCGATGCAGCGCAGGTCCACCTCGCCCAGCCGGGCGCAGTAGCCGATCTCCAGGCCGGTCAGCTGGCCGAGTTCCGCCCCGACGGTCGCCTCGACCTGGCTCTCGCCGATGCCGACGAAGCGGTAAATCCGGCAGAACGCGCGCGGCCCATCCCCGGCGGGCCGCAGTTTCTCGATGGCCGGCGCGACGTGCGCGGAAAACATCGGACGCAGTTCGCGCGGCGGACCCGGCAGCAGGAAAACGTGCGGCGAGCGGCGGGCTTGCCCGGCTACCTCGCCGGGCGGCAGGTAGAGGCCGGGCGCGGTGCCGTGATCGTTGGGAATGACGGTCGCGCCCGCGGGCACCTGGGCCTGCCGGGCGATGGAATCGTGGAACGGGCGGTTGAGCTTGCGGAAGTACGCCTTGAGCCGTTGCAGGATGTCGGGGTCTTCGGCCAACGGCCGCCCGAGCAACTCGGCGACGAGGTCGCGGGTGAGGTCGTCGCTGGTCGGCCCGAGGCCGCCGGTGACGAGCACGAGGTCGGCGCGTCCGAAGGCTTCGGAGAGCGCGTCGCGGATGGCCGGGCCGTCGGGCACACAGACCTGACGCTCCACGCGCAGACCGAGCGGGAAAAGCTCCTGGCCGAGAAAAGCGAGGTGGGTGTTGGTGACGTTGCCGAGCAGGAGTTCCGTGCCGGTGTTGAGGACTTCGACGTGCATGCGGGAGTGGGTACGCTCCTGATTCGTCGCACCGACGCAGCGCAGCCTCCATTAAATTTGTCCGCAGATCGCGCGGATTACTTCCGCTCCAGCGCCTTGAGCCAGTTGGAGATGCGCTCGCGCTGCTCCTCCTCGCCGTTGTCCTGAAAGATGTAGAGCAGGTTCGCCAGCACGCGGATGAGGATCATGCGCCCGGTCGCCGGTTCCAGGTAGGAGGGCTGGAAGGCCAGCTTCTGCTTGCGCAGGATCGACTCGCAGTCCGACTGCATCAGGATTTTCCCCCGGTGGAACGGATCGAAGAATACCTCGCCGTGGCGCACGATGAAATGCCCGGGCAGGTTGATGCCCTCGATCTTGATGCCCGCGCGCCCGGCCACCGCGATGTAGAGCACGGCGAGCGAAATCGGGATGCCCAGCTTGGAATCGACCAGGCTCGGCAACAGCGAATTGTGCACGTCGTAATACTGATCGGAGTTGCCGCGAAAGCCGAGGTCGTTGGCGAGGTAATTCGTGAGGATGGAGACCCTTTCGCGGGTCGAAATGGCGCTCTCGGTCAGGCGGCGGAGCTGGCGGCCCCAGAGGTCGAGCTTGCGCTGGTAGAGATCGGTCTCGACGCCCGGCAGGAAGATGCGCGCCAGCAGCCAGCAGGCGCTCTCGATGTCGCCGTCGTCGGGGAAAAGGTGGCAAAGGAGGGTAAACTCGTCGAGCGCCTGGCGGCTTTCGATCTCAGAGAGGATGTCGTGCGCGTGCGCGCTGACGGTCACGTCGTCGACGGCGGCGAGGTCGCGCAGGTGGACAATGATCTCCGGCCCGTTGTCCACGAGCTGGTTTTTGAGCAACGTGACGGTGTCGGGGTCGTTGTCCCGCAGAAGGCGCACGATGGCTTCGTGTTGCTCAAACATAAGTGGGAGGGAACGGGTTGCGCTTATACGCTGCCCACCACAGAAAAGCAAGGGCGGGCCGCGATGCCAAGCTAAAAACGAGTGCGGGGGCGGGAAGAATCAAAGTTCAGAAGCTTTGTCCTGATTGTAGAAAAGCCCCCAGCCGTTGAAGTAATCGGGCGTGACGTTCAGACGAAATGGAGCCGAGGGTCCCAAGAAAACGGTCGGCAGGCAGGACCCCGAGAAAGCCAAGGCGAATCAGCGAGGCCGCCTTGAGACCGTTGCGGCGGTAGTCGAGATCAGACGGTTCGATGATCTCGTCGAATCCGGCGGCCTGCTGGTGGAGTTGGGTGCTGACACCGCAAACGAGCCAGTCGCCGAACGGGGGCAATTGCCGCAACAAAACGACTGGACGGGGTTTGGAGCGCCCGTCGGCCTGAGGCAGCGGGGTAAGCGCAACGTCGCCTCCAGTCATGACGGTTGAAGGTCCGCCATGCCGTAGTCGGGTTCGTCATTGCCGTAGGCGCGAGCAAGACCTTGGGTGCCGAGGGTAGTCCATCCTGTATGTTCGGCGTCGGCAGCAACTACCGTGACCATGAGCGGAGTATTTGCCGCCAGCTCGAACGGCTCATCAAGCACGATGTGCTTGCCGTCGTAATGCGCTTTGAGGATGGCGGTCAACATGGAAGACTGTTACGCTAGGGACCCATTCTGAGCAAGTGTGCGTAAACTCTGATTACTACCGAACCCGGGCAGCAGGCTTTTCCACTCGCATTCCCAAATGCAACCTGGAAACGCGGGGACGCACTGGCTAGATGGTAGAAGTTCGGTGCCATCGGGGGCCAGGGGGGCGGCGGCGATACGAGGGTTGCGAACATAGTAGGCGAAAGCAGCGGTGCCAGCCACAACCACCACCAATGCCAACGCTGCGAGTCTGAAAAGGCGGGTGAGCATGGTAATGGAATGATGTCGAACGGACCCAAGCCCAAGTGCGGGCCGGGGTGAGGGCAAGCATCGAGTTCAAAGCAGGCCCGCCGACCTTGGCTGTCTAATGGTAGAAGCGAGTAAGCACCAGATACCGCGCGCAGACGAACAACGCCGGAGGCCAGAACACGAAGGTAGAGGCAGCGAAGGCGTTGCACAGAGCCGACCGATGGGAAAATGCCCGCGCGCCGAGGATCAATCCAAAGCACCCGATGGGGATCAGAAGAATAGAGGCAACTCCCTCCACGTAA
>CAXUHC010000097.1:0-6019 GCA_964250705.1 uncultured Chthoniobacterales bacterium | reverse complement strand
GTGGATCGCTGCGCCCAGCAAATACGCGCCAACCACGGCCACAGGACCGAAGCGGAGCAGCGAGGGGTACTGCGGACGGAATGCCAACATGAAGCTGCAAACAACGAGCACCAACGCAGCGCCAGTACACAGCCAGCCAAGAAACGTGAGGAGCATCATCATCGCAGGGCCTGACAACAATGCTCTGACTCCGAAGCGTGCAGCGGCTCTCAGGCCGCATTGGTGTCCACCGAAAGCACCTCCCCCGGACGGCAGCGGATTTCCACGGTCATCGGGCGGCAGCACACCGCGCAGTCGTCGGTCGTCTCGTAGTTGCCCTGCGAGGTGTCCACGTTGACGGGAAACGACTCGCCGCAGGCCGGACACTCGACATCCACCTCGACCAGATAATCCATAGCGGAACGGGGCGCGCCGCGCTTATGCCCTCGCCGCCGTGGCGAGGTCGCCGAGCGCGAGACGCGGCGCGTCACCCCACAAATCTTCCAGCGCGTAGTAATCGCGCTTGTCGCCCGCGAAGACGTGCACCAGCACCGACAGGTAATCGAGAATGACCCACTGACTGACCGGAAAACCGTCTACCGCCGCCGGGCGCGTGTCGTGCTTTTCCCGGATCTGCTCCTGAATCTCCCCTGCGATTGCCTTGATTTGCGGCTCGCTGTTGCCCGAACAAATCACGTAATAATCCGTGAACGTAGAGATGCCGCGCAGGTCGAGCACGACCACGTTTTCGGCTTTTTTCTCGGCGGCGTAGAACGCACACTTACGGGCTAGGGTTTCGGCGTCGATGGCTTTTGATCTCCTTGAAGGGTCTGACGGTAGAGTTGCTCGGCGGTAATGATGGCATCCACCGCCTCGGGCACAAGGTACCGGATTTGCCGGCCGTTGGCAACCCGGTTTCTGATCTCCGTCGAGGAGATGTCTACCCAGCGCGTGACCACGGGGAACGCGTCGCCCGTCGCCGGGGCCTGGCCAGCCGGAAGGTTCGGCGCGTGGCGGCGGCACACGACGAAGCGCACGAGCGCGCGCAGTTCGTCGATGCGGTGCCAGGTGTGCAGAAGCGGCAGGTTGTCCTCGCCGATGAGGTAGAAAAACGTCGCGCCGGGCGGGGCCTGCGCGCGCAAGGCGTGGATCGTGTCGACCGTGTACGACGGCCCGGCGCGCTCCAGTTCCAGCCCGTCGACAGCGAAACGCTCCTCGCCCGCGACGGCGGCCTGGAGCATCCGCAGCCGCCAGCCGCCCGGCGCACCCGGCGCGCGCCCGAGTTTGTGCGGGGAGATCGCCGCAGGGATGAAGATCAACCGCGACAGACCGAGTTGCTCGACGGCGTCCCGCGCGAGGATCAGGTGTCCGTTGTGCACGGGGTCGAAGCTGCCGCCGTAGAGGCCGATGTTTTCGGAGGCGGGCGCGGGGTTCATGGGATCAGGGAAAAATTGTCCGCAGATGACGCAGATTTTCGCAGATTGGAAGAAAGGGAGGGGGAAATCTGCCCGGCCTTTTTCCCACTTCTTTCATCTGCGAAAATCTGCGTCATCTGCGGACAGTCTCCGGTATCAGCGCGCCTTCGTGGGCTCCGCTTCTTTGCGAGCCTCGGCCTCGCGCTCCATGGGGATGCCGCTGCCCGGTTGACCGGCCGGATCGGGGCTGGCCGGCGCGACGGGCCGGCGTTTATTGCCGCCGCCGTCTCCGCCGCCGTCATCCTCGTCGGACAATGGGATGTGCGGGTCGCACAGGTGATCGACCGCCAGAAAGTAGGACTTGCAGTGCCGGGCGATGAGAAAATTGACGAACGGCAGCGGGATCGCCACCGTCACCAGCGTTTTCGTAAACGACCAGTCGGAGTGGAACATCTGCAACCACACGTAGATGGCGATGCCCACCAGGGCCGACACCCCGTAACCGATGCCCCATTGCGAAATGAGGAAGTAACCCGGCTCACGGTCGTAGGCGTAGCCACACACCGGGCAGCCGTCGAGCGGCGTGAACCAATCGTTGAAACTGCGGACCCGCGTGAGCGGCACGAACATCGGGCGCGTCCCGCACACCGGGCATTTCAGGAACGTCGCCCGCCAGAGGTAGTTGAAAATCTGACGCAGCATGGGGAAAGGCGAAAGGATGAAGGATGAAGGATGAAAGCGGAAGCGGAAAGAAGAAGAGGCGGTGAATCAGGTTTCAGGTTTCTGACTTCATCCTTCATCCTTCATCCTTTCTTCAAAGATCGAGCGTTTCGCCGATGCCCATCAGCACGAGGTCTTTTTCCGCCGCCGTGAACACCCGCCGCGCCTGCTCGTGGTCGATCTTGATGGGCGGAAACGTGTCGTAGTGGACCCCGAGAATCCGGTCGCACTTGATGAAGTCCGCCGCGCGCACGGCGTCGTCCATCCCCATCGTGAAATTGTCGCCGATGGGCAGGGCGGCCCATTTGAGACGCGTCGCCTCGCCGATGAGCTTGAGGTCGTAGGTCAGCGCGGTGTCGCCCGCGTGGTAGAAGTTGCCGTCGGCGCTTTCGATCACGAACCCGCCGGGGTTGCCTCCAGGCGTGCCGTCGGGCATCGTGCTGGAGTGGACGGCGTTGACGTACTTGACGCGTCCGAACGGGAAGTTGGCCCCGCCGCCGTGGTTCATCGGACGCAGCTTGTCCCCGGCGACGCCCTGCTTGCCCAGCCAGCTGCCGACCTCGAAATTGGCGATCACGACGGCCTGAGTGCGCCTGGCGATGTCGACGGCGTCGTCGATGTGGTCATAGTGCCCGTGGGTGACGAGGATGTAATCGGCCCAGATGGCTTTGACGTCCACATCCTTGGCGAGCGGATTAGCCCGGATAAACGGATCGAAAAGGAGGATTTTTCCGGCTACTTCAACCGTCAGGCAGGATTGACCGTAGTACGTGACCTTCATGTTATGAACAACATCGCGCCCCGAGGGTGACGCGGTTCCCGCTATTCGGCCTGGCCGAGGGTTTGCAGGGCGTCGCCCGTGACGCGGCAAATCCGCCAGTCATCCATGACGCGTGCGCCGAGCTTCTGGTAGAAGCCGATGGCGTTTTCGTTCCAGTCGAGCACCGCCCATTCGAGGCGTCCGCAGCCCCGGTCGACGGCGAGCCGGGCGAGCCGCGTGAGCAGCGCGCGGCCCAGGCCCCGGCCCCGTTTGTCCGGGCGGACGTAGAGGTCTTCGAGGTAGAGGCCGCGCCGGGCGAGGAACGTGGAGAAATTCTCGAAAAACAGCGCGAACCCCATGGACGTGCCGTCCCGCTCGAACCCGAGGAGCACTTCCGCCGCCGGGCGCGGGCCGAAGAGGGCGGCGCGCAGGGCGGCTTCGTCGGCGACGACCTCGTGGGCGAGCCGCTCGAACTCGGCCAGTTCGCGGATGAGCGCGAGGACCAGCGGCACGTCGGCCTCGCTGGCCGGGCGGATGAGGAAATCGGTGGTCACGTTGGCAGAAGGCATCGTCCGCAGATTACGCGGATTTTCGCAGATTGAGGAGAGGAAGAAAAGATTTTGCCTCCGCTTTCCTCATTCTTCAATCTGCGAAAATCCGCGTAATCTGCGGATATTCCCTCTGTCGGTTTGACCGTCTCCTCAACGGACCCGATAATCCATGCCACATGGCCGCTCTATCCTCCCGCCTGCTAGTCGCCGCCTCGCTCTTTTTCTTTGCCATGACCACCCGCGCGCCTGCCGCCGATGCCCCCGGGGCGTTCGCCGACTTCCTCGCCGCCGAGTGGAACCACACGATGGAGCATGCCCCGGCCTGGGCGTCCAGCCTGGGCGACCATCGTTTCGACGACCGTTGGGAAGACCTGTCCCTGCCCGCCATCGAGGCCGGGCACGTGCACAGCCAGCAGGCACTCGAACGCCTGCGTGCCATCGACCGCGCCGCCCTCTCGCCCGCCGACCAGACCAATTACGATCTCTACACGCGTAACCTGCAAACCGATCTCGACGGCTACCGCTTCCGCTTTTTCCTTTGTCCGCTCAACCAGCAGGGCGGTGTGCAGGCCGCCGACGAGATCATCAACGGCCTGCGTTTCAGCACCCCCAAGGATTACGAGAACTGGCTGGCACGGCTGGAAAAGCTGCCCGCGCTCATCGAGCAAACCACCGCGCTCATGCGGGCGGGGATCGAGGAGCACATCCTCTGGCCCAAGGTGGTCATGGCTCGCATTCCCGCCCAGATCGCCAAGCAGGTCGTGGACAAGCCGGAGGACAGCCCGTTCTATAAACCGTTCAAGTCCTACCCCGAACCGAAAGATGGCGACAGCGAGGCTGTTCACGGCAAGGAAGCGATCATCGGCAAGGCCCGCGCCGTGATCCAGGAAACGGTCATCCCCGCCTACCGGAGCTTCCAAAAGTTCTTCACCAAGGAATACCTGCCCGCCTGTTACGATCAGGTCGGCGCGTGGCAGATGCCCAACGGCGGCGAAGCCTACGCTTTCTACGCCCGCCAGCACACGACGACGGACCTCACCCCGGAGCAAATCCACCGGATCGGTCTGGACGAGGTCGCCCGTATTCACGGCGAGATGGAGACGCTCAAAAAACAGGTCGGATTCCAGGGCGATCTGCCCGCGTTTTTCCAGTTCCTGCGCACCGACCCGCAGTTTTTCTGCCAGACCCGCGAAGACCTGCTCGACACCTACAAAGTCCAAGCCAAAACGACCGACGCACTGTTGCCCAAACTCTTCAAGGTGCTCCCGCGCAATCCCTACGGGGTCGAGCCGATCCCCGACGCCATCGCGCCGGACACCTACACGGCGTTCTACCGGCCCGGCTCGCTGGAAGCCGGACGCGCGGGAATGTTTTGCGTCAATCTCTACAAGCCCGAGACGCGCCCGAAATGGGAAATGACCGCGCTGCAACTCCACGAGTCGGTGCCGGGTCACCACCTGCAAATCTCGCTGGCCCAGGAACAGGGCGAACTGCCCGAATTCCGCCGCCACGGTTCGGGCGACTACACGGCGTTCGTCGAGGGCTGGGCGCTGTATTCGGAATTTCTGGGCGAGGAAATGGGCGCCTACCACGACCCTTACAAGAAATTCGGCGAACTGACCTACGACATGTGGCGCGCCGTGCGGCTGGTGGTCGACACGGACATTCATTATTACCACTGGGACCGCCAGCGGGCCATCGACTACTTCATGGCCAACGCCCCCAAGACCGAGAACGATATCACCAACGAGGTGGACCGCTACATTTCCTGGCCGGGGCAGGCGCTGGCGTACAAGATCGGCCAGCTCAAGATCAAGGAACTGCGCCGACGCGCGCAGGACCAGCTCGGCGCGAAGTTCGACGTGCGCGACTTTCACGAGGTCGTCCTGAGCGGCGGGGCCGTGCCGCTCGACGTGCTGGAACGGCGCGTGGACGACTGGATCGCCAGGCAGAAAGGATGAAGGATGAAGGCAGACGGAGGAAAGGGCCTTTATCTAATTTCATCCTTCATCCTTCATCCTTCATCCTTCATCCTTTTCCCCCGATGGCTTCCCCCAAGGAACTGCAAGAGATCGTCGCCGCCCGTGCCCGGGGGGGAAGCAGCCCCGCCGCGCTGGTGACGGTCGTCAAGACCGCCGGGTCCAGCTACCGCAAGCCCGGCGCGCGGATGCTCGTGGACGCCGCCGGTCGGTCGGTCGGGTCGATCAGCGGAGGCTGCCTGGAAGATGACGCCCGCGAACATGCCGCCGCCGCGATTGCCTCGGGGCAGCCCGCGCTCGTGCGTTACGACACCACCGCCGAGGGCGACATCGTGTTCGGTTCCGGCCTGGGCTGCCAGGGGATCGTCCATGTGCTCATCGAACCGCTGCCGGCCCCCGGCGCGGCGGCGGACCCGCTGGCATGGGTCGCTGATGCCTTGCAAGCCCGGCGCGCCGGGGCGTTGGCCAGCGTGTTTGCGGTGGACCCGCCGGACGCCGGTCCGCCCCTGGGCAGCTTTCTCTGGTGGGAGGAAAATGGGGGGATCGCCCACGGCACCCTCGCCGATCCCGGCGGCGACGCGGCGCGCGACGCCGCCGACGCGTTGTGCCGGGGCC
>CAXUHC010000096.1:0-15271 GCA_964250705.1 uncultured Chthoniobacterales bacterium | reverse complement strand
CTGGAGAGTGCGAGGCGCGCAACGCACGGCGACAGAGCGCCGTGGCCACAGCCGGAAAGTCAAACTGTACCATGACCGGGGAATCAAATGACCCGGTCGACCAAGGACTGCCCGGCCTCGAAGGCCCGGAGGTTGGCGAGGAAATGCTCCACGAGACGTTCCTCTTCGTTGGAGTGGGTCCCGCCGATGTGCGGCGTGACGTAACAGTTTGGCGTGCTCCACAGCGGGTGATCCAAGTTCAAGGGTTCGGGATCGGTTACGTCCAGGTAAGCGGCATCGACACAGGATGAACGCAGCGCCTCGATCAGCGCGTCCTGATCGACCGTTGTGCCCCGGCCAATGTTATAAAACCGGGCACCGGACTTGAAGCGGGCAAACCGGGCGGCACTGAAATAACGGGTCGTCGAATCATTGGCGGGCAGGATATCGACCACGTGGTCCATCTCGCCGAGACGGTCGTCCGCCTCAGATTCGGTCAGGATCGGGATACCTTCGTCCCCGCGCGGCGCACGGCGCACGCCCCAGAGCCGCATCCCGAATGGACGGAGAATTTCGACCAAACGGCGCGCGATGGCTCCGAACCCGTAAATGACCGCCGTCTGGCCGTTGAGCAAAAACCGGCGTCCGATCCGGGGCTCCTCGTGCAACCAGACCCGCGCACCGCGCTGGTTGTCCAGGCAGCGGGGCAACTCGCGCGCGAGCGACAGGATCATCGCGGCGAGATGCTGTGCGCAGCCCTCGTCAAACACGCGCGAAGCGTTGGTCAGCATGGCTCCCCGGTCGCGCAACGCACGGCGCAGGTCGTCACGGTCGTAGTTGGTGTAGCCGGCGCTTGTGATCTCAACCCACCGGACACGCTGGCTCGCAAACAGGATCTCCGGCGGAGGCTGACCGAGAAGAATGTCGGCCTTGGCGGCGGCCGGATCGTCCCGCTCGCTGCGTGGTGGAATTCCCGTGTTTTCGCCGGTCGAAAAATCGATCTGGTGCGCGCCCACCCCCCGGCGCAGACGGCCAGCCGCCGCCGGGTTGAAGGGATAGTTGCACCGGATGTGCAGCGGTTGGGTGGATGACACGGGAGCACGGGGACGCCGCGGCATCCAGCCGACCAGACCTAATAACGTCCGCCGCTGTTCACGCCGGAGGTGCCGGAGCCGGGAACGACTCCGGGCGCGGAAACCGGCGCGCTGGCGGCATTCGTCACGCCGAGAGGGCGATCACCCTGGCCTGACGCCACCGTCCCGGTGGCGCGGGTGTCCGCGGAATTACCGCCGGGTCCCCCGATGCCGGGGCTTACCGCGCTGACCGGGGCCAGCGGCTGGGTACGTCGATCCGGCGGTGGGCTGTACGAGAAATCTTGCGAGCTGCAACCTCCGCAAACCGTTCCGAGGGCCAAGGCGGCGACAACCGGATAAAACGCGGAAACAAAGGCGGATTTCATAAGCTTGGAAACGCTGGGAATTCTGACGCCGACCGGCGCGGGATCATAATCAACATGCCTTGTTTGTCATGGTTCCCACTGATTTGGCAAGCCGCGATTTTCAATCAGTAGCCTGCCTGTCTCACCGCTTCGTCGAATTCTGCCTTGCCGCCGGTCGCGACGATCCGGCCATGCCCAACGATGATGCGGTCGAAATCCCATGCCCGGATCGCGTCGAGCGAACGCTTGAACGCCGCCTTGTCTTTCACGGCAACGCGCATCGCCCGGGAAATCCCCGGACCGTCCTTGCGACCCGCCGTCAGGGACATGAGCAGGCGCGTCCACCAGGATTCGGCGGGGTCGGAATTAAACAATAAATCCGCCACGATCAGCGTGCGCGATGGCGCGTGAAAAACGGCGTGTTCCTCCATGCTCGGCACGCCCTCGATCCGCGCCACCTGCAATTCGTCGCCCCAATCGGCGGGTGCGGGCAACAGCGGTTGCGTCGGGAATCCGGCCGGCTTGGAAAAGCCGTTCGGCCCCAGGAACGTCGCCGCCGGAAACGCTGCGTGGCCTCGTTTGGCGAAGGTTTCGTGGCGCAGCATCACGTCCATCACCCACCCCACCCGTCCGAGCGCCGAAATGTCCGCCACGTCCCCCGGCGTGAAGGGTCCGGTCGAATGAACCACGACCGCGCCCGAGCCGAGGCGGACCACCGCGACGTGGCGTTGCGGGTTTGCGCCCAGCAGCCTGAGCGGGAATTGCAGGTGCCAGAGATTCTCGGCGATGTTTTCCATGCGAGACTTTAGATGAAACAGGCGGAATCGCCACCCGTTACATCGTAGCTGGCACCGGAGACCATGTGGGCGTCGTCCGACGCCGGGAACACGGCGGCGGCGGGGGCCATGTCTTCGGCCTTCAGCCAAGGCACCTTGAGCGACATGTGCGGCAGTTGCGCCTGGATGACTTCCTGCTCCGGCGGCGGCCCGATGGAAGGAGTGCGGCCATCTTCCTTCATCGACTCGTAACGGACGGAAAGTCTATCCATACCCTTGAAACGCGGCGACCGGGTCGGTCGCCCTACAACTTCAGGCTCATGCCCATGAGCCGGAAAATGTGGTCGCGCTTCTCCAGATAACCCGGCGAATCGAGATCGCGCGGACGCGGCAGATCGATTTTCACGGCCTCCTGGATCGTCGCCGGGCGGCGGTTCATCACCAACACCCGGTCCGCCAATTGAACGGCTTCCTCGATGTCGTGCGTCACGAAAAGGATCGTCTTTTTCTCCGCCCGCCAGATGCGGACCAGATCGGCGCGCATCTTTATGCGCGTGATGAAATCCAGCGCGCCGAAGGGCTCGTCCATGTAGATGATGTCGGGGTTTGCCGCCAGCGCGCGGGCGATTTCCACCCTCTGCCTCATCCCGCCCGAAAGCTCGCGCGGATACGCGGTCTCGAACCCGGTCAAGCCCACCATTTCAGTGTAATGCCCGACGATTCGCGCGCGCTCCGCCGCGGTGCGCTTGCGCAGGCCGAAGCCGATATTTTCCCGGACGGTCAGCCACGGGAACACGCCGTTCTCTTGGAACACAAAAATCCGCCGCGGGTCGGGCCGCCGCACCGGTTTGCCCTCGATGGTGATCTCCCCCTGCTCCACCGGCAGGAAACCGCCGATCATGTTGAGCAGGGTCGATTTTCCGCACCCGCTCGGGCCGACGATGCAGACGAATTCGCCCTGCGCGACTTCGGTGTTGACGTCTTCGAGCACGTGGACCGATTCCCCGCCCTTCTTGCCGGGGAAACTCATCCAGACGTTGCGGACGCGGATGGCGGGCGGGTTCATCGGTCGCGGCGGTTGGCGTAGCCCCAGCGCACTTCGTCGAACGTTTCCAGTCGCCGCACCAGCAGGTCGAGCACGAGCCCGATCAGGCCGATCATGACCATGCCCGCGACCACGAGGTCGTAGCGTTTACCGGCGTTGCGGGCATCGATGATCAGATAGCCCAGACCGCTATTGACGGCGATCATCTCGGCGGCCACCACCACCAGCCAGGCAATGCCCAGCGCGATGCGCACCCCGGTGATGATTTGCGGCAGGCAAGCCCGCAAGATGACCTGACGGAAAAGCTCACCGTGGCTGAGGCCGAAGTTTTCCGCCGCGCGCAGGTAGACCGGCTGCATGTTTTGGACGGCGGAAATCGACGACACGGTGATCGGGAACACGCTCGCCAGGAAGATCAGAAAAATTGGCGCGCGGTCCGAGATGCCAAACCACAGGATCGCCACTGGAATCCAGGCGATAGGCGAGATGGGCCGGAAAATCTGGATCATCGGATTGAATGCCTCGAATGCCTTGCGGTACCAGCCGAGGGCCAGACCGACCGGGACGCCGACCAACACCGCCAGCCCGAAGCCCCACGTGACGCGAAACAGCGAGGCGACGACATACTTGATGAGCAGCCCTTTCTGAAGCAATTCCACCATGCCCCGCGCGACTTCCCAAGGGGTCGGGAACAGCTCGCTACGGGACCCCTTTACCGCGAGGTGCCACGCGAGCAGGAACACGATGCCCACCGCCAGCGGACGCCCGTAGCTGCCAGGCCGAAAGCTTTCTCCCGGCTCGATTCTCGCCCTCACTTTTTCATCTCCCACTGGTAGGCTTCCAGCCGCTGCGCCGAACCGGCGAAGCTCGGATCGACGTAGTCGGCGAAATGCGCTTTGCCGGTCAGAATCCCGGCCTCGCGGCCCAGCATTTCGATCTCCTCGAAATCTTTCTTGAGCGGCACCAGGTCCGTGTATTTCACGCGGTCCGGCGGCCTGCTCAGCACGAAGGAAAGCAGGCGCGAATTCTGATTGTAATAGTTCTGGCTGACGAACTGCGCCGCGTCCATGCGGTGCTCCATCGACTGGTCGATCCACTTGCCACTTTGCGCGATGCCGTCCACGAGCTGCTGCACGGCGGCGCGGTCGTTTTTGATCATGTCCTCGTGGACCGCGAGGACGCACGAAATGAAGTTCGGCCACACGTCCTTGGTCAGCCAGAGGACGCGCCCATAGCCGTCGAGTTCGGTCTGGGCCATGAAGGGCTCGCCGCTGGAGACGGCGTCCACCGACCTCGAGTAAAGGGCGGCGGGCATATCGGGCGGCGGCATCTCGACCATTTCGATGTCGTCGGGAGTCATCCCGGCTTGTTTGAGGGCGCGGAAGATGAGCAGACGCTGGTTCGAGTAGCGGTTGGGCACGGCGACGCGCTTGCCACGCAAATCTTGCATGCTGTGGATATTGGAATCCTTGTGGACCATGACCGCCGAGCCATCGCGATGGCCGAGGTAGACGACCTTGAGAGGCACGCCCTGTTCGCGCAAAGCCATCGCCATCGGCGCGAGGATGAAGGTCGCCTGCGTGTGGCGGGAGAGGTAGGCTTCCTTCAGTTCGGGCCAACTGTTGAAACGGATCGGCTCGAAGATGCCGTTGCCCGTGCTCTGGCGGTTGATGAAATCCGCCACCGGGCAGGTCAGATGGCAGGTGACGGGCAGAAAGCCGATGTGAAACAAGGGATGGCCGTCCGGGACGGCGCGTGGCCGCGCGAAGGCGTGCAGGTTCAGCGTGGCGTGCAACAGGCTGATCGCCACCAGCCAGACCAACGCGAAGGCGAGCAGGGTTTTGCGGAGCGACATGGTAAGGGAGTGGCATTTTTAGCCCGGCGGCTGGGAAGTTGCAACCCGCATCGTTGCCGGTTGAAATTGCTTCCCTTCTCACCGAGAATCCGGCAGGATCGGAGCCAGTTTCGACCTTTATTCATGCCTGCACAAGACTTCGACGTCGTGATCATTGGCGGGGGCCCCGCCGGGAGCACCGCCGGCGCCTACCTCGCCCGCGCGGGGATGCAGACCCTGATCGTCGAGAAGGAACGGTTTCCGCGTTTTCATATCGGCGAATCGGTGATGCCGGTATCCAACGCGATTTTGCGTGAAACCGGCGTCTGGGACAAGGTGGACCGCGCCGGGTTCGTGCCGAAGTACGGAGCGGAATTCCATGTCGCCAACAAGAGTGTGTTGCCCAAGCACGTTGAATTTGCCAAGGGATTGATCCCCGGTTTGGATTACACGTTCCAGGCGGAGCGCGCGGAGTTTGACCGTATCCTGCTCGATCATGCCGCTGAACTCGGCAGCGAAGTGCGGCAGGAGACCAAGGTGACGGCGGTGCGGTCCATCGGAGGGGATGGCTACGAAGTGACCTTGCAACCGACGGCGGGCGGCGCGGCGGCGACCGTGCGTTGCGCGTATCTCGTTGACGCCAGCGGACGCGACGCCCTGTTTGCCAAACCGATCAAGACCGCCCCGGCCAATCCCGATCTCGCCAAGCGGGTCGCGGTTTACGCCCATTTCGCCAATGTGAAACGGCCTCCCGGCAAGGCGGGGGGAAACATTGTCATCATCCGCAACGCCGACGGTTGGGCGTGGTTCATTCCATTGAGCGGGGACCGGGTGTCTGTCGGCGTGGTCATCACCACGGCGGCGATGCGGGCGGCGCGGCTCAAGCCCGAAGCGCTGTTCTGGAAGGTCGTCGCCGGGTCGTCCAAGCTGACGCGAGCGTTGGCGGAAGCCGAGACGATCTCGCCGTTTCGCGTCACGGCGGATTACAATTACCGGGCGCGGAAGTTTGCCGCCCCACGGATGCTGTTGGTGGGAGACGCCGCGTGCTTCCTGGACCCGATGTTTTCGACGGGCGTGTTCATCGCGCTGCTCTCGGCAAAGTTCGCGTCGGCGGAGATTCTCGCCGCGCATCGCCGGGGTGGGGCGCCGCTGGGTTGGCTGGCGCGGCGGCGTTACACCCGGCGGCTGAGCGCAAACATCCGCACGCTCGAACGCATGGTGTTGGCGTTCTACGACAACGCGAGTTTTTCGGTGTTCATGGAGCGGAGCGCGCCGCTGCGGATGGCACCGGCGATCAACGCATTGGTGGCCGGTCACTCCGACCCGCCGTGGCAGGTGCGCTGGCGGTATTGGCTGTTCTTGCTGGTGTGCCGGGTCCAGCGGATTCGTCCGGTGGTGCCGAACGTGAATCTTGCCGTGGCCAACCCGGCGACCTCCAGACGCGAGCCGGAGTTGGCAGCGAAGTAGTAAGGCGACCGCCCCGGTTGCCGGACATCAACGGCGGCCTTGCAATCTGCATCCATTCTTGGTTCTTGACGATCCTCGCGCCGCCAAGCGGCAACCGAGGCGGACGCCCCTACGGTTTCACGCTGTGCGCACAGCGTGATTCGATGATTTGACGGTCGAGTTTCCCGCGAACGGTGCGCGGGAGTTCCGGGGCCACCCACCATTGCCGGGGCACCTGCCACGCCGGGACACGCTCGGCCAGGGCTTGCTGCACCGCCGCGAGCAGAAAATCGCCCCCGCCCGTCGCACGCGACCCCACCCCCACCCAGGCGTCCGTCACGCCATCCAGGCCGCGCAGCAGCCGCTCGATTTCCAGCGGCGCGATCTTTTTGCCACCGATGTTGGCTAGCGGGGTCGCGCGTCCGGTGAGGGTCAGCTCGCCCCGCTCGTTCCACGCACCGAGATCGGCCAGGGTATGTTGACCCGGCGCGACCACCGCCGCGCTACGGACCGTTACCCGGTTGTCTTCGTCGAGCAAGACTTCGACGCCGTCGAGCGGTTGGCCAATGCTGCGGCCCTCGGCGGTGGCATCACCCGTGCGGTCGAAGCAAATGCCGCCGGTTTCAGACGAACCGTAAAAGTTCTGGATCGGCACGCCGAACTTCCCGCGAAAAGCCGCCGCCACGTCGCCCCGCAGAGGCGCCCCGGCGGAAATCACCCGTCGCAAAGGGGCAAGCATGGCGGGGTCCACCGACGATTCCGTCAGCGCACGCAAGACGGCGGGAACGGAAGGAAAAATCGTCACTCGGTAACGCTCGATTTGCGCGGCCAGCGCGGCAGGCAGAATCTCGTCCGAGGCGATGATCGACGTGCCCTGCGCGATCAGCGGCATGACGAGATTTCCCAACCCGTACGAATGTCCAAAAGGAATCGCGCCGAGGTTGCGGTCGCCGGGCCCGATCTGCATCGTCGCCGCGATCTGACGGCCATCGGCGAGCATATGGCTCGAAGTGAAAGCGAGGGCGCGCGGTTGCCCGCTGGTGCCGGAGGTGGTTTTGATCAGGCAATAGTCCCCCTGGAGGGTCGGCGCGGTGCTCGAAAGCGATTCCCAGTTGGTGCCGGGCGTCCAGAGCCAGTGCGCGCCCAACTGGCGCGCGACGCCGGGCCATTGGCCCGGAGGCAGCGACGGGTCGAGCGGCAGCGCTGCCATCCCCAGCTTTTGCAAGGCCAAGAACGCCGCGAGCCAGAGAAAACCGTTTGGCAAGGCGAATGCCACCGTCTGCCCGGTGGCCAGCGGGGGCAGTAAGCCGTCGGTGAACACCGAGACACTGGCCAGGAGTTCCGCGCGCGAATAGGTCGCGCCGTCACGCGACTCGATGATCGCGACACCGGCGGGAGCGACCGCAACGGTTTTTTCCCAGGTGCGCCAGAGGAAGGTCGGCTGCATGGCTCAGGCAATTTGCATCTCGGGCCGCCATTCGAGCACCGTGGCATCGCCGCTGGCGAGAATCTGACCAACGACGCTTTCCACCCGGCCTTCGAACCGGATCAAGCCGCCCAGTCCCGGCCCCTGACCGCCGTCTACGACCGTCACACGCAAAGGTTTGCCCGCAGGCAGCGACCGGCCACTCAACGCGAGTTTTCGGCTGCCGAGCAACAATCCGCGGGCGGCGGGAGTGTGCGGCTGACCTTCCGAGCGCTGACGCAGCGCGTGATGCACCGCCGCCACCTGCGCGATGAGTTCCAGGCCGAACGCCGCCGGCACCTCGCCGCCGCAGGCCCGCGCGAACGCCTCATCAAACCAGCCTTCGCAACAGGTTTCCTCCCGGCAATGGGAAAGCACCGCACGCAACAAAAGCATCGGCGGGCGGTGCGGCAGCAGGTCGCCCGGCGGCGGAAACGAAACGGACATACGGACTTCTTAGGGCTTTCGCCACGCGGCAACAATCCCTTTTCATCGGCACCTCGACGGGGCTGGACGTGCTATTCCAAGCAGCGCCGGATCGTCTGTGCCAGGCTGCCGACATGCTGGGTAATGCATTCCAGATGCCTGCCCGCCAAAGTTTTCATTTCCAGTCGCGGCACCAGCCGCCGCCACTTTCGCACGGGATTGCCGCCTTTCGTTCTATCAAGCAGGTCGCTCGAAAGCAGGAGCGTCATGTGGCCGGCATACGCCCGGGCCTCATAGCCGCCCGTGGCCCAGAGAAAGACCAATGGCACGTCAAGCCGCGGATCAAACCACGCCGTCGGGCCTTCCCCGACGACCGGCGTCGGCTCCAACCCGGACGCGAGCGCTTTGCGACTCTTGCTTAACCGGCCTAAGGAGGCCCCGATCCGCTGCCGGAAGGTCTGGCTGCGGAAACGATCCACGCGCGCCAGCCAATAGTACCAACGGCAGAAGAAATAGAGTTGGCGGTTGCGGTCGAACCCGCGCTTGCGCCCCAGCCATTCGGCGATCCAGCGCAGGCGTTTCAAGCGCGCATTGCGCGGTCTCGCGTCGATGACCAGCAGCCGCTCGACCGTTTCACCCTGGGCCGCCAGTTGTCGCGCCACCTCGTAGCCGATCAATCCGCCCAGGCAAAAACCGCCGATGACGTACGGACCCTGAGGCCGGACCGAACGGATCGTTTGCAGATGCGCGGCGGCCATTTCTTCGATGCTGGGCCGGTCTTCCAGAGGATTCGCCAATTCCATCGGTGGCAGCGCATAGAACGGTTGGTCCGTTCCGAGATCGCGCGAAAGTCGGCGACAGTAAAATCCCCCGCCGGAGATATCTCCATGCAGGAAGAAGATCGGCGTTTTCGAGCCGTGCTCCTGCACCCGAACCACGTCCGGCGATGCTTCGCCGTCACCGTGCTTGAGGATTTCGTCAGCTAGATGTTCGACCGTCGCACGTTGAAAAAGCGTGGCCGGCAGCAACGCCTTTCCGAAGGCTTGCTCGATCTGGTACAGCATCCGCATCGCCAGCAAGGAATTGCCGCCGAGCGCGAAAAAATCGTCGCGGATATTGATCGTGCGCACCCCGAGCAGCTCACGCCAGATGTCGATGATCTGATGATGCAGCGGGAGATAGGGCGCGTCATACAGGTCCGCAGCAGCCGGAGCGAACTCCATCGGAGCATCCGGCAGGCGGTCCTCGTCGAGTCGGCCGTCAGGGGTAAGCGGCAGCGCTTCAACGCGGACAAAAGCCGACGGCAGGAGGTCTTCGGGCACGCTCTCCTTCAGGAAAGCGCGCAGTTGCTCCGGGCTCACCAACGCGGCGGGCGCGCCGTCGCTCACGAAGTGCGCGACCATGCGTGCCGCCCCTTGCGCATCACTTTTCCATGTGATCACCGCGTCGCGCACGTGCGGATGAGCGCGCAGCGCTGCCTCGACCGCCCCGCCGTCAACGCGCAACCCGTTGAGGCGTGGTTGCCCATCGACGGGACCCAGCCACTCCAGGCTGCCATCGGGGCGTTGGCGACCCAGGTCGCCGGTTCTCAGCAGGCCGCCTTCCGGCAGTCCATCCACCCAAATCTCTCCCGCCACGCCCACCGGAACGGGTTGCCGGGCACGGTCGCGCAGGTGCAAGGTCACACCCGGACGGGTCTGGCCAAGTCCAGCAGCCTTCGCTTTGACCAAACTCCGCTCAATCCACCGCGTGCTTGCGGACGGCAGACGACGATGGTCCACGTGCAGCCGGTCCGCGCCCGCCGCCACCGGCCCTAGCGGCAACCGGTTGACCGGCAGGTCGCTCCCCGCTCCTAGAGCCACCGCGCGCAGCAGTTGCTCGTAACTGCCGAGCACACCGTCAATCGTGGAAGCGTCGAAGAGATCGGTGTTGTATTCGATGCTCAGGGTGATCCCCTCCGCGTCCTCGACGGCTGCCACCATCCACTCGAACAGCGCGCCGGGACTTCCTGCCCTCACCGGAGTCAATTCCAGGTCCGGCAGCTTAATGGGCTGCATGAAGGCATTTTGGTAAAGGAAATTCACCTGCAAACGACGCGGTTGCAGTTCCTCGACGAGTTTTTCAAAGGGCGCGTCGGCATGGTCAAATGCGTCGAGTACGATCCGGCGCACGTGGCCCAGCCATTCACGGAAGGTCGGGTTGCCCGACAATTTCATCCGCAGCAAGAGCGGGTTCACGAACAGACCAATCAAATTTTCGACCTCCAGACGGTCGCGGTTCGCCGAGGAGGTGCCGATCAGCAAATCTTCCTGCCCGCCGGTGTACCGGCTGAGCAGCACCGCAAAAGACGCCAGCAGCACCATGAACGAACTGGCTCCCTCGCGCACGCCCAGCGCCTTGACCGCCTGGGCCAGCTCCGGCGGCAGCCTCCGCAAGCGCAGGTCGCCCGGCGCGGCGAGGCCCCGCCACGGCGGGCGGGGACGATCCACCGGCAAATCAAGCGCGGGCAACTCCCCGGCCAGCCGGTGCCGCCAGTAGTCGAGCTGCGGGTCGAAGCTGCCGGCGGCGAGCAGGTTTTGCTGCCACTGCGCAAAATCCGCGAACTGCACGGGCAGGTCCGGCAGCGGCGACGGCTTGCCTTGCGCGAACGCCGCGTAGATCGCGCCCAACTCGCGGACGAGCACGCCGTTGCTCCAGCCGTCCGCCACGATGTGATGCACCGGGAACAGTAGCAGGTGGTGGTCCGGCGCGATGCGCACGAGCCGGGCACGCAGCACCGGCCCATACGCCAGGTCGAACGGCCGGTTCATTTCCTCGGCCAGCAGGTGATCGGGCACCTGTGCGCGTTCCGACGCCGGGAAATCCTGCACGTCAACCAGCGGCACCGTCATGGCCATGACCGGAGCGATGGCCTGCAAAAGCTGGCCGCGCTCGGGGTGAAACGTCGTGCGCAGAGATTCGTGCCGACGCACAATTTCGTTGAACGCGCGCTCCATCGCCGCGTGATCCAGCGTCCCTCGCAGCCGCAGCGCCAGCGGGACGTTCAAGGCGGGATTGCCCCCGGCGACGAGTTGGTCCAGTAGCCAGAACCGGCGTTGCGCCAGCGTCGCGGGAAACAGGAAAACGTCGTCTTGCGCGGCCTCCGCCCCGTTGGCCGTTGCACCGGTCGGCACGGGCGACAAACCGAGACGACTTGGCACGTCGAAGGCTGGCACGGGCTCGGGCGGCTTTCCCGCGGACGGGGCTTCTTCTAACAGAGACGAAATCATGGTCGTGACGGACTCGCTGCCGGTACTACTGAGCAGGAGATGGACCCAATGTGCCGACCTTACACAGCGAGCCGAAAAAGACCATGCTTTTCATCCCGCAGTCGTTCAGCATCATTCCCCCGCCAGGGTAGAGCGTCTGACCCGCCGTCTCTCCCGCGGCAAAGCCACGATGGACGGGAGCGTCCGGGTGGACGCGGACACCCGTGGCACCGGCACGCTTTCGACGGGTGGCGGGGCCTGGAACGGGTTTTCGTAACCAAATTTCCCGGCGACTTCCCATGTGGCCGCACTAAGAAAGTCTTCGTGGTACTCGGCACGCCACTGATCGGCAACCTCGCGTTTGAGCGCGCCGTGGCGGTGGAAATTTGGATCGCCCACCTGTTGCGAGGCGGCGTGCGCGCCGTCCGTCATGCGAGTTTTTTCGTCGGCGTAGGGCGCGATCATCCCGGGGTCGTAGCCCACTCCCAAGAAATCGCCCAGTGCCTGCATCGTGTCTTGGGGTAACCCGAGCACGTCTTCAAAACGCACCCGGCGCTGGCGTTCGGCGGGCACGTTTCGGAGAAACTCCAAGATGTTGCGGTGTGAGATGATCCAGGTGAGTTCCGCCATTTGCCGGGCGGAAAAATCGTGCTTGCCCCGGTACGGACTTTCGAGGATGAACCGCCCCTGTTCGTAAGATCGAATCATGCCCAGCGGGTGCCGCGCCAAATGAACGTAGAGCGCGCCGTCGAAGAAAGTTTCGGCACGCCGCAGGATTTCCGGATTCATGGCGTATTCCGGCGTCTTGTCCACCAACCGGCGCGGGGCCACCCAATCCTGCATCTCGCGGTAGAAATGCGGCACGCTGATGTTGTGCCCCTCGCGCTCCGCCATCATCGCCTGCGCCGCGGCGAGATCGCAGCCGTGAATTTGCATGAGCGCGCGCACGGTGCCTTCCTGCATGGAGCTTTCGTAGCCCACGAATGCATCGCGTCGTTCCGCCAAGGTATTGAACTGGAGCAACTGAAGTTCCGGTGGCGAAAAGAGGCGCGGGTTTCCGGCCAGCATGATCCGCAGCAGGGTCGAGCCCGAGCGCATCGGGCTGAGGATGAACACGACCGGCGGATTTTTTTCCGTCGGCGCGACCACTGCGGGTGAATGCACGTGCCCGATGATTCGCCGCATCCGGGTCACCGCAGCATCGTCGACCCCGGTTTCTACAGACCGCGAATGGGAGGAACTACCGTCGCTTCCACCTTTGTCGATAGGACCAAACAATTTCGTCACCGCAGCCGCATAGTTGGCTTCCAGCAATTTGGCCAGAGCCTGAATCGTGGGAGCATCAAAGATCACCACGAGCGACACATGCTCGTCCAAGTGATTACGCAAGCGGTTGATCATGCGCACGCCCGATAGCGAATCACCGCCGGATTCGAAGAAATGATCCAGGATACCGATTTTTCCGATCCCGAGCACCTCGCACCAGAGCGCGGCGAGATACTTCTCCAACGGAGTCACCGGCGCATGGGTTTCGGCGTCCTTTTCAACCGCACGAGAAAAATCCGGCGCGGGCAAAGCACGACGATCCACCTTTCCGTTGGGTGTCAGTGGCAGGGCAGCCAGCGGCACGAAAGCAGCAGGTATCATGTGGTCCGGCAGTCTGTCCTTGAGATAGGACCGCATCTTCGCGGATAGGTCGAGGTCCATTTGTCCCGTGTCTGCCGACGACGTTTTGCAAGGTTGGTTTGCAAAAGCGGTGTACAGTTTGCTCGGATGAGTATCAAGGGTCGGGAACACCGGGACACCCTCGACGCGATGGAAAATCACGTCACAATTGCCATCCGCACCCGCTGCCTCGCCTGACCAGTTGATCGCGACGGAATACCCGAGACTATCAGCGAGGTTCCACAGGTCTTCCGGATCGACGCCCGGTGATCCAGCGACCGTTCGCTCCACGCGTGCACGCAGTTCGGCGGCGGTTGCCGGTCGCTGGGTCGATAACATCTCCGCGCGTGCGAAAGTTTCCCAACGCAAGCGGGCATTCGGCAGGGCCTGCACACCAAGAACTTCGGGGCGCGTCGTCTCGATTTGTTGACGCAGCGAGTTCAGGCTCAGCCGGTCATTATTCCAGTGCAGCCAGCGGCCAGGGACCAAATCCGGGGAGGTTCCGCCAATGTGCAGAATAACGTCGTAGTGGAACTTTGTCGCCTCGTTGAGCACTCGCCCACGCCGTAGCAGGCATTCCACCCGGCGCACCGTGGGAAGCTGTGCTTGCAGGGCGAGGAAAAATCCGGGATCAACCACTAGCTCGATCTCGCGTGCGACGTTCCGCCGCACCCGTTCTTCGAGTTCCACTAAAGGCAGAGAATCCGGCGCACGTTGGGCCTGTTTGCCGCGATGCAGCGCGCCCAGCAAAGCGAAACTCTGCACGTCGCCGATGTAAACATAGCCGCCGGTCTTGGTCGCGCGCACCATCCCTTCGACAACCCGGCGCAAATAGTCGGCGCTCGGAAAATACTGGCAGACCGAATGCATGAAAACGGTGTCAAAAGTTCCCGGCTCGATTCCGTGCAGGTCAGCCGCGTCGCGCTGCAAAGCCGTCAGTTTGTCGGACGCCCTTGCGCGCAGATACTCCAGCGCGGGAAGCGAAAAATCGGTCACCACGTAACGCTCGCATTCCGGCGCCAGGACCAACGCTTGGTTACCCGTGCCGCCGCCGACTTCCAACACCGCGCGCGGACGGAACGAACGGATACGCGCCAGGGTTTGCTCCTCGAACTCGCTTACCTGTCGGTCATGATCCTCTAGCCGCATTCCACGCAGTAGCGCGGAGGTCGGCGTTTGGGTCGCCTCGGTTGCCTGCGCAGCCTCGATTCCCTGCGCGTGCATCCCTTCCCACTGCGAACTCCAGGCTTCCAGGATGCTCGCTTCGTCGTCTTTGCCCGTGACGAGGTAAGCGACCAAACGCCGCTCCCCGGGTGCGTCTTCGCGGGCAATGACGACGCATTCCCGCACGTCTTCATGAGCATCGAGCACAGCCTCGATTTCGCCGAGTTCGATGCGAAAACCGCGTACTTTAACCTGATGATCCATCCGGCCAAGGTAGATGATCGCGCCATCTGCCCGCCAGCACGCCAGATCACCCGTCTTATAAAGCGCGGCTCTTTGTTCACCCTGCGCGACGGGCGCAAGAGATTCGCTCGGCAAGCCCGCGCGGAACGGGTCAGCGACGAATTTTTCGGTGGTCAGTTCGGGACGACCCAGATATCCCAGACCTACTCCGGACCCTCCAATGTGTAACTCACCCGGCACCCCCACCGGAACAGGCTCGCCACGCCGGTCAAGCAGGTAAATTTGCGTGTTGGCGATGGGACGTCCAATCGGGACGCCGCCGCCTCCCCCCATGCGTGGGCACTCCCAGAAAGTCACGTCCACGGCGGCCTCGGTCGGGCCGTAGAGATTATGCAACGCGATGTGTTCGTTACGGAAAGTGTCGAAAAATCGCGCCTGCAAGTCCAACGTCAACGCCTCCCCGCTGCAAATGACCCTCCGCAGAGAGGTGCACCTCTGCGCGAGCTCCTTCTCCTCCAGAAACACCGATAGCATCGGGGGCA
>CAXUHC010000095.1:13878-15280 GCA_964250705.1 uncultured Chthoniobacterales bacterium | reverse complement strand
GCAACGAAGCGGAGCTTCGCCGAGCAAGTACGCTCCCAGGTGCAACCAAGGAACGAAAGAAAAGGCGGAACGAAGGCCCGTACGCCGTAACCGGGGCGGTTGCCCCACCATCATTCCAAGGCGAGGAACTTCTCGTTGAGCTGCTGCAAGAGCGGTTCCTTGGCCGTGTCGATTCCGGCGGCCTTGTATAGATACGAGTGACCGGTCATCCCCCGGTAGATGAGTCCACTGCCGAGAGACAGGAGGAGCAGTTGCTTGAGCGACCGTGGAAACAGGGCGGCGATCAGCACGAGGACGCCGATGCCCAAGGAGACGGCACCTTCCACGGTATCGACGTTGCGGAATGCTGCCGGTGCCACCGCGTCCGGGGCGCTGGCCTCGGCGGGGACGGTGGACTCCGAGGCAGCGGCCTTTTTACGGGGACGGTTTCTCGTGGGCGAACTGGCGGCGCGTTTCATCGACAGAAGAATCGTCCCGCACGGTGGAAACGGTTCTGAATACCGCGAAACTTTGCGCCGCCGATCCGGCTGGCATTCTGTTGGCAACCGCCAGCCCTCTGCGTTCGTAACAGGCAAACGCTGGCCGGATTCTCCGCGAATAGATATGCGTTGACTTCCGTCCACCTCCTGACCCACCCTCCACCATCCGCCGCGCCGGTCGACGCCTGTTCCCGTAATGTCCTTGCTCCCTGCCCCTCGCTTCGCGCAGGCCACCGTCCGACAGGCCCTGGATTTCACGCGGCTGCCCTCCGCCGCGCTGCCGCTGGTAGCGACGGGACCGGAGGTGGAGTGCGAGGTGTCGGTGGCGATCCCCGTCCACAACGAGGAGGCGGGCATCGTCGCCACGCTCAACGCTCTGGCGGCGCAGCGGGACCTGGCGGGCCAGCCACTGAACCCCCGCCGCTACGAGGTCCTCGTCCTGGCGAACAACTGCACGGACCGCACGGTCGAGTTGGTGCGGCGCTTTGCGTCCGCGCACTCCTCCATGCGGCTGCACGTCATCGAAATCCTGCTGCCGCCGCCCCACGCCCATGTCGGGGCAGCACGCCGGTTGGTGATGGACGAGGCCTGCCGCCGCTTGCGCTCGCTCGGAGGCGGGGGCGGAGTCATCGCCACGACCGACGGCGACACCCTGGTGCGCCCGGCCTGGGTGGCATCGACCCTCGACGAAATCCGCCGTGGGGCCGACGCCGTGGGCGGACGCATCCTGGCGACGCCGGGCGAAGTCGCCGCGCTCAACGCCGGGACCCGCTTGTATTACCGGCGCGATGCCGCCTATCGCACCTTGCGCGCGGCCTACGAATCCATTTTGAACCCCGACCCGGCCAACGCCTGGCCGCGCCACCACCATTGTTTCGGCGCGAGCCTCGCCGTGACGGTCCAGACCTATCTCGCCGCTGGCG
>CAXUHC010000095.1:0-13868 GCA_964250705.1 uncultured Chthoniobacterales bacterium | reverse complement strand
ACTGCCTCGAAGACGTGGCCCTCGTGCAGGCGTTGGAGCGCCGGGGCGCCCGGGTGCGCCAGAGTCCGGCGGTCAATGTGCTGACCTCCCTGCGCTGTTCGGGCCGGGTGGACGTGGGCCTTTCGTGGACCCTGTCACGCTGGACCCGCGCCGCCGCGCTCGGTGAGCCGCTGATGCTGGAATCGCCCGACGCCATTGCCTGGGAAGCGCTCAACCGCCGTTGCCTGCGGCAGCTCTGGGAAGGCAGACGCACGACCGCCGCGTTGGCACAGGCCTCCGCGTCGGTCGGGGTGCGGATGCGCCGGCTCAACCGGTTCTGGCGTGAAGCGGACACGGCGGGCGCGTTCTGCCAGGCGGTGTGCGCCTACCAAAAGCGGACGCGGACCGGCCCTTGGTCGCTGCCGCCGATGGAGGTCCAGGCAGCCAACATGATCTTGCGGCGGCGGTTGGCGGCGTTGCGGCCTAGCCTGCGAGCGTTGACGGCGGTCGCCGCTCGAAAAGATCGAGCCGGTAACGTTCCGCTCGCTGGCCGGTTTTATGAAGAAGCGGTCCGTCCGTGGTCGCCGCCGCGAGGAACTCTTCATGAACCACGTCGCCCGTCAGCGGGTAGTCGTGGACGAGAGGCGTCCAGTGGACCAGCAGCAGGTGGCCACGCGGTTTTATTCGGCTGATGCAGCGTTCGCGCAGTTGGCGCAAATCGGGCAGCGACAGATAATAGCCGACCTCGGAAATCAGGATCAGGTCGAAGGAATCGTCGGGAAATTCGTCGGGCAGGTAGCGCCGCTCGAAACGGACCTGCGGCAAACCGGCGCACCGTTCGCGGGCTTGCGCGAGGGCTTGTTCGGAAACGTCGATGCTCAGGAGCTGGCCGCAACGCGCGGCAAGGCGTTCGGTGAGCACGCCGATGGAGCAACCGGCCTCGAACGCGGTGGGATAGCGGGCGTTCGGCAGTGCGGCGAGCGTCGCGTCGTACTTGGCGGCCTCGTAGGGGCTGGTGGCGAAGTCCCAGGGGTCGGCTTTCGCGCGGTAAACGTCGTCGAAATAGCCGGGCGGCAAGCTGCCGGGCGAGGGATCGGGGGGCATGGAAAAAGCGATGGTCCGCAGATTACGCGGATTTTCGCAGATTACAGAAAAGGGATGGGTGTTCGTCGTTCTTCCGATCTGCGAAAATCTGTGTAATTTGCGGACTTTTCGGTGATCGCGTGTTTAACTGCCCTGGCTTGCCGCCGCTTCCGCCGGGGTTTTGGGCCAGTGTCGATGCGCGGGACCGGGGTGATCCAAAACGTGTCGGCCCACGCGGTCCAAGACAGCGTCCGGCGCGGGCTGGCGCAGGTACATCGTCAGGTCACGAATCATCCGCGCGAAAGGGTAGGGGCGCATCAGCCCGCGCGCACCGACCGTCCGTTCCACCGTGCGGATCGTGTCTAGGCAGATCGTCTCGATGGCAAGGCGGGTCATCCCGGCATAAGCCGCGATCTCCCAGGGCGCTTGGGGCAAACGCTCGGTCACGGCGGCGGCTCCCCGCAGCCAACCGTCGCCGGACTCAAGGCTCATGGCCATTTCCGCCGCGCGGATGCGCTGGTTGGGATGGTCCGTGCGTTTGGCGTTTTGCAGGTGGGCACGCGCCGCGTCGTAGAGGGCCTCCGCCCCGCCAAGTTGCACGGCGGCGAAACGAATCGCCCCACCGTTGAAGCCCGGCTCGCGGTAGTAATCGTCCGGCCCGCCCAGGAGCGTGTCGTTGGAAAGCTCGATTCCGGTGAGATCAATCGCGCCGCTCACGGTCGGCTCCATGCCCATCGGCTGCCACCAGCCGTGGTCGGTCCGCGCGGCGATTTCGTCCATCGGCAGGAGGCACATCTGCCAGCCCCCGCCTTCCCAACGTCCCCCGATGATGGGCCGGGTCACGCGTCCGAGGCCCGAGCAGAAAAACTTGCCGCCTTCCATCCGGTAGCGGCCACCGCCAAGGTCGACGAGCTTCAAGGCAATATCCGGAGGCTCCTCGGCGTTCCAGACGCCGAAAATGCGTCCGTCGCGGACGGTATCCTCGGCGGCCCGTGCCTGCTGTTCCTCGGTGCCGAACCATTCGACCAACGCATGGGCGTTGACGTGCCCCTCGTAGAGGCGGCCGGTGGGCAGGCTGCCGCGTCCGACGTGCTTGAGCAATTGCAAGAGCGTGAGCGTCCCGCCCGCGACGCCGTTGAGGCCGCCGCCGCCGAACCGGCGCGGCACCGGACCCGCCAGCAGGCCCGACCCGGTGAGCAGTGTAAACTCGTCTTCGGGAAAGCCGTTCGACGGAGCCAGGTCCCGGCGCGCGGAGAGTTCCGACAGCCGGGCCGCCACCGCCACGGCACGCGCGAGCAGCGGCATCCACGGGCTTTCGGGCGAGAGGTCGAGGGTGGTCGGTTTATCCATGACAACGGAGGAGATTACGCTTCGGACGGCGGATTGTCCGCAGATTCCGCAGATTTTCGCAGATTATGAAGTTTGGAAAAACCGACCGGTTTCCTCTGCTTTCTCTTCCCTCTGCGAAAATCTGCGGAATCCGCGGACGACATTTGAGAAATCGGCTCTGGCAGCGTATTTTAGGTCCCCCTCTTGTCCGCCGATCCCATGAGCAAAAAACCTTCCCCTGCCGACGCCGCCCCGGCTCCCGAGACGCCGGCTGCGCCCGCCGTAACCTCCACCCTCATTTGCGCGCTGCAAAGCACCGGGCGCATCGGCAAATCCACGTCGATCCAGGTCATCGCGTCGTGGCTGGATTTCGCCGGGATCAAGTGGAGCGGCGTCGATGCCGACCCGGAGCACACCAATTTCTCGGAGTATTTCATGCGCGTGGACCCGCTCCCCGTCACGTCGCCAGGATCGTTGGACTCCATTTTCCGCAACGCCGGAAAGTCGGCGCCCGTCACGCTGATCGATTTTCCGGCGGGCATGACGCGCACGATCCTCGACCACCTCGAAGCCCGCCAGACCCTCGACGCCCTGGACGCGCGGGGCGTGCGTCTGGTCGTGCTGCTCTTCGGCAGCCCGGACCCCACGGCGGAAGGTTCGCTGCGCGAGGTGGCGACGGCCCTGCGCGACCGGGCGAAGTACGTGCTCATCCGCAACGACGCGCGCTTTTCCAGCGAGAAATTCAACGCCTCGCCCGTGGCCGAACGGCTGAAAGCGCGCGGCACGCCGACGGTCGCGCTGCCGGTGCTTTCCCCGCTGACGCTCAAAGAGGTGGCCGCGTTGGAAAACGAGTTCAAGCGGCGGCTGACCTGGGCGGAGGCGCGGGTGCACGTCGGCACGGATTCGCACTTCGACCTGGACAACGTGTTTCAGCAGGTGGCGGTCCAATGCGAGGACGCCGCAAGCGTACTGCTCCCGGACGTGGGGTTGATCCAGAAGCGCGTCGAGCGCAAGCCGGAACTGGCGCGCCGGTCGCTGGACAAGTTTTCCGATCCGCTGGATTTCGAGTTTTAGGTTTTCTTACCCGTAGCTCCACCGGTGCGCGGCGCGCCAGAGGAACGGGCAGAGCGTCCGGGCATGCCGGGATATTCTGCTGGTTGGGGTGAGCGCCGTCGTGCGCTCGCAACGGTCGGCCAAGGCGGTCCGGGGACTGGCTGCGGCTGTGGGTCCACCGCGAGCGGTGGCGTTTAAGTCTGCGACAAGGCCTCCTTGCCAGATCGTTTAATTCTGGCATATTAAATCTTCGTGGGAACACAACGCTTTCACACTTGATCCGCCTTCCGAAAGGTTGCCATTTTGCTCTCGTTTGTTCTTGTCGCGTCTCGAATTCGCGGGGGGTAGAGCGGTGGACTATAGAAAGGGGCAGGGCGAGAGAGCAATGATCTCTTCCCGCGTGACAGCGTTACAGGGCGGTTAGCTCAGCGGTAGAGCGGCTCGTTTACACCGAGTTGGTCGGGGGTTCGAATCCCTCATCGCCCAATCCCCTCCCAAACCCAGACCCAAAGGTTCACAACATGTTAAAAACATTTCTCGTTCTCTGTGGCACGCTGCTGGCATCCGTGGCTGGCCTTCAGGCCCAACACGCTCACGCGGGCGGTGGCGCGGCGCATTCTGCCGCCTTCGGTGCACGGTCTTCCGCGTTTGCGGCGAGACCGTCGGCCTACCGTGGATTCAATCATAACGGCGGGTCGTTCAACCGTTACGGTCATCACCATCACGGCAACTATGGCCGCTATTATTATCTCGGCGGCATCCCGTATTTCTACCCGTTCGGCTTCGGCTTCGGTTATCCGTCCTACTACGGCTCGTACTATGGCGGCTTCGGCGACGCGTACGGATATGGTGGGGGATACCCTGACCGTGATGCCGCCTACAACGGTCGCATCGCGGACAACAACAGCGGCCAGCAGGCCGGAGGATCGCTCCCGGAAGCCGTGCAGCGCCAATTGGCCAAGCGCGGTTACTACAAGGGCACCGTCGATGGTCAATTCGGCCCGGCCAGCCGCACGGCTCTGAGCCGTTTCCAGAAAAAGGCCGGCCTCAAGGAGACTGGCAAGATCGACGAGGATACGCTCGACGCGTTAGGCTTCACGGACCGCCATTGATGCGGAACCGGTAGGGCGGGGGTGAATGGAAAACTCCCGCGCCAGCACCGTGCTCAAACGCTCCATCGGCAGCCCCATCACGTTGGACCATGAGCCGTCCACGGCGGCGATGATTTTTTCGCCGTGCTCCTGGGCGGCGTAGGACCCGGCTTTATCGAGTGGGTCGATCAACCGGTGGTACCCCGAGATTTCGGCGGCGTCCAACGCAAGGAACGTCACCCGGGTTTCTTCGACGAACGAGATCACGCGCTTGCCGTCTGCATGGTTCAGGCAGACCCCGGTGTAAACCTGGTGGGTGCGTCCGGCGAGCCGTGCCAACGTCTCGGCGGCGTCGGCAAGGTCGCGCGGTTTGCCGAGCGTGTGTCCGTCGAGGCTGACCAGGGTATCCACCCCCAACGCCACCGAGCTGGGGCGCCAGCCGCGTCGAGCCTTGCTTTTGCGCGCGGCGTTGAGCAACACCAACTCCCTCGCCGACAGCCACGGTGCGGTGGACTCCTCCACCGGCGCGGGCGCGAGGATGAAATCGTAACCGTGCGCGGTGAGCAAATCCCGCCGCCGGGGCGATGCGGAGGCCAGCACCAGGGTTGGCGTCAGGCTCATGGTCGCGTAGGCCGGTGGCAGGCCTCGCGGGTGACCTCTCGGATGGGATTCTGCTCTGTTATGAATGTTTTCATGGGCGAAGCATGATCTGAAGCGAGGCTAAACGACGCCATTCCCAAACGCGAACGATTCCTGCCATCGCCAAGGCACCGCCGGAGAAGAGCTTTCGCAAATTCGCAAAAAAAGCTTGGCTTTTTGTGCCATCGCTGGCAAAGATGAGAAAAGTGCGGGTATAGCTTATCGGTAAAGCTCCAGCCTTCCAAGCTGGCTAGGCGGGTTCGATTCCCGCTACCCGCTCGTCTGATTACCCACCCTGCCCTTAACCTGCTGTTCACTCATCAACACCTGATGCGAAAAATCAAATTCCTTCCCTGGGCCCTTGCCGCTGTAATGGCGGTAGCCGCGCCCGGAGTCTACTCCGCACGGGCGGCGGCTGCGCCCCTGTCCGTCAAGTTGCTCAATGCACAATTGCCTGCCGGTGTCACCTTGGCGAAAGCCAGTGTCGCCGATACGGCCAACGCCCTTTCCGCGGCGGCCGCCAAGCGCCCCGACCTGGCGGAAAGCCTGACCCAGACCGCCATCGTGGCGAAGACGCCCAAGAAGGGTCAGGGTCAACTCTCTTGCTCCAGCCTGGACAAGCTTGTCAGCGCCGGCATCGGTGCGGCCCCGGCGCAAAGCAACGAAATCGTGCAAATGGCGCTCGCCATGCATCCCGAATGCGCGGATTCGCTCAACGCCCTGTTGAACGGTCCGAGCAACAACAATACCACCGAGATTTACAACAGCCCGCAGGATTTGTACGGCGGCTTCGGCGTGGGCTTCGGCCCCGGTTTTCCGGGCAGCCCCGGCTTCACGGGCAGCCCGCCCAGCGGGGCCATCGCGCTCCCGCCGAGCGTCGTCACGGCGGTGTTGAACGGTTAAAGCCAACCGCCATCCGTTTTTACAACGGCCCTTGCGATGATGGTCTCATCGCAAGGGCCGTTTTGTCTTCCCGCCCTGCGCCTGCTCCATTTTGAACGTCGTTTACACGGTTCTCATCTGCCTCGCGCTGACTGTCATCGAGCTGCTCATCGGTGGCACCCGTCTCGTTTTCAGCCTGCCCGCCTACGCGATTCTGGGTGTGGCCGCGCTGGCGTCGCTGGCGGATTTGCGGCGGCCCAAGCTGCCGCCGAGCGCACTTTGCCTCGTCTCCACCGCGCTGTTTTTCGGTTACCTGCTGGCGCGCGGCCTCATGTCGCCGGTCGCCTACCTCGCGTGGGCAGACGAATTCGCCATCCTCGCCGCGCTGGTGATCTACCTGCTGACGGCCTCTTACCTGACCGATCCCCGCCGCCGGCTCTGGCTGCTGGGGACGCTGCTGGCGATTGCCGGGATCAACCTGGCGGTGGGTGCGCGCCAGTTTTCTGAGGGGAGCGGTTACATGCTTTTCGGGTTCCTGCGTTCCACCCAGTACCTGGGGCGGGCAAGCGGGTTGTATATTTGCCCGGACCACCTGGCAGGCTACCTGGAAGTGGTCGCCTGCTTGACCATAGCGGTGGCGCTCTGGGGCCGCTGCCGCGCGTGGCTGCGGCTGTTGTTGGGATACTGCGCGGCTTGTTGCGTGGCCGGTCTGTTGATCACCGGCAGCCGGGGCGGCGCGCTGAGCTTCGGCGCGGGCCTCGGCGTGCTCACGGTGCTGGGACTGTGGCGGGCGAGGGCGATGGGCGGAATTTTCTGGCGCTCCCTGCTCGTGGTGGCAGTCGCCATTGCCTTGCTGGGCGGCGGGGTTAGGTGGGCATTAATTCACAGCCCGGCGTTGCAGGAACGTGCCCGCATCCTGCTCGACAAGAAAGATATCCGACTAAAACTCTGGCCGGCGGCGATCCGCCAGTTCTCCGAGTCACCGGCGTTCGGCACCGGGCCCGGCACGTATCTTTACTACGGACGTAAATACCGGGACCCTTCGGTGCAGAACGATCCCATCCGTCCGCACAATGACTATCTCGAACTGCTGGCGGAATACGGCGTGGCGGGCGCGGTGGGTTTCCTCCTCTTCCTCGGGGCGCATCTGCGCTGGGGCTGGCGGGCGTTCCGGCACGTCGCGCTGAGTTCCGGGGCGGGCACGGGCAGCAACGCGGCGGCCTGGAACATCGGGGCACTGGCCGCCGTCGCCTGCCTGTTGGTGCATTCGGTGGTGGATTTCAACCTGCACATCCCGGCGAACGCGCTCCTGATGGCGTTTGTCTTCGGCGTCCTGGCTCAACCGGGGCGCGGCCTGCCGCCGGTGGGTCAACTGGCGGTGCGTTTCCAACGGTCCGACCTGTGGCCCCGGCTGGCGCTGCCCGCGTTGGGAGCGTGGATTCTCGTCGGAGTCTATCTCCACCTTCCCGGCGCGTATTACGCGGAGAAAGCGCGGGTCGCCCTTCGCGACAAACGCAGCGCCGCCGCCTTGAATTTTGCCCGCCAAGGACTGGAAACTGAAGGGGGCGATCCGATCCTGCATGGTTATCTCGGCGAAGCCCGCCTCGACCTCGCGGGCAACGGCCCGGACACCCCGTTCGCGCGTTCCTTCCGCGAGGCCGCCGCCGGATCGTACCGGGAAGCGGTCCGGCTCTCGCCTCAGGACAGCTTTCTGCTGACCCGGCTCGGCGAGACGTACACCCGACGCGGCGGACGCAATCTTCCGGCAGGCTCTGCAATGGGACCCGGCCTCCGGCTACGTTTTCGTGTATTACGGATTTTACCTCCAAAGTCGTGGGGACTTGACCCGAGCGCAGGCGGCCTACGAACAGGCCCGGCGGTTATCTCCCTACGCGGCAGCCGATAACGGGCTGGCCGAGATCGCCCGGCTGAAAGCAGCGGCGGGTGGGGGGGCGAACTGAACGGCCCCACTCTGAGCAGGGCGGCGGAACGGGGGATTTTCCTCTGAAAAACTTGTTGCCCACCGACACCCGGTTCAGCTACTCTCCCGTCCACTGTCTCCGATCCACGCCCTTTAGCGGACGAAAAACGCCCCCCAATTGACGTTCGCGCTGTGCGAGCACATAAGCTGCTACTTGCCCCCTTCTGACCAATCCTTGTCCTTACCATGAACACAAAACGATTCACCTGGCTCTCCCTCTCCCTGGTTTTACTGGGTCAGGCCATCTGCGTACTGCCTTCGGCGCAAGCGGGCAATTACGATCTCGGCACCAGCGGCAGCAGTGCTTCACTGGACAAGGGTAACAGCGACGTCAGCGAAGGTGGTTTCTTCGGACGGCAGCGGTTCACGCTGACCTTTGACACCCGTTTCGGCTACGACGACAACTCGCTTGGCCAGCCCGACACCGTCACGTTGATCAACCCTGCCAACGGCAAGCTGGTCCAGCGTGGCGTGGACACCTCGGACAGCGCGTTTTTCAACTTTACCCTCGGCGTGGGCTACACCGCCGCCACCCCGCGCCTGACGCTGGTGGCCGGTGCCGACGTGGGCGTCAATTATTTCTTCGACCGTCCGGGCCGTTCCTACGACGTGAACGGCGGCTTGAGCCTGCGTTTAAACTACAAGCTGAGCCCGAAGGCAGTGCTCGATTTCAGCACCTACAACGCCTACGAATCGCAAGGTGATTTCGGTGCGACGAACCTCACCAACTTCAGCGGCCAGTTTGGCGGCGCCGGCCGTGCCCCGGGCACCACCGCGCAGTTGAACGGCGACTATTTCTACACGACCGACCGGGTCGGCTTGAACTACCAGTTCACCCCTCGCTTGTCGGCGACGTTCAGCAATAATATCGTCGCGTTCGCGTATGACAGCGAGCCGTACTCCACCGTGCAGGACCGCATCGAAACGTACCCCTCCGTCGAGGCGGGCTACCTCGTGCTGCCTAACCTGACCCTCACTGCCACCTACCGTTTCGGCTACATCGACTATTTCGGCGTCAACAACGACTCCCAGACGCATTTCTTGCTGGGAGGCTTCGACTACAGCGCAAATCAGCGCCTGCGCGCCTCGGTGCGCGCGGGGGTGGAGTTCCGCGAATATTTCGACACGGTCGGCGACGAAACTTCGCCGTATTTTGAGGGCAACATCAGCTACGACATCTCGCGTAACTCGCATGTGGCCCTTTCGGCCCGGTACAGCATTGAAGAAGGTGATCTGGCCGTTCAGAACACGGCGGCGGACACCTTCCGCGTCGGACTCGATTTCAGCCAGAGCTTCACCGCCCGCATCAGCGCCTACCTCGGCGCGTATTATACGCATTCGTTCTACAACACCCCGACGACCAACAACGCGGGCAGCTTCAACGAGGACACTTACGACGTGTCCGTCGGTGCACGCTACGCCATCAACCGGCACCTGTCGGCGGAAGTCGGCTACACCCACACGACCGTCGATTCGAACATCGAACTGCGTTCGTACGACCGGAACCGATACTTCGCGGGCGTGCGGCTGTCGTTCTAATCCTACCAAAAACGGTGAAACTCCCGGGGCAGAACGCCCCGGGAGTTTTTGCAATCAGCCGTTGCAGAATGCGAACCTGAGGGTAACTTTCCCACCATGCAAAAAAACGATGCTCGTCCTTCCTCCGGGTCTTCATCCGGCGAGACAAAGTTGCACGTCCTGGATTACTGGCGGGTGATCCGCGTGCGGTTTGGCATCGTGCTGCTGTCGTTTCTGCTCGTGGTCATCACTGCGGCGGTGGCCACATATTTCCAGCCCAAAAAGTACAAGGCGCGGTTGACGATGCAACTGCACATGCCCGCAGATGCGGCCAGGCTGCTCGAACGTGACAACAGCACGGGCGTGCCTGCGATTGACCCTCGCTTTGTGGCGACCCAGACGGAAATCATCCGCAGCAGCAAAGTGCTCTATCAGGTGATCGACGAGCAAGACCTCGTCCACAAGTGGGGTGGCGAGGGTGGCGCATTCCCGCGCGAGGCGGCGTATTACCGACTGGCGAGCATGCTGGACCTCAAACAGATTCGCGGCACCGAGATGATGGAATTAGACGTGACAAGCACCAATCCCGACGAGGCATTGGGGCTGGTGAACTCGGTGGTGAATTATTACGCGGAAGAAGTCAAGTCCACGCAAAAGGAAAACGTCGATCCCGGCATCCGCGCGCAGGAGGATACCATCCAGAAGTATCAGCAAAGCGTCAAGGACCTAGAAAACAAACTCGCGGAAATCCGCCGCCTGCACCCGGACATCCGTTTTGCCACCGTCGACGAGCAAGGACATAAGACCGACCCTTTTGAGCCTGAGATCGCTGCGGCGCAAGCGCAGGTGAATGATTACACCACCCGGATTGCCGGTCTCAACAGCCAACTCAGCCAGGTCGAGAAGCTCAAGGGCGACGAGTTGATGCGGGCTTTGGCAACGTTGAATATCAGTGATCCCACGGTGCAGACCATCCTGCCTAAATACCAGGAGGCCGTCTCCGCTGAGGCGTCGTTGCTCAATTCGGGCATCGGACCGAACCACCCGAAACTGAAATCGTTGCGCGCAACCCGTGAGGTTTACACGCGTCAGTTGACCGATCAGATCGACAGCATCAAACATTCGTTGAGCTTTAATCTGGAAATCGCGCGCAGCACCTTGGCAAGCGTAACCAAGCAACTGGACGGCTTGCGTGATAAGCAGCGCAAGAACCGGGTCGACACGATGGACTACGACCGGATTAACGACGATTTTATCAAAGACAAGGCATTGCTGGAAGCCAATCAGGTCGAATACGCCAAGCGCAAAGCGAATGTCACCGTACAATTGACGCCGGTGTCCATCATCAACCGGGCAGAAAAGCCGACCGCGCCCAGCAGCCCGCGCGTACCGCTAAACATGGCCATCGGCGTGGCCATTGGCATGCTCGTCGGCGTGGGTCTGGCGTTTTTCATCGAGTACCTGGATACCAGCGTCAAGACGATGGACGACGTTGAAACGATGCTTGGCGTGCCGGTGCTGGCCATCGTGCCCAAGAACATCAAGCTGCTGCACAAGCAGCCAACCGATGTTCCCGATGCGGAAGCCTACCGCATCTTGCGCACGAACATCGAATTCAACCGCAAGAGCGCCGACGCAAATACCATCTCGATGGTCAGCGGCGGTCCGGGAGAAGGCAAGTCGACGACGCTTTGCAATCTGGCGTTTACGTGCGCGCAGGGTGGTTATTCCGTGTTGATCGTGGACGCGGATTTGCGTCGCCCCACACAGCACAAGCTGTTCGAGATTAATAACAACATTGGGTTGACCAATTACCTGACGACCAACATCCCGCTTGATGATGTGATCCTGCCAACGCAGGTGGAAAACCTTTCCCTGATGCCCAGCGGCATCCTGCCGGCGGACGCGGTGGGCATTCTCAATTCCCAGCGTATGTCTGACATGATCGCGGAGTTGAAAACCCGTTACGACATCATCTTCTTTGATTCGCCGCCGATTCTCGGCGTGAGCGATGGCGCGGTGTTGGCAAGCGAGGTCGATCAGTCGATCATCATCGTGCAGCACCGCCGTTTCCCGCGTGCCATGCTGCTGCGCGTCAAACAGGCGATCAACAACGTGGGCGGCACCGTGCTCGGCGTCGTGCTCAACAACGTCGACCTGCGCCACGACCCGAACTACGCGTACTACACCAGTTACTACGAATACTACGCCGTGCGTGCGCCGAAGGAGACCGTCACGGCGGGTAACTCGACCGGTGGCAAGCGTGGCGCGGGGGATGGCTCCGTTGCGGTGCGCAACGGGTCGTCCGAATCGTCTTCCGAGTACTAAATCCTCAATCCCCTAACGAAAGGTTCTATCGATGAAAATGATTCGCAGTTTCCTCTTCGCCGTGGCTTTGGTAGCTGTGGCGGTAACCGCACGCGCGGATGCTCCCGTGCGTCTGGGCGACCAGTTCGACCTGCGGATCGGCGGCGTCCCTAGTGACGACACGTCCCTGATCAGCGCCAACTACACCGTCGATGGCGAGGGTTGTCTGAACCTGTCATATATCGGCAAGGTGAAGGTCGTGGATAAAACCCCGAGCGACATCCAATCGATCGTGGAACGCACCTACATCGAGCGTGGCATTTTTTCGCATCCGACAGTTACTATTTCGATGGCCCGCGGTGCGCAGCTCATCACGGTGGGTGGCGAAGTGAACAGCAAAGGCCGTATCCCGTACACGCCGGACATGACGTTGCTGACGGCAATTGGCGCGGCGGGCGATTTCAGCATCTATGCTGATCAAAAGCACGTGCATCTCAACCGTGGCGACAAGACGCAAATTCTTGATTGCAAACGGATTCGTGCCCACCCCGGTGAAGACGTGAAGATTTTGCCAGGTGACAATATCCAAGTGCCCCAAAGTTGGTACTGAGCGAACCGTCGAAAAGATGGCATGCTTTTCGGGGCTGACGGCAACGCCAGCCCCGCTTCGTTTGCGGAATTACTCCGTCGAGATCATCGTGCGGTGTCTCCACAGGTAGTCAGCCCCTGAATAAATCGTCAGGACGACCGCGATCCCGCTGACCGTCCAACCACCGTAAGTCCAGAGATTTCGCCAGTGAGCGTCCGGCGTAGACGTGCGGACGTGCTCCTGGTACGCAAGCAACACGAGGAAAAAAATCACCGTGGCTATCTGCCACGATGTCTTGTGTTTCCCGATGGGATCGGCGGCCAGGACACGCCCTTGCGAGACCGCCAGCAAACGCAAACCCGTAATCAGGAACTCGCGGGTGATGACCACGATGGCCACCCACGCGGGAATCGCTCGCAGCGGCACCAGGCAAACAAACGCTGCCGCCGTCATGATCTTGTCGACCAGAGGGTCCATCAGCTTGCCGAAATCGGTGATCAGCGACCAACGGCGCGCAATTTCGCCGTCGACGTAATCCGTGATGGCCGCCAGTACGAACAACACCAGCGCAATTGTGTTGTGGTACGGGAAGGTCGTGCTGACCACGGCGACGAACACGATGGTCAGAACCAGCCGACTGACGGTGAGCCGATTGGGTAGATTCATACCGGCGTGTTTTCCCTGGCCACGGGGTGTTTCCAGATCGGCACGCGTTGTTTGAGCGCCACCACAATCCGCTCCGCCGCCTCGAAGGCTGGCCCCCGATGCCCGGCGCCAACCCGCAGAAAGAGCGACGCCTCGGCGACGGCCACGAAACCGATCCGGTGATGCAAAACGACGGTTTGCACGGGGAAGTTCTCGACGGTTTCGTCCACGATTTTTCCGAGTTGATGCCGGGCCATTTCCTGATGGGCCTCGTAGTCGATCCCCGAAATGGCCGTTTCGCCTTCCAGCCCCCGCACCACCCCATAGAAATCCACCATGCCGCCAACCTCGGAAAAAAACTCCGGCGCCGGGGGTGACAGCGGGTCAAACGTCAGCAGGATTTCCCGGTGGGCAAGGGGCATAAACGTTTTTTGTTTTCAGCGGGAGACTGCTACGGTGAAGGTCACAACGCAACACTCGTACCTCTACTATCGATTATGGCAACTGCGACCGGCACCTGCGACATCGGCCTGATTGGCCTCGCCGTCATGGGCGAAAACCTCGTTTTGAACCTGGAAAGCAAAGGTTTTTCCGTGGCGGTGTTCAACCGCACCACATCCGTGATGGAGAAGTTCGCAGAAGGTCGGGCTTCCGGCAAAAAGATCACCGCTGCCAGGACCATGGAGGAGTTTGTCGGCTCACTCGAGCGACCACGCAAGGCGATGATCATGGTCAAGGCCGGGGCACCCGTTGACGCCGTCATTGACCAACT
>CAXUHC010000094.1:6298-15287 GCA_964250705.1 uncultured Chthoniobacterales bacterium | reverse complement strand
CGACCATTCTTCCCCGGACCGTTACGATGGACTCCCCTACAGGAGACGATCACTTTTTAGAAACAGACCATGCCCACGATCAACCAGTTGGTCCGTAAAGGACGCACCAAGGTAAAGGTGAAATCCAAGTCACCCGCGCTGGCGAATTGCCCGCAGCGCCGCGGCGTCTGCGTGCAGGTGATGACCCGCACCCCCAAGAAACCCAACTCGGCTCTGCGCAAGGTCGCCAAGGTCCGCCTCACCAACGGCCAGGAAGTGATCGCCTACATCCCCGGCGAGGGACACAATTTGCAGGAACACAGCATCGTGCTGGTGCGCGGCGGCAAGGTCAAGGACCTGCCCGGCGTGCGTTACCACATTGTGCGCGGCACGCTGGACAGCCAGGGCGTCGACAAACGCCGCCGTGGTCGCTCGAAATACGGAGCGAAGCGTCCGAAGCCCGGCGCGGCCACCGACGCCAAGGGTGGCAAGGGCGCCCCTGCCAAAGGTAAGAAGTAACCAGACCGCTTTCCCTTCTGGTTTTCATCCTTCATCCTTCATCCTTCATCCTTTCCTGAAATGTCCCGCCGCCGCCGCGTCCATAAGAAAGTCGAACGTCTCGATGCCCAGTACGCATCGCCCGTTGTCGCCCAGTTGATCTCCACCGTCATGCAGGACGGTAAGAAATCGACCGCTGAGAAGATCGTCTACAGCGCCATTGAGAAGAGCCGGGAAAACTCTGACACGGTCGACCCGCTCGAAGTGCTCCACAAAGCCCTCGACAACGTGCGCCCCCGTCTGGAAGTCAAGAGCCGCCGCGTCGGTGGCGCGACCTATCAGGTTCCCATCGAAGTCTCGCCCGAGCGTCAAACCAGCCTCGCTATGCGTTGGCTCGTCGGCTACGCCAGCGCCCGCCGCGGCGTCGGCTTGACCGATGCGCTCGCCAATGAGATCAAGGATGCCGCCAACGGTCAGGGCAACGCCATCAAGAAGCGCGACGACACCCACCGCATGGCCCAGGCCAACCGTGCCTTCGCCCATTTCCGCTACTAACAAAGAGCGAGATAAGAGATAAACCGGAGCCGTCACAAGCTCCGGTTTTTCATCCTTCATCCATCATCCTTCATCCCTTCCTCTTATGGCAGCCACGCTAGAAGCCTCCAAAGCAGGCACCAAGAATCCGAATTCGCCGGACCGCGCGTTCCCGATGGAACGCACGCGCAACATCGGCATCGCCGCGCACATCGACGCCGGCAAGACCACGCTCACCGAGCGCATCCTTTTCTACACCGGCGCGATTCACCGCATCGGCGAGGTGCACGAAGGCACCACCGTCACCGACTGGATGGAGCAGGAGCGCGAGCGCGGCATCACGATCACGAGCGCCGCCACGACCTGCTCGTGGAAGCAACTCAAGCAGGAAGGCGTCTTCAAGCTGTACGAAGACCAGCAGATGCGGGTCAACATCATCGATACCCCCGGCCACGTGGACTTCACGGCTGAGGTGGAGCGTTCGCTCCGCGTGCTCGACGGCGCCATTGCCGTGTTCGACGCCGTCGCCGCCGTCCAGCCGCAGTCCGAGACGGTCTGGCGTCAGGCCAACAAGTATAAGGTTCCCCGCATCGGCTTCGTCAACAAGATGGACCGAATCGGCGCGAACTTCGAGAATTGCATCGAGGAAATGCGCAAGAAGCTCGGCGCGAACGCCTGGCCGATCCTGATCCCCATCGGCAAGGAAGATTATCTTAAGGGCCAGATCGACGTGGTCAACCAGAAAGCGGTCATCTACGTCGATGACAACACGATGGGTTCGACCTACAACATCGAGGAAATTCCCGCCGAACTGAAGGACGCCGCCGAGTCGGCCTACCTCGATCTTGTCACCGCGATCTCCGATCTCGACGAGGAAATTGGGATGCTCTTCCTCGAAGAAAAGCCTATCAGCAAGGAAGAACTCAAGGCCGGTATCCGCCGCCAGACGATCCTGAACAAATTCGTCCCGGTTGCCGGTGGCTCCGCTTTCAAGAACAAGGGCGTGCAGTACCTTCTGGACGCCGTGGTGGATTATCTCCCGGGCCCGCTGGACATTCCGCCCGCGCAAGGTCTGGACCCTGACAACCTAGAGAACCACATCGAGGCTCTCTCCAACGACCACGCCAATTTCTGCTCGCTGGCGTTCAAGCTCTGGAGCGACCCTTTCGTCGGCAAACTCGTATTTTTCCGCGTTTACAGCGGCAAGCTTTCCAAAGGCGACACCGTTCTCAACCCGCGCACCAACAAGCGCGAGCGCATCAGCCGCATCATCCAGATTCAGGCCGACAAACGTGAGGACGTTGACACTTGCTACTCGGGCGACATTGCGGCCATCGTCGGCATCAAGAACATCACCACGGGTGATACCCTTTGCGACGAAGACCACGGTATCCTGCTCGAACCCCCGTCGTTCCCTGACCCGGTTATCTCCATGGCCATCGAGCCGAAGACCAAGGTCGATCAAGAGAAGATGGGCAACGCGCTGCAACGTCTCTCGGAAGAAGACCCGACTTTCCGGGTCTTCACCAATGTGGACACTGGCCAGACGATCATCGCGGGGATGGGTGAGCTGCACCTCGAAATTATCCGCGACCGCATGTTGCGTGAGTTCAAGGTGGACGCCAATTCCGGCAAGCCGCAGATCGCCTACCGTGAAACCATCACGGGCACGGCGACCGGCGAGGGCAAGCTCATCAAGCAGTCCGGCGGTCGCGGTCAGTACGGCCACGTCATCGTCAACGTCCAGCCCAACGAACGCGGCAAGGGCTTGACCATCGACAACAAGGTCGTCGGCGGCACGATCCCGAAGGAATACATTCCCGCCTGCAAGAAGGGCATCGAAGAGGCCGTGCTCAACGGCGTCGTCGGCGGCTTCCCGGTGGTGGACGTGAACGTCGACATCATCGACGGCTCTTATCACGACGTCGATTCCAACGAAATGGCGTTCAAGCTCGCGGCGATCTTCGCGGTGAAGGACGGCTTCAAGAAGGCCAAGTCCATCCTGCTCGAACCCATCATGAAGGTGGAGGTCGAGACCCCGGAAGACTACCAGGGCGACATCATGGGCGACTTGAGCCGCCGTCGCGCGCAGCTCAACGGCACCGAACTGAAGGCCGTGAACATTTCCGTTCAGGCCGACGTGCCGCTGGCCGAAATGTTCGGCTACGCCACCGCCATTCGCTCCCTGTCCAAGGGCCGGGCCTCCTACACGATGGAGCCGAGCCATTTCGCGCAGGTTCCCGCCAACGTTCTCGCCGCAGTATTGGATCAGAAGGAAAAGTAACCCGTCTGGCCTTCATCCTTCGTCCTTCATCCTTCCTCCTTTCTTATCATGGCAAACGGCCAACGTATTCGCATCCGCCTCAAGGGTTTTGACCACCGGATGCTAGATCAATCCAGCGTCGAAATCGTCGAAACGGCCAAGCGCACCGGCGCCAAGGTCGCCGGCCCGATCCCGCTGCCGACGCAAATCGAGAAATTCACCGTTAATCGCTCCCCGCACGTCGACAAGAAGTCGATGGAGCAGTTTGAGATCCGTACCCACAAGCGCCTCCTCGACATCATCGAGCCGACGGCCAAGACCGTGGACGAACTCAAGAAACTAAATCTGCCTGCGGGCGTTGACATCACCATCAAGATCTGATAGGGGTACGGCCCCTCACAAACACCTTCCTCTACTATGAGCATCGGAATCATTGGTAAGAAGGTCGGCATGACGCGCATCTACGATGCGGCTGGCAAGCTGACCCCTGTTACCGTCATCGCCGCAGAGAACAACACGCTTCTCCAGCGCAAAACCGTCGAAATCGACGGCTACAACGCGATCCAGGTTGGCTACCACACGCAGCTCAAGCAGCGCGTGACGAAAGCCCGTCTGGGTCATTTTGAGAAAGCTGGGAGCGAGCCCAAGAAGGAAGTGCGCGAATTCCGCTTGAAAGCGGGCGAGGGCGAGGGTGACTTGAACATCAGCGTGACGCAGTTCGAGGTCGGCCAATACGTCGACGTGAGCGGACGTTCCAAGGGCAAGGGCTTCATGGGAGTCATGCGCAAGCACAATTTCGATGGCCAGGGCGCGGCGCACGGGTCAAAGACCCACCGTCGTAACGGTTCCATCGGCTGCCGTTCCACTCCGGGCCGCATCTGGAAGAATCAGGGTATGCCTGGCCACATGGGCGACCGGGAATGCACCACGCAGAACCTCGTGGTCATGCAGATCCGCGAAGCCGATGGTGCGATTCTCATTAGCGGTGCGATCCCCGGTGCCAAGGGCTGCTACGTGGAAGTCCGTCCCTCGATCAAGAAACTCCAGTCCGACCGCTTCAAGTTCGGCACCGCCGGTCCGAAGGAAGCCGACAAGAAAGCCGTGAATCCGGCCAAGAAGAACAAGAAATAGTTCTTAACCGGACCCTACGACCATGAGTGCAACAGTTTTAACTCCCGAGGCGGCCAAGGACGCCAAAATCGACATCATTGCTAACGGCAAGGGCACGCAAGCAGTTCACGACGTCGTCGTGGCCATGCGCGCCAACCGCCGCAGCGGCACCGCCTCCACCAAGACGAAGGCGACCGTCAGCGGCAGCGGCAAGAAGCCCTACCGCCAGAAGGGCACCGGCCGCGCCCGCGCCGGCTACATGAGCAGCCCGATTCGCGTCGGCGGCGGCGTGGTCTTCGGACCGCACCCGCACTCCTACGCCAAGAAGACGAGCAAAAGCGTCAAGCGCCTTGCCTTCCGCAAGGCTCTCTCCAGCCGGATCATCGCCGGGGACGTTTCGATCTTGGACGCCTTCGTCGTGACCGAACTCAAGACCAAGGCGTTCCTTTCCCTCGTCGGGGGTCTGACGGATGAAAAGAAAAAGGTCCTCGTCATCGGTCGTTTCGACGAGACGACCTACAAGGCTGGCCGCAACGTGAAGACGGTGCAGCTTGCGACCGCCGAGCAGGTTAACACCGAGAACCTGCTCCATTACAACAAGATTCTCATTACCCGCGAGGCGCTCGAAGAAGTCGCCGAGCGCACCGCCGCGCCGGACCGCAAGCCTGCCGCCGCCACGCCCGCCCTTTAATTTTAGAAGAACGTGCTGCCATGAACGAGCCCTTCGATTTAGTCCGCTCCGTCCGGTTGACGGAAAAAGCCACGCTGCTGAGCGAAAAGGAAAACAAATATGTTTTCGAGGTCAGTCCGCGCGCCAATAAACTTCAGATCAAGGCGGCGATTCAGTTGCTGATGAAAAAGAAGGTCGTTGCCGTCAACACGATGAATTACTCCGGTAAGCTCAAGCGCCAAAAGCGCGCTGACCAGGGCCGCACCGCTCATTGGAAAAAGGCCATAGTCACGCTCGCCCCCGGCGAGAAGATCGACTTCGCCTAAACCGTTCACTTTCCCACAGGATATGGCTCTCAAAACACGCCGCCCGCTGACGCCCGTCAGCCGCTTTACCTCGCTGCCTTCCTTCGACGAAATCACCAAGTCGAAGCCCGAAAAGTCGCTCGTCGTCACCCGCAAGAAGACCGGTGGACGCAACAATAACGGTCGTCTGACCTCCCGTCACATCGGCGGTGGTCACAAGCAGAAGATTCGCCTCGTTGACTTCAAGCGCCGCAAGCACGGAGTCAACGCGGAGGTCATCGCCATCGAGTACGACCCGATCCGCAGCGCCCGCTTGGCTCTGATCAAGTACGCCGACGAAGTGAAGGCGTACATCCTCGCCCCGGACGGCCTCAAGGTCGGCGCGACGGTTTCCTCCGGTCCGTCCGCCCCGCCGGAACTCGGCAACAGCCTTCCGCTCAGTGCGATTCCGCTCGGTACCGCGATCCATAACGTCGAACTGACTCCTGGTCGCGGCGGTCAGGTCGCCCGCTCGGCTGGCCAGCAGGTCATCCTGAACAATCGTGAAGCCGGCTACGCGCTGGTGAAGATGCCCTCCGGCGAAATCCGCCGGATCAACGAGGCCGCCTACGCGACCATCGGTCAGGTCGGCAACATCGAGCACATGAACGTGAGCAGCGGCAAGGCCGGGCGCACGCGCTGGCAGGGCCGCCGTCCGCACGTGCGCGGCATGGTGATGAACCCGGTCGATCACCCGATGGGTGGCGGCCAGGGCAAAAGCAAGGGTGGTGGCGGACGCCATCATCCGATGTCGCCGTGGGGTCAGTTGGCGAAGGGTTTCAAAACCCGTCGCAAGCACAAGAGCACCTCGCAGTGGATCGTCGCTCATCGCAATGCCGACAAGAAAAAGTCTTAACCTGAATTTTTATGGGACGTTCACTGAAAAAGGGCCCGTTTGTCGCGGGTCATCTCTACGAGAAGATCGACAAAATGAACGCGGCGGCCGTCAAAAAGCCGATCAAAACCTGGGCGCGTTCGTCCATGGTGGTGCCCGAGTTCGTCGGGCACACGTTCCTGGTCCATAACGGCAAAATTTTCAATTCGGTGTTCGTCACCGAAAACATGGTTGGCCACAAACTTGGCGAGTTCAGCCCGACCCGCACCTTCAAGAAACACGGCGCACACACCGCCAAGGTCACCAAATAAAGAAAAGGATGAAAGACAAAGGATGAAGGATGAAATTTCCGATCGCCTTTGTCCGCAAAGCAAACGACTCCCGCTGCTGATCTTCTTGTCTGCCTTCATCCTTCATCCTTCATCCTTCATCCTTTCCTCGTCCGCGCAGCTGGTCGTTACCCCAACAACCAACGCTACCGCGGACGAAACCACCGCCCTCAAAAAACAATTTAAGGAGACCCAAGACCGGCTGCAAGCCTTCGAGGCAGACAACGAGGCCCTGCGCCGGCTCAATGATTCGAGCAAAAAAACGATCCACGCCCTGACCGAGAGTCTGGCGGTTGCCAACGCGGAACTCGAAGTGTTCCGGCGGCGATACACCGATCAAAGAGCGCAAATGGAGGCCCTGGGTCTCGCGGCGGTCGGCGATAACAAGGAAGCTCTCGAACAGCGGTTACTCAAATCCGTCAGCGATCTCAAGCTCCTCCGGGACGAAAAGGACAAGATCGCCGAGCGGATGGTGGCTCTCTCCGAAACCGTTCTCCTTTACATGAAGACCGCGACCAGTGCGGACCCGCAGCTCCGTCTGAAAATCGAGGCGCAACTCCGGGCCGCCAGCGAGGCGGTGGCCGATACGACGGCAAAGGACAATGGTCAGACGACGGCACCGGCGGGTGGGTTGACGAACGCGCAGGTGATCAGCGTGAAAGAGGACCTTTCCCTGGTAATCAGCAACGTCGGCAGCCAGCAAGGAGTGAAGATCGGGATGCCTTTTCTGATCCAGCGCGGCGATCACCTCGTGGCTCGGGCCCGGGTGGTGGACGTGAGGGAAAAGATCAGCGGGGCGATCATCGAGGAATACAACTCGAATACGGAAAAGGTCAAAGTCGGCGACACGATGCACGTTGAGGTGCAGGGTTGACGCCCCTCAGCATTCAAGCAAACAGCAGCAACGACGAACGAATTTATGGAAGTGTTATCAGTCTATCGCGGCGCGCGCATGTCCGCCTTCAAGGTGCGTGAACTCACGCGTGAAATCCAGGGTCTCTCGGCTTCGGCTGCGTTGGACCTGATCGCGTTCAGCACCAAGAAGTCAGCCCTATTCGTCGGCAAAACGCTGAAAAGCGCTATCGCCAACGCCGAGAACAACAACGAACTCAAGGTTGATACCCTGGTGGTCAAGGAAGCGACGGTAGGCGAGGGCCCGACGATGCGCCGCATGAAGTCGCGTGCCCGGGGTAGCTCCAGCGCAATCCGCAAGCGCACGAGTCACATCCGCATTGTGCTAAGCGACGAAATCGAGCTTCCGCAGCGCGCCAGCGTCTCGAAAGCGGCCAGCAAAAAGAAGGCTGGTGCATCGAAAGCCGCCGCTCCGAAAGCGCAGGCGAAACCCGCGCCCGTCGAGACAGAATCCAAAGCGACACCCACTTCCCAGGCCGACGAAGGTCCGGGCGAAACCGCCGCTCCCGCCAAACTCAGTTCCGACGAGGACGTGACCAAAGACTAAGGACGCGTTCATCCTTCATCCTTCATCCTTCATCCTTTCCTCACATGGGACAAAAAGTAAATCCAATCGGCTATCGCCTCGCATTGACCAAGGACTGGCGCTCACGCTGGTACGCCAATCCGAAGGAGTACCCTGATTTCTTGCACGCGGACATCAAGATCCGTCAGTACGTCAAGAGGAAGCTTCAGAGCGCGGCGGTCGCTAAGATCGTCATCGAACGCGCCTGGAACAGCCTGCGTGTGACGATTTTCACCGCGCGTCCCGGCATCGTCATCGGACGCAAGGGCGCGGAAATCGAGAAGATGACCGAGGACATCACCAAGATGTCGGGCGGCAAGTCGGTCAAGATTGACATCCAAGAGATCAAGACCCCGGAACTCGAAGCCCAGCTCGTCGCGGAGAACATCGCTCTCCAGTTGGAACGGCGTATTTCGTTCCGCCGTGCGATGAAGAAGGCAGTCGCCACGACGATGGACTTTGGTGCTCAGGGCATCAAGCTTCGGGTGGCAGGCCGTCTTAACGGGGCGGAAATCTCCCGTGCGGAACTTACCCGTGACGGCAAAACACCGTTGCACACGCTCCGTGCCCACATCGACTACGGGTTCCACGAGGCGAACACCCTCTACGGCAAGATCGGCGTCAAATGCTGGATTTGTAAGCGCGAACTCGCCGCCGGCGAGACCGCCGAACAGCAAGCGGCCGCTGACAACCGAGATCGTCCGCGTGGCGGGGATCGGGGTCCTCGCGGCGGCGACCGTGGTGGCAACCGTGGAGGAGGCGGCGGTGGCTACCGTGGCGGAGACCGCCCGGCGGAAGCTCCCCGTGCTACCGACCTCATTTCGGGTAGTGGCAGCGGCAGCAGTACGCCCACCGAGGCACCCGCCGAAGCCGGCCAGTCCATCCCGGCAACCGTTGCTTGAAAAGCGTCCGACTCCTGACCTCTAACTTTTTCTTCTTATGCCTTTGAT
>CAXUHC010000094.1:2292-6288 GCA_964250705.1 uncultured Chthoniobacterales bacterium | reverse complement strand
GTTTATTACACAATATTTAGCAAATATCTCGCCTTACCAATAGCAACTTTTAAGAGGACTTTCTTATGCCTTTGATGCCCAAACGAGTGAAGCACCGCAAGATGCAGCGGGGCTCACGTGCCGGAACGGCGACCCGCAACACGCGCATTGCCTTCGGTGAATTTGCCCTCCAGACTCTGGAGCGCGCTTGGATCACCAACACCCAGATCGAGGCTGCCCGTGTTGCACTCACCCGCAACATGAAACGTAAGGGCAAGCTCTGGATCAAGATCTTCCCGGACAAGTCCGTGACCGCCCGCCCGCCGGAGACCCGCATGGGCAAGGGCAAGGGACAACCCGAGAAGTGGGTCGCCGTGGTCCGCCCCGGCAACATCCTTTTCGAGCTGGACGGCATCCCGGAGTCCGTCGCCCGCGAGTCTCTGCGTCTCGCCGCGACCAAGCTCCCGATCCGCACCAAGTTCCTCGCGCGCCATCATGCCGCGGCTCCGACGACGGCCGAAAAGGCCGAGATGGACCCGCAGGTGAGCGATCACAAGCCCGCTACCGCGCCCGCCGCCTGATTCGTAACCCTTAACACCAGCCAAGACCATGAAGATCAAAGAGATCAAAGAGAAGAGCAGCGATGAGCTGGTCAACCAGAAGCGCACTTTGCGCCAGGAAACCTTCAACCTGCGTCTGCAACAGCAGGGTGGGCAAATGGAACGCCCCAGCCGTTTGCGCGACATCCGCCGCGAGGTCGCGCGGATCGAAACCGTTCTGAGCGAACGTAGCCACAAGCAGGCTGCCGCCGGCGTCAAAGCGTAATCCGAACCTTTCTATAGTATGGCCGAAGAAACTCCCGTCAGCACCGAAACAGCTTCCTCCACCGGGGAAACTGCGACCCGCCACCTGCGCAAAACCCGCGTGGGCAACGTGGTCTCTAACAAGATGGCCAAGACCGTCGTGGTCGAGACCGTCACCCGCGTGCCGCATCCCAAGTTCCGCAAGATCGTCAAGCATTCCAAGAAATTCTACGCGCACGACGAAGAGGGCAAAGCCCAGGTGGGCGACCTCGTCCGCATCATGGAAACCCGTCCGCTGAGCAAGCTCAAACGTTGGCGCTTGGTCGAAGTGCTCAAACATTGATGCCGCAAGGATGAAGGCCAATCAGCCGATCTCCTTTCTTCCCTTCATCCTTTACCTTTATCCCTTAATTTTATGCTCCAGATTCGTACCCGCATCGACGTGGCTGACAACTCCGGTGCCCGCATGGCCATGATGATCAACGTGATCGGCAAGGCCACGATGACCGCTGGCATTGGCGATGTCATCACTGCCCACGTCAAGGAAGCCAGCCCCGGCGGCGCCGTGAAAAAAGGCGACGTGGTTCGCGCCGTCGTGGTGCGCACCAAGCAGCCTGTCGGTCGTCCCGACGGCAGTTACCTGCGCTTCGATAACAACGCCATCGTCATCATCGATAAGGATCTCAACCCGCGCGGCACCCGGATTTTCGGCCCCGTCGCCCGGGAATTGCGTGAGCGCAATTTCATGAAGATCGTGTCCCTCGCCCCGGAGGTTCTCTAACTTTTATGGCTACCGCAACCGTTCCCGCCCGCAAAAAAACCCACGTCAAAAAGGGCGACCAGGTCAAAGTGATTTCCGGCAACCACAAGGGCGACGCCGGCCGCGTGCTGCGCGTCATCAGCAAGAAGGACCAAGTGCTCGTCGAAGGCGTGCGTATGATCAAGAAGCACATGCCCAAGAGCCAGGACCGCCCCCAAGGCGGCATCATCGAGCGCGAGGGACCCATCCACATTTCCAACGTCAAGCTGGTCGAAGTCGCCAACACCGAAGAAAAGAAAGCCGGCAAAGCGAAGAAAGCGGCTTGACCTGAACAATAAACAGGGCAAATTCACGGCCCTCACTGACTGCCCCCGGTTGATAGTCGGAGGCGTACCATTATGGAAGTCGAACTTTACAAAGAATACAAAGAACGTGTCGTGCCCGCTCTCACGGAGAAGCACGGCTATAAGAACGTCCACCAGGTTCCCCGCTTGGAGAAGGTAGTCCTCAACGCCTGCGTCGGCTCCTCGCCGGACGTGAAAGCCGCGCTCGAAGAAGCAAAGAAGGAAATGGCGACGATCTCCGGCCAGAAGCCGATGGAGACCCGGGCGAAGAAGAGCATCGCCAATTTTAAGCTGCGCGAAAACCAGGCCATCGGCGCAAAGGTGACTCTGCGCGGCGCGACGATGTACGAGTTTCTGGAGCGTCTGATCAAGACGGCCCTGCCCCGCATCCGCGATTTTCGCGGCGTCAGCCCCAAGGCGTTCGACGGCAACGGCAACTACACGCTCGGCGTGACCGACCAGTCCATTTTCCCCGAGATCGAACTGGACAAAATCCAGCGCAACATCGGCTTCGACGTGTGCATCGTCACCAGCGCCAAGACGAACGAGGAGGCGAAATCGCTCCTGAACGAACTCGGCATGCCTTTCAGCGACCGCAAGAAGGCCGTGCAGCCGGCCTAAAACTATCCTTCCATGAGTGCTTTGACTGATCCCATCGCTGATTTCTTGACCCGTTTGCGCAACGCCACGGGTGCCAAGAAGACGCAACTCTCGCTGCCCTACTCGCGGATCAAGGCCGACATGGCCCGCGTGTTGAAAGACGAAGGTTACATCACTGACTTTTCCGTGGATGGCGAGGCCGCCACCCACCAGATTCACATCTTGAGCAAGTTTGTCCAGCAGACCCCGGCAATCACGGGCCTCAAGCGTGTCAGCCGCCCCGGTTTGCGGCGCTACGTCGGGGCGGACGAAATTCCCCGCGTGCGCGGCGGACAAGGCATCGCCATTTTGAGCACCCCGCGCGGCGTGCTCAGCGGGCGTGAAGCGAAGCGCCAGAACGTCGGCGGCGAATTGCTCGCCTACGTTTACTAAGCATTTTACCACGAGGAAACACGTATGTCCCGTATTGGCAACAAGAGTATCACCATCCCGGATAAGGTGAAGATCAACGTCGCGGCCGATGGTGCCGTGGCGGTCGAAGGCCCGAAGGGTAAATTGGCTTACACCCTCCCGCGTGAAATCAAGGCTACCGTGGGCGACAAGGAAATCACTTTTGCCCGTGACAACGAAAACCGTGCGGTCAAAGCCCTCCACGGGCTGGCGCGCAGTCTGGTGAACAACATGGTCACGGGTGTGACCGCCGGTTACGTCAAGGACCTGGAAATTCAAGGCGTCGGTTTCAAGGCTGCCGTCCAGGGTGATAAGCTCAACCTGAGCCTCGGCAAATCGCACCCGATTCTTTTCCCGATCCCCGCCGGGATCAAGATCACGGTTGCCGACAACACGAAGGTCAAGGTCGAAGGCATCGACAAGCAGGTCGTTGGTCAGGTTGCCGCCAACATCCGTGGCTATTACCCGCCGGAGCCTTACAAGGGTAAGGGTGTGCGTTATGCGGGCGAGATCGTCCAGCGCAAGGAAGGCAAGACCGTTCAATAACCTTCTGCTCCGAATTTCTTACTTCTTTTTCGTATGGCAAAAGCTGACCGCCGCATCATCCGCAACCGGATTCACAAACGCATCCGCAAGAAAATCACCGGCACGACCGAGCGCCCGCGCCTGAGCGTGTTTCTCGGGCCGCCACGTTTACGCCCAGGTGATCGAAGACGCCGCCGGGCATACACTCGCCGCCGTGAACACCACGGAAGCCGATCTCCGCAAGGACGTGGCGACCCGCGCAAACGTCGTGACGGCGGGCAAGGTCGGCACCCTCGTGGCCGAGCGCGCCAAGGCCAAGGGTATTACCCGCGTCGTGTTCGACCGTGGTGGCGCGCAGTACCACGGCAAGGTCAAGGCGTTGGCTGATGCCGCGCGCGCTGGTGGTCTCGATTTCTAACCTCGTCCAGTTTTACTCTCGCTTTTCTCTTATGCCTCCAGGCCAACAATCCGGCGGAAATCGTCGCGGCGGCGACCGCCAGCGCGACACCAATCAAAGCGCCACGCCCGTTCGTGG
>CAXUHC010000094.1:0-2282 GCA_964250705.1 uncultured Chthoniobacterales bacterium | reverse complement strand
TGATCGTCGCGGGTGACCACGACGGCAAAGTGGGTTGCGGATTCGGCAAGGCCAACGAGGTCGCCGAGGCGATCCGCAAAGCTTCCGAGTCTGCCCGCAAGGCGATGGTCAAGATGGCGGTGTACCAAAACACGATCCCGCACGAGGTCATTGGTGAGTTCGGCGGCGGCCGCGTGCTGTTGCGTCCGGCGTCGCCTGGGACGGGCGTCATCGCCGGTGGCGGCGTGCGGGCGGTGGTCGAGGCGGCGGGCATCAAGGATGTGCTGGCCAAATCCCTCGGCTCGGGCAACCATGCCAACGTGGTCAAGGCAACGCTCGAAGCGTTGAGCCAGCTCCGCCTGCGCGACGAAACCATGAAATTGCGCGGCCTGCGTTCGGGCCGCGTGAACGACGGCGAAAGCCAGCAGACGGCCCCGGCAGAACCGGCGGGCGTGGCGGCGTAACCTTCTAACTCTTCCGTTTTATGCGACTTCACGAACTCGCGCCCCGTCCGGGTGCAAAACACCGCGTCAAGCGTCTCGGTTGCGGCGAGAGCAGCGGCCACGGCAAGACCAGCGGCAAGGGCCACAAGGGCCAGAAAGCCCGTTCCGGCGGCAGCATCCGTCTCGGATTCGAGGGCGGTCAGATGCCTCTCATTCGTCGTTTGCCCAAGCGTGGTTTCAACAACGCCGCTTTCAAAACGAAGTACGCCCTGGTCAACCTCGTCGATCTCGAAGCCCTCGATTTTACGGGCACGATCAATGAAGCCGCCCTGCGTGAGCACGGCTTGGTGCGTGGCCGTTTCGATGGCGTCAAGATCCTCGGCAACGGCGACGTGACCAAGAAACTCGTCATTGAAGCCGACCACATCAGTGCTTCCGCCCGTGCGAAGATCGAAGCAGCCGGCGGCTCGGTGAGCCTGCGCGACAAAGCCGCCGAGAAAGCGGCGAAAAAAGCGACTGCAAACTAATTAGTTTTCGGCGACAATCTGCGGAAGGATGAAGGATGAAGACCGAAGGATGAAGGCGGAGGAAGAATAGACTTCCGTCTGGTCTCCGCCTTCATCCTTCGGTCTTCATCCTTCATCCTTTTCTTCCCATGCTCACCGCGTTTGCCAACTCGCTGAAAGTCCCTGAACTTCGAGCGAGGATCTTTTTTACCCTCGCCGTCGTGATCATCGTGCGCATCGGCGCGCAGATCACCGCGCCGGGCGTCAATGCCTGGGTGCTCCACCAATGGTTCCTCAACCAGGTGGATAACCAGGCTACCGGCTCGGTGGCGGCGTTGTTCAACATTTTCAGCGGCGGCGCGCTGGAGAACTGCGCGATCTTTTCGTTGGGCATCATGCCCTACATCAGCGCGTCAATCATGATGCAGTTGATGTCCTCGGTCATCCCGCAGCTCAGCAAGATGCAGAAGGAAGACGGCGGACGGCAGAAGATCAGCCAGTACACTCGCTACGCGACGGTCATTTTGTGTATTATCCAGGGTTATCTGCTCGCCCGGTCGTTCGAGAACCCGCAGTCGAACATCTTCCTGCCGGGCATCATGACGACGATCCAAAACTATGGCGTCGATCTCGTGCAGCACAAGGGTTTCGGCTTCGAGTTCGTCACGGTGATGAGCCTGACCGCCGGGACCATGCTGCTCATGTGGCTGGGCGACCAGATTACCGAGCGCGGCATTGGGAACGGCATCTCACTGATCATCACCATCGGCATCGTGGCACGCCTGCCCGCCGCCTTGATCCAGGCGTGGCACACGTTCGTGCCCAGCAACGGCAACGCCAGCCAGGTCAACCCGATTGTGCTGCTGTTCCTGTTGGTGTTCTTCGTTTTCGTGGTGGGGTCGATCATCGCGCTTACCCAGGCGCAACGGAAGATCAGTGTGCAGTACGCGCGCCGAGTGGTAGGCCGCAAGGAATACCGCGGCGGCACGCAGACGCTCCCGCTCAAGCTCAACTACGCGGGCGTCATGCCGATTATTTTCGGACAAGCGATCCTGCTCTTTCCTTCCAGCATTATCAATATGGTCTGGAAAACCTCGCCGACCGCGCAAGCCCTCGCGCAGAATCTGACGAGTGGCTGGATGCATTACGCATTGTACGCACTGATGATCTTCTTCTTCAGCTATTTCTGGGTGGCGATGATGTTCCAGCCCAACCAGATCGCCGAGGAACTCAAGAAGAACGGCGGATACATCCCCGGTGTGCGCCCAGGCAAGCCGACGGCGGATTTCCTGGACTTCAGCATGTCGCGCCTCACGTTCGCGGGCGCCATCTTCCTGATCGTCGTCGCCATCCT
>CAXUHC010000093.1:0-15293 GCA_964250705.1 uncultured Chthoniobacterales bacterium | reverse complement strand
ATCCAGCCGTTTTACCTCTCGGCAGGCGGCTTCTGGCTGGTGGTCGCCGGAGTCGCCCTGGCGGCGGCGTTGGCCGCGCTGTGGTTCGTGCTGCGCCGACCGAAGAAGGTCATCGGCCCGACGTACACCCCCCGGCAGATCGCCGCCCGCCGGTTGCAGGAACTGGAGGCGCAGATGGGAGAGCTCGACCCCCGGGTATTCGGCGGCGCGGTGGCTGACGTGCTGCGCGTTTACATCGGCGCGCAGTACGACCTGCACCCCGAACGGCAAACCTCCGAGGAATTTCTGGCGTCGATCAGCGGTCCGCGAACGTTTTCCGTGACCGAGCACTCGCTCCTGCGCGATTTTCTCGCGGGCTGCGACCTGCTGAAATTCGCGCGCGCCGATGCCACGCTCGACGGCAAGCGCCGTCTGCTCGTGCAGGCGTTGGAATTTCTCGAAGGCAGCGTGCAAACACCCGCCCCGAACGCCCACGCGGCCTTGACACCCGCCGCCTGACGCCGCCCTTTGCCTCCGTTCCTCCATGTCCTGGCACGATTTTACCCGCTTCGGCTTCGCGCAACCCTGGTGGTTGCTGCTCCTGTTGCCATCGGCGTTGCTGGCGTGGCGGCGCGGACGGCCCGGCGGCGCTCCGGCGGTCGTGTACTCGTCCACGGCGATCCTCCAGACGCTCGGGCGACCCCGCGCGGCGCGGCCCGGCGCGTGGTCGGAGGGGTTGCTCGCCGCCACGCTCGCGCTGGCGGCGGTGGCCATGGCGCGGCCGCAGGTGAGCAACGCGTTCACGCAGATCGAAGCCAGCGGCATCGACATCATGATCGCGATGGACGTTTCCGGCTCGATGCAGACCGAGGATTTCGCCATCAACAACCAGCGCGCCAGCCGGGTCGACGCCATCCGGGAAATCACGCAACGCTTCATCGAAGCCCGCCCGAACGACCGCATCGGGATGCTGGCGTTCGCGGGGCGGCCCTATCTCGTCAGCCCGCCGACGCTCGACCACGCGTGGCTCGTGGACAACATTGACCGGGTGAAGATCGGGCTGGTCGAAGACGGCACCGCCATCGGCTCGGCGCTGGTCTCGGCCGCCAACCGGCTCAAGAACCGCGAGGCCAAAAGCCGCATCATCGTCCTGCTCAGCGACGGCGACAACAACGCGGGCCGGGTGAACCCGGACACGGCGGCGGAGGCGATCCGCGTGCTCGGCCTGAAGGTCTACACCATCGGCGTCGGCACCAACGGCATCGCGCCTTACCCGGTCGGCCGGGACCAGTTCACCGGCGAGACGCGCTACGAAAACGTGCAGGTCGAGTACGACGAGAAGACGCTGCGGGAGGTGGCACGCATCGCCAACGGCCAGTTCTACCGCGCCGACAGCAGCCGGAAACTCGAAGAAATTTACGCGCAGATCGACAAACTCGAAAAGACGACCGTAAAGGTCAGCAAATACCGGGAATACCGGGACTTGTTCGGCTGGCTGTTGGCGACGGCGGTGGGTTGCCTGGGTGGCCACACCGCATTGTCGCAGACCTTGTGGCGGCGCTTGCCCTGATCGCTTGAACTTCCCGCCGCGAAATTTGTCTCTTATTTTACTTTGACCATGACCGCGCGCCACCTTTGCTGCAAAAACTCCGTCGTCCTGAGCGGAATGCCGCCGGCATGGAGTCGAAGGACGACAGAGCGTTGAGGGCAGGGCATTTGTTCCAAATCGATGTTTTCCGACCTGACGTTTGGTTCTCCCTGGTGGCTGTGGGGCCTGCTGGCCCTCCCGGCGCTGGCGGCGCTGTTCGTCTGGGCGGAAGCCGAGGCCCGCCGACGACTGGCGCGCCTGATCCAGACGCCCCGTTTGCGCGGGCAGCTGGCCGGGGCGGCCAGCGCCGGCCGGCGGCGCGCCCGCTTCGGGCTGCTGCTCGCGGGACTGGGTGCATTGATGCTCGCCGCCGCGGCGCCGCGTCTCGGGTACGAAACGCGCGATGCCCACCGGCGCGGGCTCGACGTCATCGTCATCGCCGACGTGTCCAAGAGCATGCTCGCCAGGGACCTGCCGCCCAGCCGCCTGGTGCGCGAAAAACTGGCCGTGCAGGACATCACGATGCAGCTCCAGGGCGACCGCCTCGGGCTGGTGGCGTTTGCGGGCAACGCGTTTCTGCAAGCGCCGCTGACGCTCGATTACGATGCCGTCCTCGGGGCGGCCTCCGAACTCGACACCGACCTCATCCCGCGCGGCGGGACGAACCTCGGCGGCGCCATCGACCTCGCGCTGGAAGCGTTCGGCAAAGCGGCAGGCGGCAACCGCGCCATCATCCTCCTGAGTGACGGCGAGCCGACCGACGACACCGAACAGGGCAAGGGCCTGGCCGCCGCGGCGCGCGCCGCCGAGGCCGGGGTGTGTATCTACACGGTGGGCTTCGGCACGCCGGAGGGCGCGCTCATTCCGACGGGCGACCAGGGTCAATACGTCCGCGACCAGGACGGCAAGATCGTCCGCAGTTCCCTCGACGAACCCGGCCTGACCGCGCTGGCAAAAGCCGCCCACGGGTTCTACGTGCGCTTTACCGGCGACGCGTCGATCAAGACGGTGATTACGCAGGGATTGAGCCGGTTGAAAACCGCCGAGATCGACGTGCGTCAGGCCCGGCGGCCCATCGAGCGTTACCAATGGCCGTTGGGTGCGGCGATGCTGTGCATATCCCTGGCGATGTTGCTGGGCGAACGGCCCCGGTCCCGCACGGCGGTCTTGCCGTCGGCGCGCCGGGCGCCGGTGCCAGCGGCGGCGGCGGTCGGTCTCGTCATGCTGGGGGCGTGGCTCGCCGCCTCGCCGCAGGGATCGGCGCAAGAGGCCGGTCCGGTCCCGCCCCCCGGCGATGCCCAGGAACTCTTCCGGGCCGGAAATTACGACGAGGCTTACCGTGCCTTCCAGGAACTGGCAAAGAAGAATCCGAAACAGGAAAGCCTCCCGTTCAATGCCGGGACGAGCGCCTACCTAGGCAAGCGCTACGACGAGGCGCTCGAAGCGTTCAACAAGACGCTGGCTTCCGAGGACCCCGGCCTGCAAGCCAAGACGAATTACAACTTCGCCAACTCCCTCTTCCGCCGGGGTGAGGCACAGCAGGATCGGGACAAGAAAATCAACGATTGGCGCAACGCCGTCGAGCACTACAAAAGCACCCTGGACACCCTGAAGCGCTCCGGCGCGAACGCGAACGACGCGAGAAACGCCCAGCTCATCATCGACACCGCCTACAACCGCGACGTCGTGCAAAAACGGCTCGACGAATTGCTCAAGGAGCCGCCCAAACCACAGAATAAGCCGTCGGACAAACCGCCGCAAAAGACCGACGACAAACCCGATGATCAGCAAGGCGGCGGCCAGTCCGACGAGAACCAGCCGCCGAAGCCCGACCAGAGTCCTTCGTCCCAGCCGAAGCAAGGACAAGGGAAACCCTCCGGCGAGTCCACCCCGCCGCCGGACGGGACGGGCCAATCTCAAGACCAGAAAAACCAAGGCAGCCAGCCACCCCAGCCGAGCCCGTCGGGTTCGCCCCAAGGGGGCAAGCCGGAGAAGAACGATCCGTCGCCGGGAGGCCAGCGTCCCGGACAGACGCCCGATCCCGGTTCCGCCCCCGACCAGGAGAAACCCAGGCAGCGCGGCGATTTTCAGTCGCAAGGCGGCGGCGCGTCCCCGATGCCGACGCCGGGCGGGGACCAGCCTACCCCCGGCGAAGCGCCCGAGGAAGCCGGCAAGATGAGCCCCGCCCAGGCCAAGGCGTTGCTCGATTCCCTCAAGGACCAGGACCAACGCGTCAACCTCGGCAACTCCGCCAAACCTCACCACAGCGAAGATGAACGTGCGCCCAAAGACTGGTAAGCAGGCGCGGCGTTCCCCGGGCTGGCGCGGCCTCCGCCGGGTGGCGGCGCTCCTCGCGGTGATCGCGGCGCTCTGGACCGGCCCGCTCGCCGCACAGACGAGCCCCACGGTCGCCGCCTCGTTGCAAGACTCCGTGATCGACGTAAACGAGGGGACCCAATACCAGATTTCCATTTTCAACGGCAGCGGCGATAACCCGCCCGCGCCGCCGGTCGTCGCCGGGCTGGTTTTCCAGTACGTCTCGCAGGAAAGCGTGGATCACCGTATGTTCGACAGCCGGTCCGGTTGGCGGACGATCAACTCGCTCGTCTACACCTACACCCTCCGGGCCATGCGCCCCGGGCGGTACGTGATCCCCGGCCAGGAAGTGACCGTTGGCGGCGTGGCCTTGCGTACGACGGCGCTGACTCTCACCGTCGAAGGCAACGATGCAAACGGTGCGAAGCCGCCCGGGCAAACGGTCACGAGCGAATTCATCGTTCCCCACAAGAGCGCGTACATCGGCGAGAGCGTCCCCGTGGAGGTGCGCGATTATTTCGGTCTGGAGGTGGCGGGTCATCCCGATCCCGACCCGGTGTTGAACGGGGAAGGATTCAGCGTGCAGAAGTTCACGGCCCCGTTCATTTCGCCGCAGACCCGGGACGGGTTTCGCTACAACGCCGCTTCTTACCGCAGCGCCATCGCCGGATTGAAAATCGGCACGCTGACGGTTGGCCCGGCGGTCACCGTGCCGGTCGTGCGGCTGCCCGTGTCGCCGTCGCGGCGGCGGCGCTCGAACGGCGGTTTCGATCCGTTCAGCATCTTCGGCGGGGTCACCCTGTCGCAGGAACAGAGGCTCAAGGTCGAGTCTGATCCGGTCGTGCTGGAAATCAAGGCGCTGCCGTCCGGCAAACCGGCGGATTTCTCGGGGGCCATCGGACAGTTCAAACTCGACGTGGAAGCCGAGCCGCGCCGCGCCCAGGCGGGGGACCCGGTGACGGTGCACCTGCTGCTGAGTGGGCAGGGGAATTTTGAGCGGATCAATCCTCCGGCCCTGTCCGACGAGCACGGCCTGAAGACGTATCCGCCCAGCGCGAAGTTCAAGGCGGACGACGATGTCGGTCTCAGCGGCGTGAAGACCTTTGAGCAGGTCGTCATCGCCGACGGCGCGCGGAACTCCCTGCCGCCGTACCGGTTTAGTTATCTCGACCCTGCCACCGGCAAATATGTCTCGCTGGACACCCCGCCGGTCGCGGTCAGGATCGAAGGCAGCATCGCCACCCCCGCACCGACCTCGGCCGCGCTGCCGCAGGCGAACGCCGCCCCCACCGCCACGCCGGCCCCGACGCCCGCGCGCGCCGCCGAGGACATCCTTTACATCCGCACCGACCCCGGGGTGGCCGGAGATCGCTCCTCCTTTCTGCCGGTCTACCAACGCCGGGATTTCTGGCTGGTGCAGGGCGCGGGCCTGGCCATGCTCCTCGCGGCGGCGGGCGCGTTCGCCTGGCGTGCCCGGGCGCGGAACGAGGCAGTGCGGCAGCAAGCCCGTTCGCAACGCGAGCAGACGGAACTCCAGCGCGCCTTGCAAAAGGAGAACACCAGCCGCCGCGATTTCTACCTCGCCGCGACCCGCCTGGCCCAACTCCGCGCGGCCAGGGGGCGCGCAAACCCTCCACAAACCCCCGCCGAAATCTCGCAAGCCCGCCAACTCGATCCGCAGACCGCGACCTCGGTGCAGGAAATCTTTCACCGCCACGACGAACTCGCCTACAGCGGCGGTCGGGTCGCGCAGGAACCTGTGCCCGCCGACGAACGGCGCGGAGTGCTCGCCACCCTCGAAACCCTCGGCAAAAACGGCAAATGACGCGCCTCTTCTTCCGCCTTGCGCTGGCCATTATCCTCGACTGCTTGGCCTGCGGTTCCCCGGTTCGCGCGGCGCTCGGCGAGACCGGTTTCAGCCAGGGAAACGTCCTCTACGCCGCCGGGAACTACTCCGGGGCCGTGGACGCTTACGAAAGCCAGGTGCGCCGGGGCGAGTACACCGCGAACCTCTTTGACAACCTTGCCGACGCCTACCACCGGCAAGGCAACCGTGGGCGGGCCATCCTCAATTACCAGCGCGCCTTGATCCTGGACCCGATGCACGCCGAGGCGGCCTCCAACCTCGCTTTTGTGCGCGGCGTCAAATCCAATCCGCCCGCGTCACCCTCCGGATGGATGGTGACAGCGCTGCCGTGGGGTGCCGCTGTCGCGGGTTGGCTGGGGCTGGCTGGGCTGATCGTGGCAGCTTGGGCTCGCCGCCGTCGTGCCGTCGGGTTTCTGCTGTCAGGCGCGGGCCTGCTGGGGTGCGCGGCGGGAGTCGCCGTGATCCGATTCGCCGGTCCGCCGACCGACACGGGGCGCGCGGTGGTAGTAGCCGACAGCGCGCCGGTTTTCTACGCGCCCGCCGACAATTCGAAGGTCGTCACCACGCTGACCGCAGGCGGGGAAGTGCGCGTGCTATCGGACCAGGGGGCCTGGAGTTACACGCGGTTGAACGACGGCACGCTGGCGTGGATTGCCTCCGACAAGATCGAGCGCCTCGTGCCGCGCTGAGGCGGGGTCACGGATCGACGAAGTAAATCATCTTCGCCTTCGTTTCCTGCTTGGCCTTGGCCGATGGGATTGAAAGCACATGGCTGAGTTCCGGCCGCTCGGCAAATCCGTGGAAGAAATAATCGTCCGTGAGCGCGGCGTATTGAACGCTGGGCAGCGCGTCGCGCGCCTTTTGGAGCGCATCGACCGCGCCGGGAAAATCGCCGTGCTGCAAAGCGAACGCCGCCGCCGTCAACAGCCAGTAGCCGCCGGGCGAAGGCTGGCGCAGGTGGTTGTCGATGTTGGGCTTGACCTCGGCGTCGCGCCCCAGTTCGATCAGCGCCAGCCGCATCTTGAAAGCCGCGCATTCGCGCTGGCTCTCGGTCTCTGCCTCGTCTTCGGGCAGCCGTTGCAGCGTCTGCCGGAACTTATCCGCCGCGTCCTGGAACCGGCCCTGGCGGCGCAGCACCTCACCCCAACGATAGAAGTTTTCCGGCGTGAAGGGATTGATGCGCGACGCGTCGGCGAATGCTTCCGCCGCTCGCTTGAAGTCGCGGCGCCGTGAATAGGTGAACGCCATGCCCTCGTTGACCGCCGCCGCCTGGAGGGGCTGCATGTACGGTTCGAGCAACCGGGAAAGGTCTGCTTCGGCGTCGTTGGTGTGCCCCAGCCGGGTGGTGAGCGAACCGATGTAGAGGTCGAGTTCCAGCGAACTGCCGATCTGCTTTTTGAGGTCGAGCGCCTGGTCCTTGGCGCTCTGGAGATTGCCGTTCTGGTCGGCCGCGAGAATCTGGTCGAGTTTGCCCGAGAGCGTGGCGTTCCAGTGGGGGGCGGGCGTCGCGGCAGCGGCGGCAGCGGCGGCGACGCGGGCATTGGCATCCGGTTTTGCTGCGCTCCGGCCCACGAGAAACGCCGCGATGGCCAACCCGGCGCAAAAAAGAAAATACAGGATGCCCCGGCCCCGGCTGGGAGGCGCGTAGCGCGGCTCGCCGGTCGGCGTATCCAGGCGCGGCATTAGCTTGGGGAAGGGGCGAGACATCGGGGCGGCAGCGGCCCCGGTCTCCGGGGAGACGGCCGCCGGTGCCTCGGAGTCCGAGGTGCCAACCGGGTCGGAGGGAACGCTAGCAATCGGCGGCACGTTACGTTGGACGAACCTCTTGACCCGGCTGTTGTCCGGCTCGGACGACTCGGACTGCTTGCGGGCGAGCAACCGCTGCAACAGCGTGCCCAAGATGAGGATTTCGTCGTCCGCGCCCTCGGAAAAATCGAACTCGGCAGCCGGCTCCGACTTTTTGTAACGCCGCTTTTGCGGCAGGAATTCCGGCGCGTTGTTGTCCTCAGCCGCAGGTGTAACCGGCTCCGGGGTTGGCGGGATGGGTTCCGGGGAAGAGGGCGGTTCGGAATCAGCGCTCATGAGTCAGGGCAAGGATAAGAGCCAGAAAAACAGTCAAGACACGAGAAGAAATTTGCGAGGCGGCACCGGTCGCTACGGAGTTCCGCACCTTACCAGCCCGGATGAGTTTGTAGCAATCTACGGGCCGAACCTGCGAACGGCAACGAATAACCAATCCGTTTGCAATCTCCCGGCAGCCGACACAAGATGCCCACCGTGCAGGAAAACCTCTGTTTGCACGTCGATCTCGACGGAGCCTGGGCCTCCGACTTTTTCTCCGCCGTCCCGACGCTTTCCTGCCGGGAGTGGGGTCCGCGCCTGCGTTTCTGTGCGCTGGACGCCGAGATGGAGGCGTTTCGCGCCGCGGTGGCTGGCCGTCTGGGTGCGGCCCGGTTCCTCGTGTATGGCTCCGGCGATTTTCACCACTTGAGCGCGTTGTGGCTGCGCCGGGTCGAGGGGCCGGTGACACTGGTCAGCTTCGACAACCATCCCGATTGGGACATCCGGCCGCCGAAATGGTGCTGCGGCAGTTGGATGAACCGCGCGCTGGACCTGCCGCAGGTCCAACACGTCTCGGTCTGGGGCTGCGGGAATTTCGAATGCTGGGGCTGGCACCGAATCTGGGGCAACCACCGTGACGTGCGCGCGGGGCGTTTGGCGGTGCATCCCTGGGCGGATGATCGTTCCGCCGCCGACCAGGCCAAGCCGCGCTCCATCACCCGGGCGGACTGGCGGGCAAAGTTCAAGACGTTTGCCGCCGGGCTGGCTGGCAGGCAACTCTACGTCACGGTAGACATCGACGGCCTGCGCGCCGACGCCGCCATGACCAACTGGGAAAACGGCCGTTTTTCGGCGGAAGACGTGCGCTGGGCGCTGGGCGTTTTGCGTGGGCACGCGACAATTGCGGCGGGCGACCTGTGCGGCGCGCGTTCGGACGCGGTCTACGCCCGGCGCACCCAACGTTTCGCCTCGGAGACGGACCACCCCGAGTTGCCGCCGTTCGACCGGCAGGCAGCGGCGCGGATCAACGGGCAAACGTTCGCGACGATCTGGCCGACGCTCACCACGGAGTCGTGAAAAGTGCCAGGATTCAAGATTCAAGGAAGATTCAAGTTTCAAGGGTCAAGTCAGAAGAGTGATTTCCGTCTTTCCTTGAGTCTTGAATCTTGGTGCTTCCTTGAATCTTGAATCTTGGCACTTACCGCCGCCGCCGCGCGGCGGTTTCAGCTTGCCGCCACCAGCATCACGCCGACGGTGATCAGCAGCGCCCCGGCCACCAGCGGCAGCGTGAGTCGTTCCTTGAGGAACACGCTTGCCCCGACCGTCACGATGATGACGCTCAGGCCCTGAAACGGAAACACTAGGCTCAGATCGTTGCGCTGCAACAGGCCGAGATTCACGAAAAACGAAATCGTCATCGCCAGAATGCCCCCCGCAAAGACCACCGCGCGCCGCGTGAACGATGGCCGGACTACCCCCTCGGCTTCGTGGTCGTCTCCCAAAGCCCATTTCAGCAGCAGTTGTCCCGCAACGAGCGTCAGCAACGCCACAAAGATGAGGATGAGCGTCAGTGCGCTCATAGCCGTTCGTCCAATCGGGCGTAGGGCTTGGCCACGGTCATCAAACCCACGACGACCAGGACGATACCGCACCAGCGGCGAAACGTGATCGCCTCGCCCAGAAAGGCCCAGCAGCTCAACGGCACCAACACCTGGACGGCGTTCGTCAGCGGAAACGCCACGCCGAGCGGCAGGCTGCGGATGGCGGCCATCCAGGAGAAGAAGCTCAACAGGGTAAACACGATGCTGAGCCACGTCCAGCCCGAGGCCAGCCCGGTCAGCCCGAGCCACGGCACGGAGGAGGACAGGTGCGCCGTCGAGACCGCGCCTTCCTTGAGCAGCACCTCGGCAGCCGTGCCCGACAGGATGCACAGGCCGGTCTGCACGAACGGATTCAGAAAGAGCGGGCGTTTCCTGGCGGTCGGGGTCGGCATCAAGCGGGAGAGCGAATCAGTCGGACGTCAAGTTGTCTAGCTTGGCGGACATCTCGACAAACGCAATGGCCGTTCCGTCAGGAAGTGTCGTGGGCAGCGGGCGTTTCTCGAAACACCTCTGCCGCCGGTAGAAGGGTTTGCCTTTGGCTAAAATTCGGCGCGAAGATGTCAACCCTCTTTTGTATGGTCGATAGAGCGCGTCTCGCTTGGGTAAGCCTGCGGGCTGTGGCCACGGCGCTCTGTCGCCGTGTCTGGTCCCGTGCGGACACGGCGACAGAGCACCGTGGCCACAGCCGGAACTCGCGGCTCATTTATTCGGGACGCACTTTAGTGATCCGGTGGAGCAGCGTCGTTTTCTGGAAATCTGGGCAGCGGCGGCGGCCCCGACCGGCGCGACCGGTGGAGCAGCAATCCGCAGACGATCAGCAACGCAAGTCCGACCGGACAAAGCGCGAGGCTCCCAGCAGTTATCAACAGCGTTTCGCCGACGGCCGAGGAAAGCTGGCGCGGATCGCCGATCCCGCTTTGACGCAGCGTGTTCAACGCACGGGTCATCCCGAGCATCGTGCCGACAAGCCCGAACACCGGCGCGCAGGTCAGCAGGATACCGGCGGCAACGCCGATGCGGAGAAAAGTACGGCGGGTCGGCATGAGACGGCGCGTGGGGTCAGAGCCGGTCCGCGTTCGGGAACCGCGCCAGGAGCGGTTCCTGCCGGGTCGGGGCGGCCAGAGGTGCGAGCCACCGCAACAACCGGTTGAGCAAAGGAGAAGTGTGCCGCGCGTAGAGGTCGAGCGGAACCAGGGTCATTCGCAGGTGCAGCTTCGGATCGTAATTGAAGGGGGAGCTGTAGTATTGCGTCAACCCGTGCGCGAGCGCCCAGCGCACGATGTCGCGGAACGTGACGTGGTAAAGATGCAGCGCACTCGCCGCCGTTTCGTCGAGCCCCAGATCGTTGTCGTAGATGGCTCCGTCGTGGATCGTGCAGAAACTGAACGCCACGATCCGCGCCGCCTGCCGCCAGATAAAATAGCGCGTATGCTCGGGCATCCGTTGACCCAGGGTCAGGAAATATTCCGCCGTGAACACCTCGAAATGCACGTCCCCGCGCCGGGCCACGCGTTCGTAGAGGGCGTGCAAGGTGGCGGCCTCGGCGGGCGTGACCTCGGCCTTGACCTCCAGCGTGATCGGATCGGCGAGCGTATCGGCCTCGCGGAACTTCCGGCGCAAGCTCTTGCGGGTGGCCTTGCCGGGACGCGTTTGCAAGTACTCGTCGAAGGTGGCAAAATCCAACGGCAGGTTCACCGCCGGCAAGCTGGCGAGCCGGGTGTAGCGACCGCGCGCAACCAGCGGCGCCATCGCCGGGCGATACGCCTCGGGCAAGTCCTTGAAAAGCACGAGCGATACGCCCTCATGGCGCGCAAAATTGCCGAGCGCCTCGTCGAGTTCGGCGCACACCGCCGCCAGATCGTCGGCGGGGTCGAGCAAGCCGACCTGTCCATCTCCGACGATGCACCCGGCCATCAACAGGCGCGGCCTGAGCCAAGGCCGCAACGGACGCAGCGCGCGACGCAGCCGCGCGGACAGGCTGACCGTGAGATCCTGCTCGACGAAAAAGAAGGGCAGGATCGCTCTGACCGGGGTGTGTTCACTGCCTGCAAGGCCTTCCCCGCCACGCAGCACGAGGTAACGCTGAGGGAATTCCCGCGCGAAGGTTTCTTCGAGCGTCTGGAAGTAGCGGTAGTCTTTCCAGCCCGTCGGGAAAGCAGACTGCCAGACGAGCGGTTCGAGACAGGCAATCCGGTCGAACACCTCGTAGACGTGGCCGGAAAGCGTCCGCCCGGCAAACACCGGCGCGGGCGTTGCCAGAACGGCGACGTCCAGGGTCGCGCTCAAGCCGGGGTGGCGGGAGCGTCAACCGGCTGTTCGCCCAGCGGACGGCTCTTGGCGGGCAGATTGGGATCGAGGAAACCCAGCATGTGCGGCTGGCTGAGCACGCGGGTGCCTGCCTGCCGCTGCTTCTCCTGAATCTGCTCGAAGAAGGCGTGCATCTTCGTCCAGTGGCACTTCGGGCGGAAGTGATGCTCGGCGTGGTAGCCGTTGTTGAAGAAAATCCAGTTGTAAACTTTGCCGTACGACGAAACGCCCCAGGCAATCGGCTCGTCCGGGTTGCCGCCGAAATGGCGGTAATAGCCGTTCAGATAGCTGAAACAGTGGCCCAGGTACATGAAGGGCAGGAAGAACACGATGAACCGCCAGTTGAACCACGCCATCACGGCGAGGGTGACCATGAAGGTCGCCAGTTCGAGGTTGCCCCAACGCACCTCCGTTTCACCGCGTTTCTTCAACTCGCGGCTGATGGCTGCCGGATTATCGCGGAAAAAAGACAGGAACGTGTAGCTCCAGACGTTTTCAGCTTCGTCGTCGTGGCCGTGGCGATAGATCGAAATCCAGTCGGTGGTCTCGCCGTGTTCGTCTTGCTTGTCGCTGTTGCCCTTGTGGTGCTGCATGTGGACCACGTCGTAGTAGGTCTGCGAGAAGCAGCACGCGACGCTTTCCATCAGGCTGAACAGGCGGTTGAGCAGCGGCGAGCGGAAGTAAGGGTTGTGGATGAAATTATGCGAGATGCCGTTGATGTTGGCGTTGATGCAAAACGCGTAGATCAACCCGAGGCAGAGCATCACCGGCAGTGGCGTGACGGGGAACAAGAAGTAGAGCGACAAAAACAACCCTAGATGACACACGGCGGCCACCGTGGGGACGATGTCCCAGCGGGTGTAGGCAAAGAGCCTGGAATCCGTCTTGGGGATTTCGATTTTGATGGGTTCGGCTTTCATAAGCTATCGGGGACCATCGGTACGGGATTTGTCGGAAATTGTCAATGCCGGAAGCGTGAAGTTTGTGGTGCCATCCGTTACAAATCGGATGAATGACCTTCACGGTCCGGCGTGCGGTTCGGGTAGCTTCACCGGTGTCGATACGCCTTTCCGCAATTTCAGGTTGAGCAATTCGACGAACACGGCAAAGCCCATCGCAAAGTATATATACCCCTTCTGAATGTGCTGGCCCCAGCCTTCCGCGACCAGGACCAGACCAATCAAAAGCAGGAACGCCAAGGCGAGCATCTTGATGGTTGGCCGCCGTTCCACGAAACGGCTGATCACCCCGGCAAACAACAGCATGAAAACGACGGCTACCACGACCGCCGCGACCATGATGCCCAGCCTGTCCACCATGCCGACGGCGGTGATGACCGAATCGAGCGAAAAAACGATGTCCAACAGCAGGATCTGGGTGAGCACGCTGGCGAAAGTCGCGCGCACTTTTGCCGAGGCGTGCTCCCCGGTTCCTTCGAGCTTTTCGTGGATTTCGCTGGTGGCTTTGCCGATGAGAAACAGACCGCCCAGCAGCAGGATCAGGTCGCGCCCGGAGACCTCGTGACCGAGGATCGTGAACAGAGGCGAGGTCAGCCGGACCATCCAGGCGAGCGAAAACAGCAGGCCGATGCGGATGAACATCGCCAGGCTCAACCCGACCGTGCGTGCCCGGGCCTGCTGCTCGGCCGGCAGTTTACCGGCCAGGATGGAAATGAAGATGACGTTGTCGATGCCTAGCACGATCTCCAGGCTGAGCAGCGTGACGAAAGCAATCCAGGCCTGCGGGTCGGTGATCCAGTCCATAGCGGGATGATTCGGCTCGAAAACGGTTGGCGCGGGCACGGTTACGCCAGGTCAGCGTGATTCTCGAAGCGCGGCAGCAGCTTGTCGTAACGCGTCGGTTCCAACAGCGGGGCGACCCGCGTGAAGAACGGGTTGATCCAGTTCGTGACGTGCCGCACGTACAGGTCGAGCGGTTCCAGCGCGAAACGCAGGTGCAGCTTGGCGTCGTAGTTGAGCGGCGTGCTGTAGTACGTGTGGAGCTTTTCCCGGCACGCCCAATCGAACAGGTCGCGGATCGTCACGAAATACAACGACCGCTCGTAGGCAACGGCATAATCCAGCCCGAGGTAGTTGTCGTAAAACGTGCCGTCGTGGACCATCCCCAGGCTCAGGGCAATGGCCTTGCCGTTCTGCCGCCAGAGGAAGAATCGCGCCCGGTCAGGCATCGTGCGCCCGAGTTCGACAAAGTATTCCTTGGTCAGTTCCTCGAAGCGGTAGGAACTGCGCGCGAGAACTTGCAGGTAGAGCGGGTGGATTTCGTCCACGCACCCGCTCACGTCCGTGCAGACCTCCATCGTCACGGGGGGCTGCGCGTCGTCGGGACGGAACTTGCGCCGCAGGCTCTTGCGCGTGTTCTTGCTCAACCTACGGGCGAGGTAATCCTCGAAATCCTGGTAGCCGGTGAGGTCGATGGTCGTAGCCGGGAAGCTGGGCATCCGCACGTAGCCGCGCCGCCGGGCGGCGGGCGTCAGGGTGGGGCGGTGGTCCCGGGTGAAATCCTTGCAGGTGATGATGAACGCCTTCTGCGCCTTGCCGTAGAGGTGGAACGCTTCGAGCAGCGCCTCGGCGGCCTCAGTGTCCGCGCCGCCCCGCAGCAGTCCGAGGCGCCCTTCCCCCGCCGTGCAACCGACCATGAGCATCTTGAGGGTCATGAAACGGGGAAACGACCGCCGGATGCGCTCGATCCGCGCGCGCAAGCCGCTGCTCAACCCGGCGAGGATGTCCTGATCCGTGAAAAAGAACGGCTGGAGCGCGCGGGCCGTCCCGGTGTGATCGCGCAGCAGGAGGTAACGGTGGTGAAAATTTGGCTGCCGGAGCGTCGTTTCGCAAAGGCGATAATAGCGTCCGTCCTTGGCGTGCCGGTCGAAGGCGGCTTGCCAGTCCGCCGGGTCGAGGAGATCGGCGTGGTCCACGATCTGGGCCGTGCCAAAGGGAGTAGGGAGAGTTTCTGCGTTGAAGGAAGACGAAGGCTTGCCTGGCATGAACGGTGAGCGGTGGACAAAGGGGTCGCCACCCTGCGGGACCGCCGTCCAAAAAGCAAGTGCCGCTCAACGGCCAAGCTTTGAAAAGCGACGCCTTGCGCCCACGCCCGCCATGCCCAACAACAGCGTGCCACCCAGCCAGGTGGCCGGTTCGGGCACCACGACCAAGTTGAAATCCGTGGGAGTATACATCGCCTGGAAAAGGCTGCCGCCAAAGTTGTAGAAGCCCCCGTTGTCGATGCCCGCGAAGGTGCCTCTTAGTCTGTCGTCCGTGTGGAACAGGTGAAGGACCTGACCAGCGGCAAACATCGCGTTGGGATTGACGTTGAGGGTCAGGGTACCGCGGTTAAAGACAATTCCCCCACTGGCCAGTAGCCGGTCGTAGAGCGTGGCGCTGTTCACGTCGAAGATCGCGCTGGCGTTATTGTTCAAGGTGAGCGCCCCGACGCTCAGGGTACCAACGGTGGAGAATGCCCCGCCTACACCCACGTTGTTGCTGGGGTTGAGCGTGCCGCCGCCGCCGACGCCGACCGCCGCAGCGATGCTGCCCGTGCCCCCGAGCACACTGCC
>CAXUHC010000092.1:0-15297 GCA_964250705.1 uncultured Chthoniobacterales bacterium | reverse complement strand
GAGAACATGGGCGCGCAGCTCGTGCGTGAGGTCGCCAGCAAGACCAGCGACATCGCCGGCGACGGCACCACCACGGCGACCGTGTTGGCCGAGTCCATCTACAAGGAAGGCTTGCGCAACGTGACGGCGGGCGCGAATCCGACCTCGCTCCAGCGCGGCATCAACAAGGCCGTCGAGGCCATCGTGGCCGAACTGGGCCGCATCTCCAAGAAAGTCAGCGACCGCTCGGAAATCGCGCAGGTCGCCACCGTTTCGGCCAACTGGGACAAGAACATCGGCGAGATCATCGCCGACGCGATGGACAAGGTCGGCAAGGACGGCACCATCACGGTGGAAGAAGCCAAGAGCATCGAAACCAGCCTCGACGTGGTCGAAGGCATGCAGTTCGACAAGGGCTACCTCTCGCCCTACTTCGTGACCAATGCCGAGAGCATGGAAACGATCCTGGACAACCCCTACATCCTCATCCACGAGAAGAAGATCAGCTCCTTGAAGGACCTGCTCCCGCTCCTGGAAAAGGTGGCCAAATCGGGCCGTCCGTTGCTCATCATCGCGGAAGACGTGGAAGGCGAAGCCTTGGCCACGCTCGTGGTGAACAAGCTGCGCGGCACCCTCCAGGTCGCGGCCGTCAAGGCCCCCGGCTTCGGTGATCGCCGCAAGGCCATGATGGAAGACATCGCGGTGCTTACCGGCGGCAAGTGCTTCACGGAAGACCTCGGCATCAAGCTGGAGAACGTCACCCTCGACGACCTCGGCAAAACCAAGCGCGTGACCATCGACAAGGAAAACACCACCATCGTCGAAGGCGAAGGCAGCTCCAACGACATCGCGGGCCGGGTCAACCAGATCCGCCGCCAGATCGAGGAGACCACCAGCGACTACGACCGCGAGAAGCTCCAGGAACGCCTGGCGAAGCTCGCCGGCGGCGTGGCGGTCATCAACGTCGGTGCGGCCACCGAAACCGAGATGAAGGAAAAGAAGGCCCGCGTCGAAGACGCCCTCCATGCGACCCGTGCGGCCGTGGAAGAGGGAATCGTCCCCGGCGGCGGCACCGCCCTCATCCGCGCCCAGAAGGCGCTCGACAGCCTCAAGCTCGAAGGCGATGAGGCGGTCGGCGCGGCGATCATCCGCCGTGCGGTCGAAGCTCCGTTGCGCCAATTGGCCGACAACGCGGGCCAGGAAGGCGCGCTCATCGTGCAGGAAGTCAAGAAGCGCGAAGGCAACGTGGGCTACAACGTCGCCTCCGGCGAATACGTCGACCTCGTGAAGGCCGGCGTCGTTGACCCGACCAAGGTCACCCGTTCCGCGCTCCAGAACGCGGCCTCCATCTCCGGCTTGCTGCTCACGACCGAGGCGGTCGTGACGGAATTGCCCGAGAAGGACAAGCCGGCAGCCGGTGGCGGCCATCCCGGCGGCGGCATGGGCGGCATGGGCGGCATGGACTACTAAGTTCCCCCAGCGGATTTTAAGCCCGCTGCGGACCCAAATCGACAGCCGGACGGCACCCGTGGCCGCCCGGCTGTTTCGTTTGTTAAGATTAGGATGAGCCGCCGACAGCAAAACTCTGGCATTTAGCGGCGTTGTTTGGTAGATTTTAACCCTCAGCCTTCAGCCCCCGGACGCGTTATGGCAGTTACCACCGAAAAAGAACTTTCCCCCACCGCAAAAACCCAGTGGCTTAAGGCCACCAGCGCCATCGAGCAGCGCAACTACGGCTACGCCATTTCGATGATTCAGGCGGTCCTCAAGGAATCGCCCGCGTTTTTGGCTGGCCGCCAGTGGCTGCGCCGCGCGGAAATCGCGCAGACCAAAGGCGGCAAAGGGTTTATGAAGGGATTGTCTGGTTCCTCGATCCAGGTGATGAAGGCCCAGGGTCTGGTCAAAAAAGATCCCAAAGCCGCGATGATCACCGCAGAGGAAATCCTGGAAAAGGAGCCGCAAAGCGTGGCGGCGAACGGATTGCTGCGCGACGCGGCCAACGCGGCGGGGTTACCCGAGATCGCGGGTTTTGCGCTGGAAACCATGCGCGACTCCGAGCCGAAGAACGTCAAAATTCTGCACGAGCTGGCGCGGCACTACGTTTCGGCGGATGAGGCCGAGAAGGCGATTGAGGTCTACAACGCCATTGTGGCCATCAACCCGGCTGACATCGAGGCGACGAAAGGCGGCAAGGACGCGGCGGCGCGTGCATCCATGCGTTCGGGCAAATGGGATCAGGTCGGCAAAGAGGGTGTCGACTATCGCAACATGCTCAAAAACAAGGATGAGGCCGTCTCGCTCGAACAGCAGAATCGCCTGATCAAAAGTGCCGACGTGATCGACCAGCAACTGGCGGAGCTTTCGGCGGCGTACGAGGAAAATCCGAACAACCTCGACGTGGTGCGCAAGATCGCCGATCTGCACGAAAAGAAGGATGACATCGAAGGCGCGCTGCAATATTACCAGTGGGCGGTCGAATTGACCAAGGGGGGCGACCCCGGCATCGTGCGCAAGGTGAGCGAACTGTCGATGAAGAACATCGAAGCGCAGATCAGCACCCGTGAGAAATGGCTGCAGGAGTACGAGCAATCGCTCGCCGGCACCGCGCCGGACGAAGAAGGGCAGGCGACCATCACACAGGTAGAACAGGATTTGGCGGCGTACCAGGCGCAGAAGGCCGAGTTGCTCATCGACACCGCCCGCAAACGGGTCGAACGCAATCCCACGGATCTGTCGTTCCGTTTTGAATTGGGCGAGCAACTCGTGAAGGCGGGGCACATCACTGACGCAATCACCGAATTGCAGAAGGCGCAGAACAGCCCGAACCTGGGTGTCCGCGCGAAATACATGCTGGCGCAGTGTTACGAGATGAAAAACATTCCGAACCTAGCGATCAAGGGATACGAGGATGCGCGCGCCAAGCTGCCCAACATGGACGGCTTGAAAAAAGACGTGGTCTACAAGCTGGGTCTGCTGTACGAGCGGACCGGCGACAAGGACAAGTACATGGCGTGCATGACGGAAATCTACGAAGTGGATTCCGGGTATGTGGACGTGGCGGCGCGGGTCGAAGGAAGCTTCGCGACCTGAGAAAGGGTAGGGAGGAGCGCCCCTGCTCCTCCCTAGTTCGCGCGACGGCGCCTGGAAATCGAATGGGCAGCGGCGCGAGCAGGTAAACGCCATCCCTTTCCCGCATTGTTTTCGCACGCGGCTTTCCCTCCAAATCCCGTGCACATCGGGTAAGTATGGGAGGAGCAGGGATGCTCCTCCCTACCCTGGACGCAGATAGTTGGGCAACAGTGCCGCACGCTTCTTTTCGAGGTAGCGCCTCTGTCGTTCGTATTCCTGCTGAAACTGCAAACTCCTGGGAGCATCCGCCGTCCTGAGAGACGCCACAACCTGCGCTCCGTCGTGACGGCGACGGAAGCGATATTGGTGACGATCCGCCTCGCCAACGGAGCTTAGTTCCACCTCGTACAGCCACCAGAAGAAAGCGAGACCGCCGGCGCCGATAGGGTCGCCCGGACCGCCCGTGCTGCTCTGACCCTCGGCCATCATGGCACCTGCCAGCCAACCGACGTCCACCGTTTCCTGTCCGTAGGCAATGGCCGCCTGGATCGCCAGATAGACCCGGCCCACGTCGTCGCGTTTCTGCGCCTTTTTGACGAGCATCCAAAAGAGCCGATGCTCGGTGGCGGTATCTTCGTGGCAAGGGCGTTCAGACATGGGCGGATCACTCGAAACGCAACGCTTCGATGGGATCGAGCGAAGCTGCGCGCCACGCCGGGTAAAGCCCGAAACCGATCCCGATGGCGGAGCACACCGCCAGCCCTGCCAGCGCCCAGCCCCAGGGGAACACCACTTCCGCATCCAGGAATTTCGCCAGCCCGTTGCCCCCAGCCACGCCCAGGAGGATGCCGACCAATCCGCCCAGCTCAGACAGGAACACCGCTTCGACCAGAAATTGCCGCAAGATGTCCCGTTTCTTCGCGCCGATGGACTTACGCACACCGATTTCCTTGGTGCGTTCGGTGACGCTGACCAGCATGATATTCATGATGCCAACCCCGGCGGCGACCAGCGCGACGCTGCTGATGACGAAAGCGCCGGATCGCACCACGTCCGCAATCGACGCGAAGGCCGCCACGAGCGAGTCGTTGGTGTAGGTCTCGAAATCATTCTCGGCACCGGGCTTGAGTTCACGGGCGATGCGCATGGCGCCGATGGCACTGTTGAAAGTCCGCTGGTACGACTGCTGGGAAGTCGACTGGGTGGCAACGTTCACGGTGCGGTTCACCCGGCCGTAGTTCTCGAAAAAGCGGGTGATCGGCACCAGCACGTACGCGTCCTGACTGCCGCCGAAGCTGCTGCCTTTGCTCGCCAAGACGCCGATGACCGTGAAATTCTTCTCGTTGATCTTGATGAGTTTGCCCACGGGGTCTTCCACCGGGAAAATCCGTTTCTGAATGTCCGCGCCGATGATGGTGACGCTGCGTGCGAGCTCCACGTCGCTTTCGTTGAAATTACGGCCTCCCCCGATGGTGTAGCCGTTCGACGCCAGGAAATTTTCGTTGGTGCCGACGATACTGATGTTAGGGTTGGTGCGCAACTTGCCGTAGCTGACGCGCTTGCCGCTGTCGAACACCTTGAGGCTGACGACCGCTCCCGTGTCGGTCATCAACCGTTTGTACAACATCGCCTGCTCGAAGCTGATGTTGCGGCGGTTGCCGTACTTCGAGGCGGCCTGGGGGCCACCGCTGCCGAAGGAAGGATATTTGCTGAACTGGAAGAAATTCGAGCCGAGGAAACTCAGGCCCGATTCGATGGAGCTTTGCAACGCGCCCGTCGCGGTCATCACGCTGATGATCGAGAAGACCCCGATGGTGATGCCCAGCATCGTCAAGCCGGAACGCAGCTTGTTCGCGCCCAAAGCGGCGAAGGCCAAGCGGAGAACTTCGATAAATGACATGGGACAGGAAAGGGTTACTCGTAGCGGAGCGCGGTCACGGGATCGAGCCGCGAAGCGGACCAGGCGGGCGCGAAACCGGACGCCACACCCGTGATGACCGAGATGAGCAGTCCCGCCAGCACGAGGTTGACCGAAAACTCGACCGGGAAAGACGGGAACGCCGCCCCGACCCCCTGGAACAACAGCCACGAAAACAGCAGTCCTGCCAGACCGCCCAGCAGGCAAATCGACACGGCTTCGATCAAAAATTGCAGCAGGATCGTGCGGCGGCGAGCGCCCAGGGCCTTGCGCGTGCCGATCTCCCGGGTGCGTTCGCGCACGCTGACGAACGTGATGTTCATGATCCCGATGGCCCCGACGAACAAGGCCAGCCCGGTGATGAACAACCCGGCAAACGCGATCCCGGCTTTGATGGGATCGAGCGTCGCCTTGAAAGACTCCTGGGCGCTGATGGCGAAATCTTCCGGTTGATCGGGCAACAGGCCCCGCACGCGCCGCATGTCGCCGAGCAGTTCGGCCTTGGCATCTTCCAGACGCTCTTTGTCGATCACCTTCACCCGTACATCGCTGTCGCTGGCTTTCTTGGCGAAGTATTTCTTAAACGCGGCGAGAGGCACCACGATCTGGTTGTCGAACGAGAACAGACCGAGGAAACTGCCTTGCTTGGCGATGATGCCGATGACGCGGAATTTTTCGTTGCTCATTGTCACGTCTTCCCCGATGGCGGAACGTTCCGGGAACAACGCGTCGGCCACGTCGCAGCCGAGCACGCAGACGTTGTGCCCGCCGCGGCTCTCCGACGCGTTGAAAAACCGGCCCTCGCGGAAGTCGATGGACGCGATGTTGATGTATTCGTCGGTGGTGCCGAGCGTGAACACCGCGCTGGCCTGGTAATCGCCGCGCACGACGTTCCGAAACGTGCTCGAAGTCGGCACGGCCTTGAGCAACCGCGACCCCCGGGTCCCGTCGATGATCGTTTGGAGGCGTTCGGCGTATTCGCTCTTGATGTCGCGCCGGTTGCGGAATTCCCAGTCGTCGCGGTCGCTGGCCCAGGGATTTTTGCTGACGTAGAGAATGTCGTCCCCGAGCAGGGCCATCGAGCGGTTGAAGCCCGTGTTGATGCCGCCGATGGCGGTGCCCATGAGCGTCACGGCCACGATGCCGATGATGACCCCGAGCGCGGTCAGAAAACTGCGCGTGCGGTTGGCCACGAGTTGCGCGTAGGCAATCTTGCAGCTCTCGCTAAATTCAAAACGCAGGCGACGCATAGGAAGGAAGATTCAAGATTCAAGAACCAAGATTCAAGGAAGAGATGTCGCTACGTGTGTCTGTGCTGCTTTGAGTCCTGGTTCTTGAACCTGGAATCTTACCGCCGTCAGGCGGTTGTGTCGCTTTCGATCAAGCCGTCGCGCAGACGCACGATGCGGCGCGCGTGCTCGGCGATGTCCGGCTCGTGCGTGACGACGATGATCGTGTTGCCCTGGACGTAAAGCTGTTCCATCAGCGCCATGATTTCCTCGCCGGTCTTGCTGTCGAGATTGCCGGTGGGTTCGTCGGCCAGAATGATGGACGGATCGTTCACCAGCGCGCGGGCGATAGCGACGCGTTGACGCTGGCCCCCCGAAAGCTCGTTCGGACGGTGGTGCATCCGGTTGCCCAGGCCGACGTTTTCAAGCGCCTGACGCGCCTTGTCGCGCCGGATCGCGGCGGGGATGCCCGCGTAAATCAGCGGCAACTCCACGTTGTGCAGACTATTTGAGCGCGGCAGGAGGTTGAACGTTTGAAAGACGAATCCGATCTCCTTGTTGCGGATGGAGGCGAGTTCGTCGTCGTCCATCGCGGCGACGTTTTTCCCGCCGAACTCGTATTTCCCGGCGGTCGGCGTGTCGAGGCAGCCTAGCATGTTCATCATCGTCGATTTGCCGCTGCCGCTCGGACCCATGATGGCGAGATATTCGTTACGCCGGATTTTCAGGCTGACTCCGCGTAGGGCATGAATCGTCTCGCTGCCCATCACGTAGGTTTTCGTCACGTCGTCGATCTCGATGACGAGGGGCCCCGGCGGGCGGGTTTCCTTTGCGACGGGCGGCGGTGAGGTGAGCAGTTCGGACATGAGGCGTGTGGGGCTAAACCGAACCTCCTACTGGCCAGTTTTTTCCAGCATGACCTTGGCGCCGTCTTTGAGCAGGCGGCTGATGGCGCGGTAACTGCCGCTGACGATTTCCTCGCCCGGTTGCACGCCGCTCTTGATTTCCAGGTAGCTGTTGTCCGCGAGGCCAACCTCCACCGCGCGCATCTGCACGGTATCCTCACTGGCATCGGCGAACAAGCTCAGGGAAAACGGCCAGGCTCGCGCGGTGCCCGCGACCCGTCCACGCCCGGCCTTGCCTTTTACGAAGACGACTTGCTGAAGCTTCTTCTGCTGCGCCTTGTCGCGGTCGGCCGACGACTTGCCCTTTTCCAGTTCGACCGAGTTCTTGTCGGCGGCCTGCTCGGAAGCCTGCGACTGGGCTTTCTTCTTGTCGCGTTCCTCGGGGCTGAGCGCGTCGGCGGTGTTGCGCACGGTGACGGATTGAATGGGCACCGCGACGGCGTTGGCCACGGTGGCGGTTTCCACGTCGGCGGTCGCGCTCATGCCCGGGCGCAGTTTGGCTTCCTCGGCCCGGATGCGGATGCGCACCTCGAAATTGGTGACTTCCTCCTGGGTGTTGGCCCCGGTGGTGACGGCGGTATTTGCGATCTGGTACACGGTGCCGCGAAACAGGCGTTTGGGATACGCGTCGATGGCGATGTTGGCCTCGTCGTTGTTCTTGACGTTGACCACGTCGTTTTCGTTGACGTTCACGCGCGCCTCCATCTTGGCCAGGTCCGCCACTCGCATGACCTCGGTGCCCGCGAACTGGCCGGTGGCGACGACGCGCTCGCCGAGCTTGACGCTCAGCAGGCTGATGATGCCGTCGATAGGCGAGTAAATCGTCGTTTTATCGAGCAAATCCTTCCCTTGGCTGAGCAGGCTATTGGCCTGGTCAACCTGGGCTTTGCTAGCGTTGTAGGTAGCCTCGGCGACTTGCTCAAGGGTTTTGTAATTGGTCATGTCGCTGTCGTTGATGACCTTGCGGCTGTAGAGATCGGTATATCGCTTGAGGTCCTCTTTGGCTTTGAGCAGTTGCGCGTAGCTCTGGAGGCTGGCGGCCTTGGCGGCGGCGATCGCGGCTTCCTGCTGGGCGACCTGTGCCTTGTAGGTGTCCGGCTTGATGCGGATGAGCAGATCGCCCTTTTTGACGATCTGGCCGTCGATGACCGGCAGTTCGATGATTTCGCCCGCCACTTCCGGCGAAATCTTGACCTCGGTTTCCGGCTGAATTTTCCCCGTGGCGGAAACGAGCTGGATGATGGTTCGGCGGGCGGCGGGTTCGATGGTCACCACGACCGGCTTCACCTGATGGCTTTTCTGGACCTGCCGCGCGATCAGGCCGCCGAGGAGGAGTAACCCGATCACCCAGTAGAGCAGTTTGCGGGATTTGCGTTTCGGTTTGCGGGGCAGCTCGGAGGCGGTTTGCATGGCAGTCACGGAAAGAGGAAAATGTTTCGGTCTTGGAATTCGGTTAAAGCCGTGGCTTAGAGGGAGTAGGCTGCGGCAGCGTTCATTGTTGGTCCGATCCGACGAGGACGAGCATGGGATAGCAAGACAGATGCCTTCTGGTAAAAATAAGTCACAAGTAGTTCGTGCGGAGTAAGATGCGGTTACAATGTTGTGAGGATGGCAAGAAATACAAGGAAAGAAAACGGGTTCGCTGACCGGCGTTTGGTCAAAAATACCAACTTGGTGCCTGCGGCAGGCACGAACTTGGCAGCTTCGGGTCAGGGTGACCCCAGGTGACTGCCGCAACGAACGGCCTGCCACCCCGGCCCCGCTACTTGCGCAGCGTGCCGATATCGTGCATGGCCTTGCCGGTGTAAGGGTTGTCTGATTGGGCCGTTTTCTGGACCCACATCGCCCCGGCGGGGATCGGGGTATCGAAAACGTAATAGCCATCCACGCCTTCCGCGAGCTTGACGATGCTGACGCTCATTTCTTGGAAGCTCTGCCGGCCGCGGTCCAACGCCGCCGCCGTGGCGACGGTATCCGCTTCGGACGAAAGTCCCGCCGGAGCACCCGGCGATTTTTTGAGGAACGCGGCCAGCGCGGCGCCGGCCCGTTTCGTGGCGCGAAGATCGTCACTCGCCAGGGCCGCCCGGATGTCCTCGTAGCGGGCGAGCAACGTACGGTCATTCTCGGATAGGGCCGACGCCGGGCGGCGGGCGACATGCCGACCGCAACCCGACAGCCCGGCCACGAGCATACCGGCCAACACGTACACGCGAAATCCAGGCAAAACCAGACGGAGGGAAAGCTTCATCGCGTCAGACTAACACGAGCGACCGGATAAGAAGAAAGCCAAACTTGGCCCGGCCATTCACTTTGGCGGGAAAAGCGCGATGCTCGCACCGACCCAGCTTTTATTTTTATTGAAATCAACGCCCATCATCTTGCCTTGGCTCATGCGCACGAGGTTATTGGCGAGGATGGGTTCGCCTCCCTCGGGCCAGACGAACATCAGGCGGATTTCGGCCTTGGAAAACGCGCCGTCCACGGTGGGAACGAACTCGGCGTAGGTCACCTTTTTTTGCAGAATCCAGTCGTGCGGCGCCGGCAGGGCGGCGAGTTTCTCCGGGGTCGGTTCCACGTCCACGCCCAATCCGGCGAAAGAATACAGCGGCTTGAGCACGTATTCCTCCAGGTGCGCGTCGGCGGGAAACTCGTCCGCGAAGTAGGCGGGGGCGGTGTGCGCGGTTTTCAGGAAGGGCAGCGAGTGTTTGCTGACGCGGAAGTACCAGTTCGGGTGCCCGGCCCATTCGACATCCACGGGCTCCCGCAGGTCGAAGGCGGGCGCGAGGTCCGGTCTCCGCAGCAACTCATCGAAAATAACCCGGTTGTAGATGCGTTCGATGCGGATTTCTCTGCCGTCGCGCCGGTAAAACAGCGCGGTCCCGCGCCGGATCACCTCCGTGAGCGACACCGGCACAACGCCGAGCCGCGTCTCGGTGCACGCAAAATCAATCCGGGTCTTCTGGCGTTCGGGTTCGATCTCCAGCAAAACCACGTTTTCCGGCGCGTGCTGCCCGATGATGACCTGCCGGAGCAGGCCGAGATAGCTGGCATCGTCGAGGCCGGAAGGGTAGGGCGACCAATCCGCCGGGATGGCCGGGAAGGCGTTGCGGTAGCATTTCAGCAGGAACGGTTGAAAAGTGTAGAGGCTCGGGAAGCCTTGCAGTTCGATCAGTCGCGGCGTCAGGCGGCCTGGGTTTGCAGGGTCCTCGCAGATGCCGAAATCCACCTGGATGAACAGCGGCTGCGGCGGTTCGCCGGGCACCGACAGACCCGTCGGAATCGCCGTCTGCATGTGCCGGGCAAATCCGGGCGTCCGCAGCTGATCGACGATATCCCACGCCGCTTGCCGGGCCTGGTCGGCAAACTCGGGGGTCAGGAAGATCGGCGTTTCGCTCAGCCGGAAATCGACCGGCCAGCGTTCGGTCGTGTTGGCCGCGCGCGCAAACGCTTCGTACCGCTCCGGCGTGAAGGCGGCGTTATAACGGGCGCGGAGGTCGGCGTGCATCCGGGGAGTACGTCACGCACGCTCTAAGCAGCCTGATAGATCAGCGGACGGTAGGCGGGCTCGGGAATGGCTTTGCCGTCCTGCTTTGCCACTGCGAGCCATAGCTCTTTCGCCTGCTGAACTTCCGCCAGGGCTTCGGCGGGCGTCGCGCCGAAAGCCGAGCACATGGTTAAATCGGGAATGTCGGCGATGTAACCTTCGTCTTCGTCGCTGTAGAAGATGTTGATGTGGTAGTCCTTCATGGTTCGTCGTTCTCCAGCGAGATTTGAAGTTCCTCCACCAGTTTCAGCACTTATCTGATCTGGTATGCCTTCGCCTTCCCGCCGCAGTTTTGCAAATTGATGATCTCGCGGACTCCCGACCGGCTGAAAATGGTGTGGCTGCCTTTGGTCCGGCTGCGATGAAATCCGAAGGACTCGACCAACTGGCACGCTTCCTTGAAGCGCAAGCCCTGCGGGTTTTGGAGGGCTAACGCCACAACAACTTCTTCGCGTTCATCCAGAAGGCGGGGCACTCAGACCAAAAACCGCCCGGCTTCCATCACTTTCTCGCCGTCGAACCAGATGTCGAATTCGCGCCCGACGCAATCAATGTGCGTCTTGGAAAGCCACGTCTGGCCGGTGTGCTCGGCGTAGGGATGGCCGAACGCGATGTGCACGCCGGGAATCTTCTCGTCTTGCAAGATATGGCCGATGACGTGCGTGCAGGCCGTGTTCGTGCCGATGGCGAACTCACCGACGCGGTTGCTGTTTTCGTCGGTGGACGTGTAGGCGCGGAATTCTTCGAGCAGTTCCGCGTTGTCGCAACGCAGGTCGCGGATGCGGTTGTCCTTGACCTCGATGGTCAACGGAGTCGCCTGGATGTCGCCGTATTTCTGGCAGAGGTAGTCACCCACCACGCCGTCCACCACGAACACGCCGTTCGTGTTGAATGGCGACGTGAAAATCTCGCCGCCGGGCAGGTTGCCCCATTTCTCGGGCGAGATGATGCCGCTGGTTTTCACCCAGCGCAGGTAGGGAGAGAGATCGGCCTCGAAGTCGGTGCCGTGCGCGGTGCGGCAGGTGACGCGCTCGGCCTTGCGGGCACGCTCAACGAGCCGCTGACTGAGCGCATCCACGGCGAGGAAATCCGCGCGCATCCCTTCGAGCATGATCTGTTTGTTGATGTTGACCATGTGGCCGTGCCGGATCTTGTGGGCGTTGACCACCGCGGTCATCTGGATGCGCGAGGAGAGTTCGCCGGTCTGGGTCATGGCGCAGAAGATCGACACTTGCGACAGCGCGAGATCGTCCAGGATCACCTGCGGCATTCCGGTCAGCGGGCGGGTGGCGTAGCGTTCGAGGACGAAGACGCTGTACGGCGAGCCGTGGGCGACGACCTCGCGTTCCAAAGCGGCGGCGATTTCGGTGCTGGCCTCGTCGGTGATGATCGTGATGCGTTCCGTCGGCTGGAGGCGCAGGCAGGTATGGATGGCGTTGTGCGCGCCCGGCAGGAGTGCAGGGTCGATTTTGACGGAGAGGAGACGGTCGGGCATGGCTGGTAAAAACGGCGAATCTGTCTCAGAAAATCCCGGCGGGCAAGGGACAGTTCTCGACAAGGTTCGCTAGCGGCGTTAAGATCGTTTTCACGATGTCAAGCATCCTCGAATTGCCCGAAGCGCGTGCACGCGCCGTCCGCTGGTCCGTGGAGGATTACGAACAGTACGGCGAATGGCTGGCCGACCATGGTGTCCTGCCCAAACGGGCGGAACTGATTCGCGGAATCATCATTGAGAAAATGCCTAAATCGTCGTTACACGTCCACCTTGCCAAACGGATTTACGATCACCTCCTCCGGCAAGTGCCCGAAGGACACACGGTCTTTCAGGAAGGACCGTTGCGGTTGAGCGATTCTGAACCTGAGCCTGACATGTCAGTAGTTCAGGGGACGCTTACCGAACTCTTGGGTGCGCATCCCGTTAGCGCACGGTTGGTTGTCGAAATCGCGGTCAGCAGCGTCGCGATGGACCGTGAGTATGCTTCGCTCTATGCCGAAGCCGACATCCCTGAATATTGGATCATTCTAGCGGAAGCGCAGCAAGTGGAAGTTAGGCGGCAGCCAGTGGCCGGGGTCTACCAAGAGTTGTGTACTTATTGTCGCGGAGAAGTGCTCGTTTGTCAGACCGTGCCGATGCTGCGCTTGATGCTCGACGAACTCTTTGGTTGATCAGCCAATTTCACGCTTCAAGCAGCCATCGTCGCAGGGTCGGATAGAGTCAGCCCGGCGTAGGTTTCTTCCGTGATGTGATCCACCACGGCCCTGGTGTCGTGGGTGCGTTCCCAGACGGCGAGCTGACGGTCGGCCCCCGTGCCCTCGCGGAGGATCGTTTTTACGTGATCGACCTCGCGGTGGATACGAAGTTCGTCCACCTCGTCTTTGATGAAGTCGAGCAACTCATGGATGAGACTGCGCTCGTCAACTTCCTCCTCGCTACCGAAATCGATGAGCTTGCCGTCGATGCCGTAGCGGCAGGCCCGCCAGCGGTTTTCGTCGAGCAGACGGCTGCGGTACAGACGGAACGAGAGGTTATGCCGCTGGAACTTGTAGAGACGGCAAACGATGGCCTGGATCAGCGCGGCCAGCGCCATCGTGTCGTCTACGCGAGACTGGGCATCGCACACCCGCACCTCCAGAGTGTTGAAGAACGGATGGAGCCGGATGTCCCACCAGATTTTTTTGGCGTTGTCGATGCAGTTCGTTTTGACCAGCAGTTTGAGATAATCCTCGTATTCGGAAATGCCCTCAAAAGCATCGGGGATGCCGGTGCGCGGAAAATTCTCGAACACCTTGAGCCGGTAGCCCTTGAAACCCGTGTCGCGCCCGAGCCAGAACGGGGAGTTCGTCGAGAGCGCGAAGAGATGCGGCAGGAAATAGCGCGCCTGGTTCATCACGTGGATCGCGCTCACCCGGTCGGGAATCCCGACGTGGACGTGAAGGCCGAAAATCAGGTTCGCGCGGGCGACCTGTTGCAGATCGTTGACGATGGTCGCATAGCGGTCACCCTCGGTAATCTGCTGGTCGTGCCAGTGGGAAAACGGGTGCGTCCCGGCGGAGGAGATTTTCAGTCCGCGCCCTGCCGCCAGCGACGCGAGGTTGCTGCGCAGATCGATCACCTGCTGGCGGGCGTGGGTGGCGTCGTGGCAAATGTCCGTTCCCAACTCGATGACCGACTGATGCATCTCCGCCTTGACGTTTTCTTTGAGCAGGACCTTGCCGTCCTCCAAGATTTTTTCAACGTGCGAGCGAAGCTCCCGCGTCTCGGGGTCGATGATCTGGAATTCTTCCTCGATCCCGAGAGTGAAGGCGTGATCTCTGGCGCTCATATTTGTTTGGGAGGTGCCGTGCGCCACCGATGCGCCGTCAGACCAAGGCCTTTCCCGCCGCAGCGGTCTGGACGTACTTGCCCCAGCTCAGGTTGCTTTGGCCGGGGAGGTGTTCGCGCGCCTTGCGGATCGCCATGTCCGCCGCGGCGTTGATGACCCACTCGAAGTTTTCGGGGCCGACGCTGTGCACGTCGGCGTCCGGCGCGGGGTTGCAGAAATCAATGGCCAGCGGCTCACCCTTGCGCACGGCGAACTCGACCGTGTTGAAGTCGTAGCCGAGATACTCGTTGAGCTTGAGCACGTCGCCGTGGATGCGTTGGAGCAGGCCGGGAGGCGTTTCAAAATGCGCTTGGTAACGCTGATGAAAAGGGTTGCGCGGCTCGTAGGGCATGATGCGCACGTGGCGCTGGTCGATACAGTAGCAGCGGTAGTATTGCTCAAAGACGACCTCTTCCTGGAGCATCATCACGAGTTGCCCGGTCTCGGAGTACGCCTTGAAAAATTCGTCCGCGTGGTGGAGCTTGTAGACGTTTTTCCAACCGCCACCCGCGAACGGCTTGAAATACGCGGGGAAGCCCACGTACTCGAAAATCCCTTCCCAATCGAGCGGATAGGCGAGGTTACGGAACGAACCGCTGTTCGTGTCGGGCGGGTGCTGGTGCGAGGGCAGGAGCACCGTACGGGGCACGCTGACGCCTATCTTGGTGGCCAGCGCGTTGTTGAAGAATTTCTCGTCGGCGCTCCACCAGAACGGGTTGTTGATCACCGCCGTGCCCGTCAACGCCGCGTTTTTGAGCCAGCCCCGGTAGAACGGCACGTCCTGCGAGATGCGGTCGATCACCACGTCGTAACCGCAGGGTTCGCCCTGGATCACCTTTTCAATCCGCACCGGCTCGGCACGGACCTCGCCGTGCCCCTTGGAATTGATGCGGTCGATCAGGGCGGGTGGGAACGTGCTTTCCTGGCCGAAGAGGATGCCAACTTTTTTCATGAGGATAGGTTCGATTTACGTCTGCGACAGATAAGTGGGCAGCATTTCCCGCCACCAGTTCCAATCGTGCGCGCACCAGCGGCGCTCGTCCAACATGTGTCGGATGCCCTTGGAGTGAAGGATGCCTGAGAACCAATGATTTTCGGCACGCAGGATGTCCCACTCGCCCGTGCCGAGGAAAATGCCCAGGTGATTGTATTTCCACGGGTCCGGGCAATGCGCGAGGAAATCGGGTGGATTGTTGAAATACGCGTTCTCGTCGTAGTAGCCGTCGAGGAAACGTTTGATGTCGAACGCGCTGCCCATCGTGAACAGGTGGCTCACCCACGCGGGATGCAG
>CAXUHC010000091.1:0-15520 GCA_964250705.1 uncultured Chthoniobacterales bacterium | reverse complement strand
CGGCGTTGGGGTTGTTCGTCCTGCCCGAGCGTGAATTCACGAAGGCCGATCCCAACACCCAGCTTTTCCTGCCGGAAACGCTCCTCACCGTCCACGCCACGGTCATCCACGCACAGATGGTCGCCGACGTGCGCGCCGGCGCCCCCACGCCTTTCGCTTCCGAATGGCTCGCCATCGCCGTCAACGAACTCGACCGCGAGCTCGCCCGCGCCGCCGAACCCGCCGCCCGGCCCTACGAGTCACTGGGCATCAACCCCGATTTCCTGCTGTACAAGGACGACTCGTTCTGCCGTTGGCTTTTCGTCACCAACACCCGGCGGCAGATCGTCGAGTTCTGCAACTATTACTACTGGCGCGCCTGGACCCATCATCCCGGCATGATGCTCGCCAACGTCGGCCGCCAGCTCGGGGTGTTCTACACGCTGCCCTGCCCGGCGTTCTGGAACGCGCAAAAGCTCAAGCTCGCACGCTTCTACCACAAAACCGGCGACGCCTTCAGCTACCCCGCCTTCCATGCGCAGATGCTCGCCTACCCGCCGGCGGCGGCCTACCTCGATGCGGCCGGGCGTCTTGCCAACTCCAGCGTGGTCATCCGCCTTTCTCCGCAGATGACCGAGCTGAACGCCACCGCGGCCCAGTGTTTCCTGGTGTTGCTCGTGCTGTTTCTGGCGGGCATGATCGCCGCCGGTTTCCTGCCGCCGGACGCCCGCCGCCACGTCTGGCTGCCCGGCGCGGTGCTGCTGCTGATCACCGGCGTCCTCTTCGGGAATTGCCTGACGGTCGCGGTCGTCCACTCTTTTGACCTCGACCGCTACAGTTTCAACTTGCTGCTCTACGTCGTGCTGTGCGAAGTGGCGGCATTCGTCTGGCTCTACGAGCTTGCCTGGGCCTTCCACGATAGCGAACCTGCCGCCGAAACGCCCGCCCCCGCTGCCGCCGCGCCCATTCCTTTCCATCCGCCAACGCCACCTTTGCCTTGAACACCCGCTCTCTCGCCCTCGCCGCCCTGCTGCTCGCCAGCGTCAATCCCGTCCGCGCCCAGGATGCTGCGGTTCCCGCCGCGCCTGCCGTGCCCGTGGCCCCCGTCGCGCCGACGGCTCCCGCGCCGACCGCCACGCCTGCCGTGCCGTTCACGCTCGGCCTTTCCGCCGCCCCTGCCCCGGCCCCCGAGCCGTCGGCGACGCCCGCACCCAAGCCGGACGCCGCCGTGGAAAACAGCGTCGTCAAAATCTTCGCCACGGTGCGCTACCCCGATCCCTACCGCCCCTGGACCAAGCAGGCCCCGAAGGACTTCACCGGCAGCGGCGCGGTCATCGCCGGCCATCGCATCCTCACCAACGCCCACGTCGTCCTCTACGCCAGCCAGATCCAGATCCAGGCCAACCAGGCCGGTGACAAGCTCAGTGCCACGGTCGAAGCCGTCGCGCCGGGCATCGACCTCGCCATCCTCAAGGTGGACGACGACAGCTTCTTCGACTCGCACGCCGCGCTCCCCCTGGCCAAGACCCTGCCCGACATCAAGGAAGCCGTCATGGTCTACGGCTACCCGGAAGGCGGCACGAGCCTTTCGATCACCAAGGGCATCGTGTCGCGCATCGAGTTCGTGGCCTACAACCCGCCGGTCTCCGGGCTGCGCATCCAAATCGACGCCGCCATCAACCCCGGCAACTCCGGCGGCCCGGCGGTCGTGGGCGACCACATGATCGGCCTCGCGTTCAGCCGCCTGACCGGCGACGCGCAAAACATCGGCTACATCATCCCCGGCGAGGAAATCGAGATGTTCCTCGCCGACATCGCCGACGGGCGTTACGACGGCAAGCCCGCCCTCTTCGGCGGGTTCCAGACGCTCGAAAACCCCGCGTTGCGCACGTTTCTCAAGCTCGACAAAGCCGTGGAGGGCAACATCGTGCACCGCCCGGTCGACGAGTCGCCGGGTTACCCGCTCAAGGAGTGGGACGTGATCACGAAAGTCGGCGATACCCCCGTGGACGATCAGGGCATGGTGCGACTGGGCGACCTGCGGGTTTCCTTCGGGTACATAGTGCAGAAAATCGCCCGCGACGGCAAAGTGCCCATGACGTTGATCCGGGCAGGCAAGGAGTTGACGGTCGAATTGCCGGTGACGCCGAAGCGTCCGATGCTGCTGCCGGAAATCGACGGCGGCTACCCTTCGTATTTCGTGTGCGGACCGCTCTCGTTCACGGAGGCGGGGGGCCTATTCCTGAGCGGCTTCACGGGTGCAAATGCCGCCCGTCTTGGCGGGCTGATTTATCGTGGCAGTCCGCTGGTCACGCGTCTGGGCGACGAGCAGGCGTTTCCGGGCGAGCGGCTGGTCGTGGTGTCCTCGCCGTTTTTCCCGCATAAACTGGCCAAGGGCTACGGTAGCCCGATGGCCGAGGTCATCAAGACGATCAACGGCATCGCCATCAAGAACCTCGGCCATCTGGTGGAGGTCTTGCGCGACTGCAAGGACGAGTTCCTCGCCATCGAATTCGAGGGCAAAGGCGGGGAAACGCTGGTGTTCCCCCGCGCCGAGACCGTCGCGGCGACGGACGACATTCTCACGGACAACGGCGTGCGCAACCAGGGCTCGCCGGACATGCTCAAGATTTGGGGCGCGAGGTAAGGAGGAGCGTCCCGCTCCTCCCCATTATTTCTGCCTTTCAGCCGAGCCTGAGCATGTACGGCTACGCCGACGCTTCCCGCACCAACCCCGCACGCACGGGGTTGTGCAGAATATACTCCGCTTTCTCATTGATGCTTTCATCACGGCGGAATCGATGCTCGAAGAAGCCGTCTTGCTAATAGTCGCTCGTGGCGGAATCGATCCAAATCGGGGCTTCGTGCAAGTGAGTCTTGCGGCCAGGATGCGACTCGGGGCACATACACGAGCAAAAACGGAGGTAACAGGGAGGAGCGGGACGCTCCTCCCTACCCTTGGACTTGGACAGCCGCCGGCGCGGCGGACTACTCCAGCCCGCGCTTCTTGAGCAGCGGCTTTACGTCCGGGTCGCCGCCCGTGAACTTGCGGAAATACCCGAGCACCTCCGCGCTGCCGCCGCGCGAGATGATCAGGTCCCGGTAGCGTTGGCCGTTCTCGCGCGTCAGACCGCCGTGATCCAACACCCACTTCGTGCAGTCCGCCGCCAGCACCTCGCTCCAGAAGTACGAATAATACCCCGCCGAATACCCGCCGCCGAAGCTGTGCGAGAAATACGGCGAACGGTAACGCGGAGGCACCGGGGCGAAATCGACCCCTGCCTTCTTCAAAGCCGCCGCCTCGAACCCCAGCACGTCGGTCGGCACCTGGTCGGGCGCAAGTTGATGCCATGCCTGGTCGAGCAACGATGCCGCGAGATATTCCGTCGTGGCGTAGCCCTGGTTGAACTTCCCCGCCTTGAGCATCTTGTCCATCAACTCCTGCGGGATCACTTCACCGGTCTGGTAATGCTTGGCGAAGTTCTTGACCACCTCCGGGTACACCGCCCACATCTCGTTGAACTGCGAGGGAAACTCCACGAAATCGCGCGGCACGCTGGTCCCGGCGAACCGTGGGTACTTCACGTGCGAAAAGATCCCGTGCAGCCCGTGGCCGAACTCGTGGAACGCGGTTTTCACCTCGTCGGCAGTCAGCAGCGTCGGCTCTCCGGCGGGCGGCTTGGGGATGTTGAGGTGGTTGGCCACCACCGGCTTGTCGCCCAACAGGCCCGACTGCATGACGTACTCGTTCATCCACGCGCCGCCCCGCTTGGAAGGCCGCGCGTAGTAGTCGATCAGGATCAGCGCCAGCGGCGAGCCGTCCGCGTCCGACACCTCGAACACCCGCACGTCCGGCTGGTAAACCGGCAGGTCGTGCCGCTCCTTGAACGTGATGCCGTAGAACTTCGTCGCGGCGAAGAACACGCCGTCGATCAGCACGTGGTTCAACTCGAAGTACGGGCGAATCTGCGATTCGTCGAAGGCGTAGCGTTCCTTGCGGACCTTCTCGGAGTAGAAATCCCAGTCCGCCGCCTCGAGTTGAAAACCGCCTTTTTCCCGGTCGATGACGACCTGGATGTCGGCGGCCTCTTTCTTCGCGTTGGCCACGGCGGACGCGGCGGAATCGGCGAGCAGTTTGTTGACCGCCCCGACGCTGCCGATGGTCTGTTCGTCCAATTGGTAAGCGGCGTGGTTGGGATAACCCAGCAACACGGCCCGCTCGGCGCGCAGCTTGGCGATGCGCGCAATCGTCGCCGTATCGTCGAACTCCCCGCCGTGGCTGTTGCGGTTGAGCGACGCCGCCATGAGCCGCTGGCGCAAATCACGGTTTTGGAGGTACGCGAGACCCGGCTGGCCCGTGGTGTTGAGCAGCCGGATGGCGAACTTGCCCTCCTGCTTTTCGGCCTTCGCGGCGTTGGCCGCCACGGCGATCTCCGATTCCGACATCCCGGCGAGTTGCGCCTTGTCCGTGACGATCACCGAATCGGCGTTCTTTTCCTTGAGCACCGCCTGGTTGAAAGTTGTTTCCAGGCTGGCCAATTCGGCGTTCAGCGCCTTTAGCTTGGTCTTGTCGGCCTCGGAAAGCTTGGCGCCCGCGCGCACGAAATCCTTCTCGTAGCGTTCGAGGAGATACTTGGATTCGGCGTCGAGACCGAGGGTGTCACGCTGGTCATACACCGCCTGGACGCGGGCGAAAAGCGCCGGGTTGAGAAAAATCTCGTCGGCATGCGCCGCCATCTTGGGCGACACGGCGGTTTCCGTCTTCTGGATTTCGGGATTGGTGTTGGCCCCGGCGAGGTTGCCGAAGATGCGGTCCACGCGGGCCAGCGTCTGGCCGGAGCGTTCCATCGCCACGATGGTGTTGTCGAACGTGGCGGGCTGCGGGCTATTGGCGATGGCCAGGACTTCCTTGAGGTGCTCGGCCATGCCCTGCTCGAAGGCGGGCGCGTAGTCGGCGTCCTTGATCTTGTCGAACGGCGGGTAGTGGAAAGGCAGGGTGCTTTCGGTGAGCAGCGGGTTGTCGGTCGGCGTCATGGCGGGAGTGGGCGTCTGGGCCGGAGCGTGCCCGGCGGTCAGCAGCAGCGACAGGCAGGCGGCGGAGGAAAACAGGGCGGCAGGACGAAACGGCTTTGGCATAAAACAGGGTAGAATAGAGCAACCGGACGCATGGATTCGGTCAACACGGCTCCGCCGGACGGCTCCATGCCAAAGTGTCTGCGTTTGGAGAGCGCACGCGCCCTCGCCGAAAAGCCTCCGGTCCACGGGTCGTCGGATGCGGTCGGCGAGGTGCCAACCGTGGCACGCGAGGGCGCATGCGCTCCCCAAACGCAGACACCACCCAAAATTCCTCGGCTACCGTCCATCTGCCGCCGTAACGTCAAAGGACACAGGGCCGATAGCTGCTGTAATCTCCGGGCCGCGCTTTCGAAAAACAGTTCGGTTCGTGTCGGAATGTTTTACGGTGACTTCGTCTAGAATCGTTTGGCTTTAAATTCCTGACGGGCTGAGATTTATACGGTATACCCGGCTTAAAAAAGAAACCAACCTGCCGTTTCGCGTCGGATTGCTTTACAGAATCTGGGGAGAGCTGTGGAGATCGGCTGACAGGAAATCCTCGGCACCTATATTTGTTAACTACCGTGGGAAAGTGACTTATGAAATTTCCATCAAACAAGGGAATCAAGCTTTTGGCAATGTGGAATACTCCCTGCTTACAAGCACAAAGAAGAAATTATATCGAGCAATCGGTAAGCATCGAGTCAGTACCTTGTACCTTCAATATTCATGAAAATACCCACCTTCCTTTCACGTCACGCCTTGGTCTATGCCGTCATGGCCACCGCGCTGCTCGGGATCAATGCCGCGCAGGCTGATTCTGTGGCTTCATATAGCGCCGTCGCTAACTCCTCTTTCTCAGTCGTTTACCCCAAGGGGCAATCCTTTACTACCTTGGCTTCGACGGCGAAAAACAACATCTCCTTCAACTTCTTGACGTATGGGAGTGGAGCGCCTTTCGCCGCTGGCACCGGTTTTCTTTACAGTCAGGCTTATACCGGGACCGTTGCTCAGCTCGGCTCGTCGAATCCGACCTTTCTTGGCTCGGCGGCGGCCTCCAACGGTTACTACAACTTCGGATCGAGTCTGAGCCTTTCACCTAGCACGCAATATTTCTTCTACGAGAATGCTTTCTTGAGTGGCTCTGGTGCTAACCTTGCATACGGTGGTGTCTACGCCGGTGGCTCGGCTTACACCGCCAATAGCTCCGACGCGACTTTCGGTTCGATCACGGAATCGTTCAGCTTCCAGGTAAACGGCTCACCCGTGACCAATAGCGTGCCTGACACGGGCTCGACCCTGGCCCTGCTCGGACTCGGGCTCGGGAGCCTCGCGCTTGCGCGGCACAAGCTGCGGATGGCCTGATCACCTACTATCGTAATACTAGAAGCCGATGCCGATGTGGATGCCCGGCGCATACCTGTACCCGTAGCCATAACCATAAGGCCGGAAGTGGCGGCGGTGATGATACCGCGGGTAACCGTACCCGTACACCACGGGAGCCGGGACGTAGTAAACGGGCGGGGGAGGCGGCGGGCAATAATGCCGTTCGACGACCCGACCTTCGTAGACCTCCGGCGCGGGCCGCCGGTAGGAGTTGTCGGAGTAATCATCAGGACCGGCTTGGGCAGTTTGGCCAAGTGTGCAGAGACCGAGCACGGCGGCACCGAGAAGCAGCAGCTTTTTCATGGGATGTTGGTTGGTAAACGGAGGACTTGCGGACGGTTGAAGTAGACGCCCGGGCGGCTCGTCCTATTCAACCTGCGTTTCAAGAAATCGTCCGCAGATTTTCGCAGATTTTGGAAAGAGAGGATTTGTGGTCGTCTCTTCTTCATCTGCGAAAATCTGCGTAATCTGCGGACGATTCTGTTTCAATACGACTTCGCCCACAACACCCGCCGCTTGCTGGGCCGTCCGCTGACCACGCAAACGCCCGCCTCCTCCGGCGCGTCGGTCGGGATGCAGCGGATCGTCACCTTGAGATCCTCCTTGATCCGGGTCTCCGTTTCCGCCGTGCCGTCCCAATGCGCGCGGGCAAACCCGCCGTGGATTTCCGGCTTGTGCGGGTTCTGCGCGGTGAAAAACGCGTAGAACTCCTCCTTGGTGTCGATGTCCCTGGTGTGGGCGTCGCGGTAGGCCAGCGCCCGCTCGTAAAGCGCCGTTTGCACCTCGTCTAAAGTTTGCGGCACGCGCGCCGCGAATTCCTCCGTCGCCAGGAACTCTTTTTCCTTCACGCCCCGGTCGCGCCGGGTGACGGCCACCATGCCTTTCTCCAGGTCGCGCGGCCCGATTTCCACGCGGATCGGCACCCCCTTCTTGATCCATTCCCAGCTCTTGACCCCGCCGTTGAGGTCCCGTGCGTCCACTTCCACCTCCACCGGCAAGCCGTGGAACCGTTCGGTCCGAATCCGCGCGGCCAGCGCGTGGGCGGCGGCGAGCACGGCGTCGCGGGTGTCCTCCTTCGGCGTGATGGGTAAAATCACGACGTGCGTCGGCGCGATGCGCGGCGGCAGGATGAGTCCGTCGTCGTCGGCGTGCGCCATGATGAGCGTGCCGACCAGCCGCGTGCTCATGCCCCAGCTCGTCGTCCAGGCGTGTTCCTCCTGCCCGGCGCGGCTCTGGAACTTGATCCCGCTGGCCCGGGCGAAATTCTGCCCGAGGAAATGCGAGGTGCCTGCCTGGATCGCCTTGCGGTCTTGCACCATCGCCTCGATGCACAGCGTCTGCACGGCTCCGGGGAACCGCTCGCCCTCGCTCTTTTCGCCGGAGTAAACCGGGATGGCGAGGTGGTCGCGCACGAACGTTTCGTACACGCGCAGCATCCGCTCGGTTTCCTCGCGGGCTTCCGCCTCGGTCTCGTGGGCGGTGTGGCCTTCCTGCCAGAGGAATTCCGTCGTCCGCAGGAACAGCCGCGTGCGTAGTTCCCAGCGCACGACGTTGCACCACTGGTTGATCAAAATAGGCAGGTCGCGCCACGATTGCACCCACTTGGCGTACGTCGCGCCGATGATCGTCTCGCTCGTCGGGCGGATGACCAGCGGCTCGGTGAGCCTGGCGGACGGGGCCGGGACCATCTTGCCGTCGGCATCGACCTCCAGCCGGTGGTGCGTGACCACGGCGCATTCCTTCGCGAATCCCTCGACGTGGGCCGCCTCTTTTTCCAGGTAGGCGATGGGGATAAAGAGCGGGAAATACGCGTTTTTGTGTCCGGTGTCCTTGAACATGCGGTCCAACTGGCGCTGCATGTTTTCCCAGATCCCGTAGCCCCAGGGCTTGATAACCATGCAGCCGCGCACGTCGCTGTTTTCGGCGAGGTCGGCGGCCTTGACGACCTGCTGGTACCACTCCGGGAAATCCTGGTCCCGGCGCGGGGTGATGGCGGTTTTGGCCTGGGGGGGCTGCGGCGGCTGGCTCATAAGGGAAAAGGAACGGAGTTGCTAACGGGCGGGCCTTCACTTAAAACGAGGTCCATGCACATGCAACTTTTCCAAATGTAGCCCCTCCTTGGCTTCCTCTTCATCGGCAGCCTCGTCGGGCTGCTCCTGACGATTTTCGACATCTGGATGATCATCGATTGCCTCGGCAACGGTTCGCTCAACGGTACGATGAAACTCGTCTGGATTCTGGTGATCCTCGTGCTGCCTTTGCTCGGCCCGATTCTCTACCTGCTCCTGGCCCGGGGCGGCGGCCGTCCGGTGATCTAGAGTTCGCCCGCCGCCGCGGGCGTGCCCCGAGGGTAGGGAGAGCGTTCCTGCTCCTCCTTGACTTTGCGCGCTGGCGCTCGGGAATCGTACCGCCAGCGACGCGCGCAGGCAACGCCCTCCCCCTCGCGCGATGCCGCGCACGCAGCTACCTTCTCAACGCGTGAGCGGCTCCGTCGCCGACCGGCGGAACAACGCTTGGTCGAGGCTCAGAATGCCCGCGCCGTGGCAGGCGACGTAGAGGAACAAGAAGCAATACAACACCGCCGCATCGCCGTGGTTCACGACCGGGAAGAAGCCGCGCGGCGAGTGCATCTTGAAGTACGCGACCGCCATCGTCCCGCTGCACAAAAAGGCCGCGATGCTGGTAAACAGCCCGAACGCGATCAGAAATCCGGTGGTGATCTCGATGGCTCCTCCGAAACCGATGAACGAGCTTACCGGAGCCGATTTTCCACCGAACATCCCGAAGAGGTGGTCAGCGCCGTGGCAGGCCATCATCAGGCCCGAGACGATGCGCAGAAGGACAAATGCGAAGGGGGAAAACCGGCCAAGAAAGCGTTCCATGCGGTCGATTTAACGTGGAACCGTGTGTACTCACAAGCTCCATTTCAAGGGTTTGGCGGCTTCCGAATCCGGCCAGCGTCATCTCGCTGGAAAACGCGGTTCGCCCGGCTCGCGTACGATCCGCCATTGTGCCTGCAATCCGAGCCGCGCGATCTGGGAATCGATGAAAGCGCGGTCTAACTCCAGCGTGGTAGCCAGCATGAAACGAACGTCACGCAGGTGCTTCTCGTGATCGCTCTCCCGGAAGTACTCCAGTTTGCGGAGAATGACGTATTCGGGGGGAGCCACCCACGTTTGGAGGTCGGCGGATAGCTGGATGCGTCGCCGATGTTGCAAGGCCCAGCGATGGAGCGGGTCGCGCGCGGCGAGAAAAATGTCTGCCTTGAACTGGCTGGCGTGGTGGATCACGTTGAACATCCCGCGCTGCTCGCGTTGAATTTCCAGAAGCAGCACTTCGACGGGAGGAAGGTAATAATCGGTCTCCGGAAAAATCGCCGTGAGCTTGGCGATGTCCGCCGGTCGGAGCAGGACCACCAGGTCAATGTCCTTCGTCTGGCGGGATTCCCCGTAAACCCCTGATGCGGTGGAGCCGGTCACGCAATAAGGCAGCCCGGCTTCTTCCAAGCCTTCGATAAAAAACGAGTGCGGCTCAAGGGAGGCCATAGGTCGAAATCCGCTGTGCCTCGCGGCGCAACTGATCCTCGCTCCAATCGGGATGCTGCATCCGCAACCCCGCTATTTTCCAGGTGATCCCCAAGTGGTACATCTCCACGACCTGCACAAATTTTTGTCCAGGCGTCATCCGCTGAAACGCGGCCACCTGTACCGGGTGAATGGCTTCATCGAGTCCATACCGGCGGCATGGCTGTTGAATGGCCAGCGGATCGTGCGTCGGCTCGGTTTTCATATTCGCAGCAAAAACCGTTTGTAAAATTCCACCCCGGCGCGCAGAGCGTCTTCCGCCAGCCACTCGTCGGCGGTGTGCGCCTGGGCAATGTCGCCCGGACCCGCCGCCACCGCCGGGATGCCCCCGGCTTGCAGCAGGCTGCCGTCGCAGAACCACGGCGCGCCCACCAGCCGCCCGCCCGCCGCCTGGAGCGCCCGCACGCACGGATGCTCCGGCGGGCAGTCCAGCGGGCGGTTGCTGCGCAGATGCTCGATTTCCACCCCGGGGCATGCCCGCCGCAGCCGCGCGCTCACCTCGGCGAAAAACCCGGCGTGCCCCTGCGCGGGCACGGTGCGCAGGTCCACGTCCACCGTGCAAGCCTCCGGCACGATGTTGATCTTGCTGCCGCCCCGGATGGTCCCGACGCTCATCGTCGGCGCGCCGAGCACCGGGTCGGCCAGCGCGGCGAACTCCGGCGCGATTTCGTCCCGGATGGCCCGCAGCAGATCAGCCATCTTGTAAACGGCATTCTCGCCCCGTTCGGGCGTCGCGTTGTGGGCGGCGCGGCCCTTGGCCGTCAGCCGCAGCCACGTCACGCCCTTGGTCTTGTAAACGATGTCGCCGCCGGTGGGCTCGCCCACCAAGGCAAAATCGGCGTCGGCGTGATCGACGGCCAGCGCGGCGGCCCCCTCGTTCCCGGCCTCCTCGCCCATCAGACCGGCGAACCAGATTTCGTGCTGCAAACGCGGCAAGGTCTCGCGCAATTCCCACAGCGCCCAGAGCATCGCCGCCGCCGTGCCCTTGGTGTCGCACGCGCCCCGGCCATAAATCCGCCCGTCGCGCTGCTCCGCCGCGAACGGATCAATCGTCATCCCGCGCACGCTCACCGTGTCGAGGTGCGGACACAGCAGCAGCTTGGGCTTGCCGGGCCGGTCGGCGGGAAAACGCCCAAGCGCGTTGGGCCGTCCGGGTAGGATCTCGCGCAGTTCCGGTTCCGCGCCGCAGGCCGCCAGCGCCTCCGCTACCAGCGCCGCGCACCGGCCCTCGCCGACCTCCGTCGTCCCCGGGTCGCCCGCCGGGTTGACGCTTCCCACGCGCACCAGCGCCTGCAAAAGCTCTACCACGTCACGCGCCGGGAACGTCTTCATAGCCTCACGCGGCGGCGGCCTCCCTGCCGAGCGCGTGCAGATACCATTCCACGAATTTCGGAATGCCCTCGGCAATGGGCGTCGCGGGCCGGTAGCCGAGCAGCCGCCGCGCCTTGGAGATGTCCGCGCAGGTCAGCGGCACGTCGCCGGGCTGTTCGGGCAGGCGGTTGATGCGCGCCGTGCGCCCGAGCGATTTTTCGACGAGGGCGATCAATTCGCGTAGCGGGGTCGTCGCGCTCTCGCCGAGGTTGAAGATGTCGAAGGGCGCGCCGTCGTACTCCAGCGCGCCGAGCACGCCCTGGATGATGTCGTCGATATACGTGTAGTCGCGCCGGGTCTGGCCGTCGCCGAACTGGTCGATGGGCTGGCCGTCGTGGATGCGCCGGGTGAACTGGTGAATCGCCAGGTCGGGCCGCTGACGCGGGCCGTACACCGTGAAAAACCGCAGGCACACCGCGCGAAAACCGTACAGGTGCGCGTAGCTGGCGCAAAGCTGTTCGCCCGCGAGCTTGGTCGCGGCGTAGGGGCTGATCGTCCCCGGCAGCGCCGTATCCTCCCGGAAGGGCGACTCCTTGCACAGGCCGTACACCGAGGAACTGGACGCAAACACGAACCGCTCGATCCCGTGGCGGCGTGCCGCTTCGAGCAGGGTGAGCGTGCCGGTGACGTTGGTGTCCACGTAGAGCTGCGGCTGGCGGATCGAGGGCCGCACCCCGGCCCGCGCGGCCAGGTGCGCGATGGTGTCGAACCCGCCCGCGCGCACGATCCGGCCCACGGCGTCGGCGTCGCGCAGGTCCGTGTCGTGGATTTCGATCTGCCCGCGCAAGGCGGCGAGGTTGCCGTGCTTGATGCGTGGGTCGTAGTAATCGTTGAAGTCATCGAGCACGGCGACCCCGTGGCCGCCGGCCAGCAGGGCCTCGACCAGATGCGAACCGATGAATCCGGCGCCGCCGGTGACCAGGACTTCCATAAAGGGGTTGCCTGGAACCTAACGCTCTGGACGGACCGGGCAAGTCCCCCTTCCAAAAAAGAAAAGACCAGAGAGCTACGGCAAGCAGGCTCTGGCTACCGTTGCTGCCTTCCGGCCCTGGCGGGGTTTGCCGGGCCTGCATCCATAGTCCCTGGCAGCGCTCACTAGAACGCGCTTTGGCGGACGCCGCAACGCCGAAAGGCAAAAAAAATCGCCGGTTTCCCTAGCAAAGTCTTGCATGGTCCTTTATTTCTATTTTAGAAACTGTGCGCCCTGCGAAACGAACCCGGCTTTCCCGGAAACGCCGCCGGGCGGTTTCCATCCCCATCTTTCCCCCTCAAGCCACGCCATGCCAAAGATTTTCCTCCTCCTCTCCGCCGCCCTTTTGCTGGCTTCCAGCGGACTGAGCTTCTTGAACAAAAACAAGCTGTCCGCCTCGCTCAGCGAAATCAAGGGTGCTCGTCAGCAGGCGACCACCGCCCAGGCCGACACCACCAAGGCGCGCACCGATCTCAAGAAGGCGCAGCAAACCGCCCAGGAGGCCAGTCAGGCTGCCGCCGACGCGAAGACGACGGCGGACGGGATGAAGTCGCAGGTTGCCGACCTTACCGCCAAGGTCACTGCCGCCGACGCCAATGTGAAGGCCAAACAGGACGAACTCGACGCCCTCAACAAAAAGATCGCCGACGTCACCGGTAATCTGCCCAAGACCGATGCCAACGCAGATGTCGCCAAGCAGATCGAAGACCTCAAACGCCAGAAGGACGAACTCCAACTGGTCAAGGACAGCCAGGACAACCAACTCAAGGAGGCGCGGGCGCAACTCGCGGCCGCCGGGGCGCGGGCGCACGCCATCGAAGACAAGTCGGCCATGCTCGGCCTGCGCGGCAAGGTGCTGGCGGTCAACCGCGAGTACAATTTCGTGGTGCTCGATCTCGGCAGCCGCAGCGGCGTGTCCAGCAACGCGACGATGATCGTCCAGCGCGGCGGCAGCCTCGTGGGCCGGGTGCGCACCGTTTCGGTTGAACCTTCGCAGACCGTGGCGGATATTGTGCCCAACTCGGTGCCTGCCGGCGTGGTCGTGCAGCCAGGCGACACCGTTATTTTTCCCGGCATCTGAACCACCGTTGATTTGATGAAAGCAATGCTCTCGCCTCGTTCCCTCGCCGGTTTGTTCGGTCTGGTCGTCTGCGCGTTGATGCTCCCGGCGTGCAATCACGACGAATTGCCGCCCGACCGCACGGCGATGTTGCCCGAGGATCAGCGCGTGAGCAGCGTTCCCTGGAACCGTCCGCAGGGTTGGGAAAGCAACAGCCAGCTCGGAGCCCTGGCGAACAATCCGCGCATCGGCGGCGGCCAGCGGTAGGGCGCCATTCGGGTAGGGACGGTTCTCCGGGCCGGTCCCTGACTTCCTCCGGAGGAACCCGACCTTCCCTTTCAGGGGAACGCTGGCCCGGAAAAACCTCTGTCATCCTGAGCGCAGGCTCGCAGGGCCGCAGTCGAAGGACCGGTAATTATCCAGTGGGCGCACATGGACTGCCTCCGGCTATAGCCACGGCGCTCCGTCGCCGTGGCTACAGCCGGAAAATCCGCAAGGTTGGGCTGTGCGTCACCTGGATAATTGCCGAAGGACCTTCCGGCTGTTGGCAGACACCGTTGCCTGCCTACCCGCGCCCTGAAACTCCCTCGCGGCTTCCGTGCTGCGCCCCTCGCATAGGACGACGGCAGTGGTGGTGCCAGCTTGCTGCCCCTGACAGTCAATTGGCAAACGCCTTTTCTGCCTTTTGGAGCCCGCGCGCGCAAATCGTCCGGTGGATTCGATATAAAGTGCCGACCCCTTCGCTTATGTCTCCCAAACGCCTTTCCCGGTGGCTCGCGCTCGGCGCGTGTTGTCTCTTCCCCCTCATGTTGCCCCCGGCACCCGCCCGCGCTGCCTCCAGCAGCAGCGGCCAGATCGACGTGAACTTCTTTTACGACACGCTCAAGGACGACGGTTCGTGGTTCAACACCACCGAGTACGGTGACGTGTGGCAGCCTTACATCGCCTACAAGAGCGATTCCTGGCGGCCTTACACGGATGGTTATTGGTCGTACACCGATGGCGGCTGGATGTTCGTGTCGGATGAAAATTTCGGCTGGGCCGTTTACCATTACGGACGCTGGACCAAGCTCCAGGACATCGGCTGGGCCTGGGTGCCGGGCACGGAGTGGGCACCAGCCTGGGTGACCTGGCGCGAGAGCAAAGCGGACGCCGCCGGCGGCACGCCCGCCGCCGATGCCCCGGTGTCCGCGACCACCACCGACGCCGGGACGCCGCCGCCTCCACCCGCCGCCGCCGGTGAAAACTACATCGGCTGGGCTCCGCTGCCCCCGGAGCCGATTGCGGACGGGACGGATTACTCCTACGGCCCGACCGTGGACGTGGATTTCGGCATCGACCCCTACACCTACGTGTTCACGGACTACCGGTCCTTCGGTTCGCCTTGGATCGCCGGAGTCATCTTCGATTCCGACCGCAGCTATGACTGCTGCGACCGTTCGGTGAACATCACCAACGTCTATTATAACGGTGGAGGGCGGGGGTATCGCGGATTCTACAACGGCGGGCCTGACTACAACCGTTTCCGAGGCGTGACCGAGCGGCCCATCCCGCAGCTCACGCTCCGGCGTGACACGAGCGCCGCCTTGGTGCGCCAGCAGATCCGCAGCGGGCAGTTCAATCGCGTCAACGGCAACCAGCTCAACGTGGCGGCCCCGCGTTTCTCCCGGACCAATATCCGCGACGGGCGCGTGAACTTCACCAGGCGCGGCACGCTGCCGGTCACGCCGGTCAGCAGGCAGATTGCCCCGGCTGCCGCCGCCAACAACGAGGGTTATAAACGTGCGCGGGAATCCTTCGCCAGACAGGGTGAAACCTACCGCGCCCAGAATCCCAACGCCCGGGGTGCCCGGCGGAACGCGCCGAACGCTGTGCCGCAGGCTGGCGTCAACGGTGGCGAACCGCGCGTTGCCACCACGCCGCGCGCGCAGAGAGAGGAGCGGCAGGCACGTCAGGCGGCGGAGGCCCGGGGCAACCCCGGCGGCAACCGCCCGCGCGACGTCCGTGCCGGGCAACCGGGAGCGAACCGCGAGGTTGCGGCCCGGGCCGCGCGGGCCGAGGGGGCTGCGCAGCCATCGAGTCAGGCCGCCGCCGCCGACCGCCAGAGCCGCCGGG